>NZ_CAXREX010000271.1:0-5654 GCF_964229645.1 Nioella sp. | reverse complement strand
GCTGGAAATCCACACCATGAGCCAGGCCTTGCTGGCCACGCAGGAAGCGCTGGCGCGCGAGCAGAAGCTGACCGACCTTGGCGGCGTGGTCGCGGCAGCGGCGCATGAACTGGGCACGCCCCTGGCCACGATCAAGCTGGTTTCGACCGAACTGGCCGAAGAACTGGAGGACAATCCCGACCTTGCCGAGGACGCGCGGCTGATCCGGGAACAGGCGGATCGCTGCCGCGATATCCTGCGCGACATGGGCCGGGCCGGGAAGGACGACCTGCACATGCACAGCGCGCCCCTGGGCGCGGTGGTGCGCGAGGCGGCCGACCCCCATGTCGACCGGGGCGTTTCTGTCAATTTCGAGTTCGCCCCGCTTCCCGGAGGCGACGCGGCGCAGCCGGTCATCTTCCGGCGGCCAGAGATCATTCACGGTATTCGCAACCTCGTGCAGAACGCGGTGGATTTCGCCCATGACGATATCTGGGTCGAGGCCGAATGGGATGCCGAGGTGATCCGCCTGCGCATGACCGACGATGGCGAGGGCTATCCGCCCGACCTGATCGGACGGCTGGGCGATCCGTTCCTGCGGCGCCGCAAATCCGCGCGCGAGCTGGAAAAACGCCCCGGCTACGAGGGCATGGGCCTTGGCCTCTTCATCGCCAAGACCCTGCTGGAGCGCGCGGGCGCCACGGTCAGCTTTCGCAACGCAACCGACCCGTTCCTGCTGGCCGAGGAAAGCGGCGCGCGGCGTGGTGCGATGGTCGAGGTGAGCTGGCCCGCGCGGGTGATCCATCTGTCCGAGGACGCGGCCAAGGCCCCCCTGGGCGAAAATCGCCGCTTCCCGGTTTAACTCCGTCTTAACCATTAGGATGTTGTTATCCCTGCGACTTTCACATCGTGGGGACCGTGATGTCACTTACCGATCCGGCGACGATCCTGTTTCTTGTCGGGGTCAGCCTCGCCGCCGCCGCTTTTGCCGTGGCCATTGGCAGCTATTCCTTGCGCCGCGCCCGCGGGCCGTCGCATGTGCTGCTGCGCGGGTTCGACATTCCGCGCAGCTATGTCTTTCGCGACGGGTATCTGGTCAGCGATCATGACGAACGCGATGCGTTCCTGACCGACCCGAGCGACCGGATCGCCGCCTGGGGCGAGTTGAAGGAAAGCCTGACCGCGCTTCATCCGGAGGTGGCAACCAGGATGGAGGCGCTGCGCCAGTCGGGCGCGGCCTTCGTCGTTATCGGCCGGATCGGCAGCGATGAGCTGTCGATCAGCGGGCGTATCGCGGGCGGGCGCTGTTACCTGACGCTGGCCACGCTGGATGCAGGCAAGGACCGCCGCGCCATCGACGCGGCCGGGCTCGACGCGCTGGAAAGCGAGCTGGACCTCTTGCGCCACGCGATGAATGCGGGCGACACCGTCTTCTGGGTGGAAGATGAAACCGGTGCGATCACCTGGGCCAACCAGGCTTATTTCTCGCTCCTGTCGAAGCTGGAGCAGGAGGCCGAGGCGATGGTCTGGCCGATCCATCGCATCTTCGAGCCGGGGGCGGATGCCCCGACCGAAGAGGGAAGGACACGGCGCATGTCGCTGACCCTGCCGGGGTCGGATACCGAACTGTGGTTCGAACTCGCGTGCAGCGATTATCGGCAGGGGCGCCTGTGCGCGGCAACCCCGGCCGATCGGCTGGTGGCCGCCGAAACCTCGCTGCGCGATTTCGTCCAGACCCTGACGCGCACCTTCGCGCACTTGCCCATCGGGCTTGCCATCTTCGACAAGACCCGGCGGCTGGTGTTGTTCAACCCGGCGCTGGTGTCGCTTTCGACCCTGTCCTCGGGCTGGCTGTCCTCGCGGCCCGATCTCTTCGCCTTTCTCGACCAGCTGCGCGAAAAGCAGCGCATGCCCGAACCCAAGAATTACCAGGCCTGGCGGGCAGGTCTGGCCGAGCTGGAGAAAGCCGCGCAGGACGGCACCTACCAGGAGATGTGGACCCTGCCCAACGGCCAGACCTTCCGCGTGATAGGGCGGCCCCATGCCGATGGGGCGGTCGCCTTCCTGTTCGAGGATATCAGCCAGGAGGTGACGCTGACCCGCCAGTTCCGGGGCGACCTGGACCTCTACCAGGCGGTGATAGATGCCGATGCCGCGGCGCTGGCCGTCTTTTCCAGAAGCGGCAAGCTGATGCTGTCGAACGCGGCCTACAAGGCGCTTTGGCCCGAACGGCAAGGCAGCATCGCCGAGGCTTCGGCCAGCTGGCAGAAGACCTGCGACCCCACCCCGATCTGGGGGGATATTCGTGATTTCGTGGGCGGATACGCCGACCGCGTGGCCTGGTCGGATACGGTTCTTCGCCGTGATGGCCGGGGGTTGAAGGCCGAGATCGCCCCGCTGAAAGGGGCGGCAACGCTGGTGCGTTTCACGATCGAGACCGCGCCGCTGCCTGTCGCCAGCCAGGGGGAAACCCCGGAAGTCGAGGCCGCCGGGTAACGGCTCCGGTCGATGCCCGGTTGCGGCGGCGGGTGGCGCAGGTAAACTCGCCACCATGCAGGCCCCCGACCCCACCGATTTGCCCGTGCTCGCCGATGCCGTGATGCCCTCGCCAGAGGCAACGGCCGCACTTGCCGCGCGGCTTTCGGGCCTGCTCGGGCCCGGAGACGTGGTGCTCTTGTCTGGCGACCTTGGGGCAGGGAAAACCCATTTCGCCCGCGCGCTCATCCAGGCGCTTCAAGCCCGCCATGGCGCGCCCGAAGATGTCCCTTCGCCCAGCTTCACGCTGGTCCAGACCTACGAGGCGGGCGATGTGGAAGTCTGGCATGCCGATCTCTATCGCCTGTCCGACCCGTGGGAGGTGGATGAGTTGGGTCTTGCCGAGGCCTTCGACAACGCGATCTGCCTCGTGGAATGGCCCGACCGCCTGGGCCCGGACCTGCCCGCCGACGCGCTCCACGTCACGCTGACGATGGTGCCGGGGTCCGAGGACGCGCGCCGACTGGTGCTCTCTGCCGCGCGACCCGGAAACTGGCGCGACCGGCTTTCCAGGGTCCTGCCCCGATGAGCCCCGAAACGATGCGCTTCCTGGCCCGGCACGGGTGGCAGTCCGCCCGGCATACCCCCCTGGCCGGCGATGCGTCGGCCCGGGCCTATGTCCGTCTGACCGAAGACAGCCGCCGTGCCATCTTGATGCTGGCCCCGCCCGAGGACCGCGCCGCGTTCGACGCCTTCGTCGATATTGCCCGGCGGCTGTCGGCGCTGGGTCTCTCTGCCCCGGCCATCCATGCCACGGACCCCGCGCAGGGCCTCATGCTGCTGGAGGACCTGGGCTGCTCGGACTTCACCGCGCTGGGCGCGACGCTGCCCTGGGCGAGTGACGCGCTGGTCGATGTGCTCGTCCATCTTGCGCGCGCGGCTGATCCCTGGCCTGTCCCGGTTCTTACCCCGGCGCGCATGGCCGAGATGACGCGGATCGCCCTGCCCGGCGAGGCGGGCGAAGCCCTGGCCGAGATGGAGCAGCTTTTTGCCCGCCTCTTCGAGGCCCCGCCGGTGCCCGCGCTGCGCGATGTCCATGCCGAGAACCTGCTGTGGCTGCCAGAGCGCGCTGGCCTGGCGCGGGTGGGGCTTCTGGATTTCCAGGACGCGGTGATGGCGCCCGTTGGCTATGACCTTGTGTCCTACATCCATGATGCCCGCCGCGACGTGCCCCCGCAGATCGCGGCCTCCGCCACGCAGCGCTTTGTCGGTGCGCTGGCGCTCGACCCAGACCGCTTTGCCGCGCAGGCCGCCGCCCTGTCCTTCCAGCGCAACCTGCGCATCCTGGGCGTCTTTCGCCGCCTTGCGCACGAGCGCGGCAAGCCCGGTTACCTGTCCTTCCTGCCGCGTGTCTTTGGCCATGTCAGCCGGGCGCTCGACCATCCCGCGCTGGCGTCGCTCGCCCGCGCCATGCAGCCCCATCTTCCCGGGATCGCGCCATGAGCCTGCCCTGCATGATCCTGGCCGCGGGCTTCGGCACCCGCATGGGTGCGCTCACCAGGGACCGCCCGAAGCCGCTGATCGAGGTCGCGGGCTGCCCCCTGATCGATCATGCGCTGGACGAGGCGCGGGGCGGTGGGGCCGCGCCCATTGCCGTCAATGGCCATCACTTCGCCGACCAGATGCGCGCGCATCTTGCGCCGATGGCGGACGTAACCTTCTGCGAGGAACGCCCCGAGATCCTCGATTCGGGTGGCGGCATCCGAAACGCGCTGCCGCATCTGGGGCAGGGCGCGATATTTACGCTCAACGCCGACGCGGTCTGGACCGGGCCCAATGCGCTGCACGGGCTGGCGCGGGCCTGGGACCCGGACCGCATGGATGTGCTTGCCCTCCTGGTGCCGCTTCAGCGCGCCGTGGGGCGCAAGGGGGGCGGCGATTTCGCCATGGACGCCGCCGGGCGCATCCGCCGTGACCCGCAGGGCCACGTCTACACCGGGGCGCAGATCGTGAAGTCGGCGCTTTTCGACGACTATCCGCCGGGGCCGTTTTCGCTGCATGCGGTCTGGAAGGCTGCCATTGCGGCGGGGCGTATGTTCGCTACGCTGCACCCGGGCCACTGGGCCGATGTCGGCCACCCCGAGGGCATTGCCCTGGCCGAAGAAATGCTGAGGACCGACCCGCGTGTTTGACCCGATGGACAGCCCCCGCGTGATGGCAACGCCGCTTGGCGTCGATTTCAGCTCGGCCCTGGTCGAGGGGATCGCGGAACGGCTGGCAGGCCAGCCGCCCGAGGCGATCGCGCGGGTGGAGCTCTACGTGAACACCGCCCGGACACAGCGTCGACTGAAGGCGCTCTACGAGGCGCGCGGCGCCGGCTTCATGCCGCGGATCCGGCTGGTCACCGATCTTGCGCGCCGCCCCGACATGGCGGGCCTTCCGCCCGCCCTTCCGCCCCTGCGGCTGCGCCTGCAACTGTCGCAGCTGGTGTCCGGCCTGCTGGACCAGCAAAAAGACCTTGCGCCCCGGTCCTCGCTCTATGGCCTGTCCGACAGCCTTGCCACGCTTCTGGGCGAAATGCAGGAAGAGGGCGTCGCGCCCGAGGCCATTGCCGCGCTCGACGTGGGCGACCATGCGACCCACTGGCAGCGCACGCAGGCCTTCCTGAAGATCGTCGCACCCTATTTCGTGACGGATGCCGAACATCTGTCGGTCGAAGCGCGCCAGGCCGCCGTCGTCGACCGCCTGACCAGCCTTTGGGGCCCGGCCCCGCCCGATCACCCGATCCTCGTGGCAGGCTCGACCGGCTCTCGCGGGCCGACGGCCCGCTTCATGGCGGCAGTGGCGGCGCTGCCGCAGGGGGCGGTCATCCTGCCCGGGTTCGATTTCGATCAGCCGCGCGCGGTCTGGGACGGGCTGTTGTCGCGCCCCGATCACGACCTGACAGGGGGCGAGGATCACCCCCAGTTCCGCTTTGCCCGCTTCGCCGCGCAGGTTGGCATTCACCCCTGCGACATCCCCCGCTGGAGCCGCGACACCCCGGCCAACACGGCCCGTAACCGGCTGATTTCCCTGGCGCTTCGCCCTGCCCCGGTGACCGACCAATGGTTGCAGGAAGGCCCCGGCCTGACCGAGGTGGGCGAGGCGGCGGCAGGGCTCACGCTGGTGCAGGCCGAAAGCCCGGGGCAAGAGGCCGCGGC
>NZ_CAXREX010000270.1:0-12509 GCF_964229645.1 Nioella sp. | reverse complement strand
TCCGAGGCCCGCCAAGCTCCACAGGTGATACCCCATGCACGCCCGCGTGATCGGGTGGAGACCCTTTGCGGCTGCCATGACGTCCAGCCACCCACCCGCGCGATCCTCGAAACGCTCAGCGCTGTCTTCAATGTTCTCGGGATCGCGGCGATCCAGGAAGGCGGCCAAGTCAGCTTTCGGTCCAGGACCGCCTGTTAGGCGCCGAACAGCCCATCCAACTCTTGCCAGTGCATTTGGGTCATCCTGTGCACCTGACAGCCGCATCGATATCCAGAGCGCCAGACGATCAGAACTCACCCGATCCCCTGCGAACCAGCTGAGATCCGCTGCCTCGATAAGAGCGAGGCGATGCCGCCAGCCTTCCGGGCCACGCAGCAGCCGGTCATCCAGAGCTCCCAGGCGTCCAGCCACTCTTGCCAGTCGCGCAGCGTGAACGCCTTCTGCTTTTGCCCAGTCTTCGACGACAGCAGTGTCGGGCGGTTCCGCCCGTGGCCCTGGAGGCAAATCATCCGGTTCTTCTTCAAGTGACCTAGGTAGAAACCAGAGCTCGTCTTCGTGAGCCTCTTCATCCTCCTCGATGGTGATAAGGGGGTCGTCGTAATCATCAGTCAAAGAAGAGGCTTGCGTCACCATGTGTGCAAAATACTGATTTTTTGCACATTGCCCAGGCGTTTTCGTGGCCGCTGCCTGCGCCCTTTATATAGTACGAGCGCGCGACTGCAGGTGAAACCTCTCAGATCGCTTTCAGCGCAAGGAAACCAAAGGTTTTTGGACGAGCACGACGAGAGAGCACCTACTTGCATTTGTTTACAAACGGTCGTTTAGTAGCGATATCTTAAATTGAATACGGGCCGGTTTCATGCCCCTGTTAGGCTATGCGCGCGTCTCCACGGAGGATCAGACCCCCCTGCCCCAGTCTGAGGCCCTCCAATCGGCTCTGTTGCAAACTTTATCACAGGACGCAGTTACCCCTCCATTGGACACACTTATGCTGCGGCGAGACTTTCCTCGATGATTGCGACAGCCTCAGCCATGACACAAGCGCCAACACCGAAGGCGCGCTCGATCATGCGTTTCTCGCCGATGGGGTCGCGGGTTAAGTTGAACATGCGCCCCTGGCCTTTTCGCAGCGCCCGCATCACTTCAAAACCCTTGATCGTGGCATAGGCCGATTTCATCGTCTTGAACCCACGCACTGGTTTGATCAGTTGCTTCAGTTTGCCGTGGTCCGCCTCCACGACGTTGTTCAGATATTTGACCTGGCGGTGCTGCACATCCGTCGGGCATTTGCCTTCTTGTTTGAGTTCCGCCAGCGCGGCGGCATAGGTCGGGGCCTTGTCAGTGTTGATCACGCGCGGCTGTTCCCAACTTTTCAAGCCTTTCAGGGCCTTGCCCAGAAAGCGCTTTGCCGCTTTGGTATTGCGGGTTGGCGAGAGGTAGAAATCAATCGTATCGCCAAATTTGTCCACGACCCGGTACAGATAGGCCCATTTCCCGCGCACCCTGATATATGTTTCATCCATCCGCCAGCTATCGGATCTCGGGCGCCGCCACTGCCACCGCATCCGCCTTTCGATCTCGGGGGCATAGTGTTGAACCCAGCGGTAAATTGTCGAGTGGTCGACCCGATGACCCCGCTCCGCCATCATCTCTTCGAGGTCACGATAGCTGACCCCATAGCGGCAATACCAGCGCACCGCCCAAAGCACGATCTCACCCCGGAAATGACGCCCCTTGAAATCACTCATACCACACCACTTCACTCAGCAACGGGGCATAAGATGACGCCGCCAGGGAAAGTTTGCAACAGAGCCCTGACCAGTACCGCTGTGCTACAAGCCATCGAACAGGCGTCCCCGCGGTGACGCCTGTTCATCGTTTGTCAAACGGACCGGTCGTATCGTTCGATCAGCCAGCCAAAGGCAATCCCTGTACTGGCCCACAGCGTTGCCTGCACCGCCAATGTCGATGCCCGGAACTGCCAAAGCAGATCGCGCGGAAAGGCCGGGTCCACCTCGTGGAACGAGGGCAACAAGATTGCTGCCCCGGACATGACCCCTGCGTAGATCCCCGCCCCGATCAACATCTTGCGTCGTCGCGAAGCGATCCCTTTCACCGCCGAGACAGCCAGCCCGAGCGTTGCCAGCGACAAGGCCAGAAAGACGAAATAGGCCAGGGTGCGCGCCCCGATCGTTTCGGGATTGCCCACTGCTGGCGGATTGCCCGGAAACTTCAGCATGGGAACGACGATCACCGCGGCAAAGCCCAACGCCGTGATCCAGCCCACCGTGGCTCGTGTCGATCCATGCAGGATCCGCCTCCGCGCCACGGCATAGCTGATTGCCAGGATCCCGCCCAAGGCCACGCCCACGGCGGCGAGACCGACGAACAATCCAGGACCAGCCTGCAAACGGCGCGACATGCCGCCGGTATCGGAATGATCCGGCGTATCTGCCGCGTGTGTGGGGCTGTCAGTGGTTTCCAGCGCAATGGCCGCGTCCAGCACAGGTTCACCAACCAGTCGCGCCACGCCGAACGTCACCACGGAAGCCAACAGCCCGGCCAGAAGGCCGAGCACAAGAAGACGAGTCATCGCTGTAACTTAGTGGCAGGGAAAGCCAAGAAGGTGGCGCGCATCGTGCACAAATTCATGCACGTCGGTCCCGGCGATAACAGACCATGCGCCTTGCTCTGCACCAACGAAATAGACCAGCAGGACAGCCAGCAGTGCGGTCAGGATCGCCCAAGGGGCAATGTCCTGCATAGGGACGATGGGAAGATCGCTCGAAACGGCGGAACGTGTTGCGACAGTCATTTGGTACTCCTTCTGATAACGCGTCATAAGTATTTTCAGGGATCCGTGTCTGACTTACGCTTGCGCGATCACAGTGGCGCGACCGTTCCGGATTTTCACCGGCTTCCGTATTCCCCTGTCTCTGATCGATAGGCCAGAATGCCTCAAGCTGCCAACATTTTCTTGCCTCGCCTGTACGAAAGGTCCCCCATGCGCCTGATCCTCGTTGCCGCGCCCATGTCTGCACATCACCCCTTTCGCCTTGCCGCGGATATGAGCGCTGCGCAGGTGAAGCGGGCACGTACCCTCTCTGGCCGGCTTGGGGGCAGTGCTTGCGATACCGCGCCGGGGACCGGTGTCTTGGCCATGGCGCTCGGCTTGCAGCCAAACGACTGCGCGGCGCTCGGCACGCAGGATTTCGGGCGCTGGACAGACATGACCCTGGACGAAATCGCCGCCAGCGATCCCGAAGCGCTTTCACTGTGGACCCGTGACCCGGAAGCACGCCCCGGCGGGGGGGCCTCTCTGACAGACCTCTGCGCGACCGTACGACCCTGGCTGGACCAGTTGCCGGCCAGTCCGGCAGATCGTGTGGTGGCTCTGGCGGCCCCGCCCGTACTGCGCGCAGTTCTTGTCAGTGCATTGGACCTCCCGCCCGTTGCCGGGTTGCGGCTGGACATCCAGCCACTCGCCCCGATCCATCTGGCACATGATGGTCGACGATGGACATGGAGGCCCGGCAGCCCGGACTGATCACGGGTTTTCCAGGCGGGCGATCCTGGCCCTGACATCGGCCTTTCGGGGATCATCCTCGGGCAACAGACCTTCGACGCGGCGATAGGCCTCCACTGCACGCTCGGGTTGGTCCAGGACGCCGTAGGCATTCGCCAACCGCAGCCAGCCATCGACGTCATCGGGTTCATCCTTCAGACGCGCGGCGAGCCGGTCCACCATAGACCGGATGAAGGCCGACCTGTCTTCGTCGCTCATATCCTCGGCAGCAGCGACATCCGCGGCCGTCGGCCCTGGCGCGGCCGGGGCGCGGGCAGACACCAGCGGGCGGCCCAGCTCGGCGCCGATGGCATTGGCCTGTGCAACGTAGGCGTCCATCCAGGGTTGGTAGGCCGTTGCCTGCGCAAGGCGCGCCGTCAAACGGTCATGCGCGGCGGCTGCGTCCCCGGCCTGGCGGTCAGCCACGGCAAGGTAGAATGTGGCCGCCGGGTTTGCCGGGTCCATCTGCTTTGCGGTTTCAAGCGCTGCGAGCGCCCGGGGCGTCACCGTCCCGCCATTGGTGCGGATTACGGCTTCGGCCAGCATTGACCAGGTCGCAGACGAGGCATCGTTCCGACCCGCTGCCGTCTGGAATGCCTCGGCAGCTGCATCAAAGCGGCCCATCCGGGAATAGGTCTGCCCCAACAGCATCCAGCCTTCGGTTGCCCCACCACCCGGTTCGCTGTTCAATCTGTCCCTTAACTGCGCGGCCAGGGCCGCGATCTGCTGTTCGGCCGCGCGCTCGTCCGTGCGATCCGCATAGGCAATAGCAGGCACCGACGGGCTGCCGGCAACGGCGTAATAGGCGAATGCCATTGCCGGAACGAAAACCGCCGCAACGAACAGCGCCAGGCGACCGCCCGGCCGCGTCAAGTCCGCTTCACCCTTGCGGCGCAGGATCTGGGCCATGCGGCGACGGATTTCCTGCCGGGCGCCCTCGGCCTCTTCGCCGGAAATGAGCCCACGCTCGAGATCACGATCGATTTCCTCGATCTGGTCGACAAGCACGGCCGGCACTGCCTCGAAGCGTTGCAATGGAACGCTTTGTGCACGTCGCAATGGATAGAGGGCAATGGCGAGCCCAGCCAGGGACAGCAACGTGAAAACAACCCAGATCATCGCTGGTCTCCTTTACCATGACGCGCCATGGCCTCGGCTATCCGGGCCTCGTCTTCGACGTCGAGGATTTCGGACGGCGCAACGGCAACACGGTTGCGACCGAGGATGAACACCCCCGCCCCCAGAGCCCCCGCTGCAAGGATCAATGGCGCCAGCCAAAGCACCAGAGTCCTGCGCGAAAACGGCGGTTTCAGCAGGACGTAGTCACCGTAACGCGCATGAACGTAATCGATCACGGCCTCGTTGCTATCTCCGGCGGTCAGGCGTTCGCGCACGAGCAGCCTCAGATCACGTGCGACACCCGCATTCGAGCTGTCGATGTCCTGGTTCTGGCACACGACGCAGCGCAATTCCTTCGAAATGACACGCGCCCGCGCTTCGAGCGCAGGATCGGCCAGCACCTCGTCGGGTTCAACGGCCTGTGCAAGGATCGGCAACACGGTCAGCACCGCAGCAAGCAGGACATGTCTCATGACGCGTCCTCTGGGACTATCCGTTCCTGGGCCTGTCGCAGCGCAAGCGTGAATTTCGCGATGGCCTCCTCGCCGACAATCGGCCCGACGTAGCGATAAAGGACCGTACCGTCAGCGCCCACGATGAAGGTTTCCGGCACCCCGGAAATCCCCCATTCGATCCCTGCCCGACCATCGAGATCGGATCCGATGGCACTGTAGGGGTTCCCCAGGTCAGCCAGCCAGCGCACCGCGTCCTCGGGCTTGTCCTTGTAGTTGATCCCCAGCAGACGCAGCCCGTCGCGTTCCTTGAACCGGGTCAGAACCGCATGTTCCGCCCTGCATGGCACGCACCAGGACGCAAAGACATTGACGACGACCGGACCGTCGTTGCCAGACAGGTCAGACCGGGTCACCCCCGGCACATCGAGACCCGGCACAGGCGGCAACGCGAACTCGGGCACCGGCTGCGAGATCAGGACAGAAGGGATCGCATTGGGATCACGCTCTGGGTTCAGTCCCCAGACAAAGAACCCACCAAGGACCGCCGCCAGCAGCAGTGGCAATAGGGCGAACAGGCGTTTCATGGTTTCTCCTATTCTGCGGGCTGCGCATCGACACGGCCGGCGCGTCGTGGCGCCCCCACGCGCAACCGTCTGTCAGACAGCGACAGCGCCCCACCAAGCACCAGCATGACGGACCCGATCCAGATCAGGTTTACCAGCGGTTCGTAAAGGATGCGCAGGGTCCATGCGCCACTGGCCGCAGCCTGTTCCGAAACGGGCTCGGTGATCGAGGCATAGAGATCCCCGGCCAACGTGGACCGGATAGCCGATTCCGTGGTCGTAGACTGCGCGACCGGGTAGCTGCGCCGCTCGGGTCTGAGCGTGGTCACGTAGTCGCCATCGCGTTCCACGATCAGACGGCCCTGGTTGGCCAGGTAATTCGGCCCGCGGACAGGCTCGATCCCGTCAAAGGTCACGTCGAAACCGGCAATTTCCACCAGGTCGCCTGGGGCGACAAAGGCGATCTGTTCGCTTTTCCAAGCACTTGACCCGATCATGCCCAGCATGATCAGCGCCAGGCCGGCATGGGCCACTGTCATGCCATGCGCGGCACGCGGCAGGTTGCGGGCGCGGCGCAGGGAAACGGGCAACGGTTCCTGAAACAGCCTGATGCGCATGGCCCATTCCCGCAACGTGGCGCTCAGCAGCCAAAGGGCCGCAGCGACGGCCACGTAGGCCAGCACGGGCGCGCCGGTGCGGACGTACCACAGGATCAATCCGCCGGTGCCCGACAACAGGGCGACAAACCGCAACCGCTGCACGACGCCCGCAAGGTCAGCCCGTTTCCATGACAGGAACGGCCCCAGTCCCATGAACAGCACGAGCACCAGCATCATGGGCACGAAGGCCGCATTGAAGAACGGCGGCCCGACCGAAATCTTGTCCCCGGTCACGGCCTCCAGCAGCAGCGGATAGAGCGTGCCGAACAGCACGGTACCCGTCGCGGCGGCAAGGACCAGGTTGTTGACCAGCAGGCCGGCTTCGCGGCTGATCGGCTTGAACAGGCCGCCGCCCTCCATGTCGGGCGCGCGCCATGCATAAAGCGCCAGCGAGCTGCCGATCGACAGGCCCAGCAGGCCCAGGATGTACAGTCCGCGTTCGGGATCGACCGCAAAGGCGTGAACCGAGGTCAGCAGCCCCGAGCGCACGATGAAGGTGCCCAGCAGCGACAGCGAGAATGTCAGGATCGCCAGCAAGATCGTCCAGCTCTTGAAGGCGTCGCGCTTCTCGGTGACGATCGCGGAATGCAGCAGGGCGGTGCCCAGAAGCCAGGGCATGAAGCTGACGTTCTCGACCGGGTCCCAGAACCACCAGCCCCCCCAGCCCAACTCGTAATAGGACCACCACGACCCCAACGCGATGCCCGCCGTCAGGCTCATCCAGGCAGCCAGCGTCCACGGTCGAACCCAGCGCGCCCAGGCGGCATCCACACGTCCCTCGATCAGGGCCGCCACAGCAAAGGAGAACACGATGGAAAAGCCGACGTAGCCGAAATACAGCAGCGGCGGGTGCATCGCGAGCCCCACGTCCTGCAACAAGGGGTTCAGGTCATTCCCGTCGGCAGGCGGCGGAAAGATGCGCTCGAACGGGTTAGACGTGAACAGCAGGAAGGTCAGGAACCCCACGCTGATCCAGGCCTGGACCGACAGAACGCGGGCCTTGGTCGCGGCGGGAATGTTCGCGCCGAACAGCGCCACCCCCGCGCCAAAGACGGCAAGGATGAGCACCCAAAGCAGCAGGGACCCCTCGTGGCTGCCCCACGTCCCCGCGACCTTGAACAGCAGCGGCTTCAGCGAATGAGAGTTCTCGACCACGTTCAGGACCGTGAAATCGCTGACGACGAATGATCGCATCAGGGCGCCGAAGGCGAGGGCGATGAACACCACCTGCCCCAGCGCCGAGGACTGCGCCGACTGCATCCAGGCCGCATTGCTACGCGCGGCGCCAAGGATCGGCAGGACGCTCTGGACGAGAGCAAGCGCCAGCGCCAGCGCCAACGAGAAATGTCCGATTTCGGGGATCATGGCCGGGGCCTCCTCTTGTCGCTGGGGGTCAGTGCCGGATCACTGGTCCAGCGCGGCCTTGCGACGCTGGAATTCCTCCTCGTCGATCTCGCCACGCGCAAAGCGCAGGCGCAGTTCTTCGAGAGCGTCCGAGGTCGGTTTCGCGTTCGTTCCCCCGACCAGCCGGGTGACAATCCAGACGCCACCCGCGATCACCGCACCCCAGAACAGCAGCATTGTCACGCCGCCAAGCCCATAGCCACCCATCATGCCGCCACCGGGGCCGGGATCAGCCAGCGCAGCCGTGGCCAGGGGAATGGTCGACGCCGAAAGAGCAAGGGAACGTTTCATGATATATGCACCTCGTTGTTTGCAGGGGTTCCAAGCGGCAAGCGGACGGTCGCCCGCAACCCGCCTTCGGGGCGGTTGGCCAGGCTGACCTCTCCGCCGTGGGATTGGATGATCGTGCGGGCGATCGACAGGCCCAACCCGTGCCCGCCGGTTTCCAGCGAGCGCGAGCGCTCGAGCCGGAAAAACGGGTCGAACACCTTGTCCAGTTGATCCTCGGGGATGCCCGGGCCGTCATCGTCGACGGTCAGCACCAGTTCGCCAGATGCCACATGCCAGTCGAGCCGGGCGACATCACCGTAGCGCAGGGCGTTTTCGACGAGGTTGCGCAGCGCGCGCCGCATGGCGTTCGGCCGCAATCGCAGCTCGCATCCTTCGGGGCCCAGCAGCGCGACGGTTTCCGGCATGGCGATGCACAGGTCATCCAGGTAGTGACGCAGGTCGACCAACTCCGGCTCTTCGGTCCCGACCAGCCCGCGCGCGAATGTCAGGGTCGCTTCGACCATGCCTTGCATCTCTTCGACCGAGGCGACGATGCTGTCCCGGGTTTCGTCGTCGTCCACCATCTCGGCACGGATGCGCATGTTGGTCAGCGGTGTCCGCAGGTCATGACCAAGAGCGGCCAGCATGCGCGTACGTTCTGACACGAAGCGGGTCAGCCGCGCCTGCATCCGGTTGAACGAGCGCGCCAGGTCACGGACTTCGGTCGGGCCGGTCAGCGGGATTTCCGCCACGTCCTCGCCCCGCCCGAGACTGTCGGCAGCGCGCGAAACGCGCCGCAAGGGACCGGTCAGCCGTGTCATCACGAACCAGATCACCACCAGCATCAGCAATCCCGCAGACAGGGCGAAGGTCATCATGGAATAGAGCGGCCACTGGATCGGCGGCCGTTCAAAGCGGGTCCCGACATTCAGCCACCGCCCCCCGGACAGGGCGATCGACAAGTTCATTTCCACAGCTGTCAATTCGCCCTGCATCATCGCCATGTGCATCTCGGTCATTTCGCGGGACAGGTTCGGCAGCGGCATCAGCTGACCCTCGACCTGGTGTAGCTCAACCCGGATGTCCCGGCTGTAGCTGTCCCCCAGCAGGGTCCTGATACGTGCCTCGACGATGCCGCCATCGGAATGATCCGTGTGCTGGACAGACGCCGCAGGAGCCAGATCAAACCGCACCAGCGGCGAGTTCGCGGCCCTCAGGATCGAAGCATGAAGGTCCGGCGGCGCTTCCTCGATCAGCCTCACGACAGTGGCTGCGCGGCCTGCGGCCTCGAACCCCAGCGCGGCGCGGATCGCCAGGCTGCGTTCATCCGCGAACAGGAAAAGGCTGACCACCTGCGCCATCGCGAGAGCGGCCACCACCACGAGGATCAACTGCACGCGCAGCGACAGGAACAGCCTGCGGCTCATTCCCGGACCTCGACGTCGGTGGCAAGGCAGTATCCCCCGTTGCGCACCGTCTTGATGATCCTCGGGCGCAGGACGTCAGGTTCGATCTTGCGGCGCAGCCGACTGACCTGGTTGTCTATGGTGCGATCCAGCGGCCCGGCCGTTCGACCGGCCGTCAGGTCCAGCAGCTGGTCACGGCTGAGCACCATGCGCGCGCGTTCCAGAAAGACGGAAAGCAGCTTGAACTCGGCGCTGGTCAGCAGCGTCTCGCCCCCGTCCTCGCCACACAGCATCTGACGATCGGTGTCCAGCACCAGGTGGGCAAAGCGCACCCGTTTGCCGGCCAGGGTGCCGGCGGCGGGTTCGTCACGGCTGCTGCGCCGCAACACGGCCTTGATGCGGGCCAGCAGTTCGCGCGGGTTGAACGGCTTGGCAAGGTAATCGTCGGCGCCGATTTCCAGGCCCACGATACGGTCGGTCTCTTCTCCCAGGGCCGTCAGCAGGATGATGGGCAGCCCGCCCTCGGCCGAGATTCGGCGACAGACTGACAGGCCGTCCTCGCCGGGCATCATGACATCCAGCACGATCAGATCGTACTGCCCGACCGCCAGCTTTGCATCCATGTCGGACGCATCCTTGGCACCGGTCGCCCGCAGGCCGTTGCGCTCCAGAAAGCGGGTCACGCTTTCGCGGATCTGCGCGTGGTCGTCCACGACGAGGATATGGGCGGGTTTGGCCATGGGACCCTTTCTATTTGAAGGAGTTCGGAAATTTCACCGGTCGTTTTGTAAGGCTTTGTATCACGCGGGCGCGCTGCGACAGACGGATACAATTCCGGACCTGCATTTCCCCGGGAAAAGTCGTTTGGATGTCGATGCAAGACAGACAATCGTCAAACCCACGGAGACTGGAATGACAAAATTCGAAACCTCTGCGCTCGTGCTTTCCGCCATCCTGCTTGGCACGACCCCTGCCCTGGCCGACAATGACCATCACAAGGGCAACGGCCCCGCTGCGGCGCAGGCGGCTGGTCTCATGGCCGGACCGAATGGCGGCCCGCAGATGATGTCCGGGATGATGGACATGCAGTCCATGATGGAAATGATGATGCGCATGCATGGCGGCATGGCACAGGGCATGGGCGGCTCAGGCCAGGGTCCCATGGGGGGCCAGGGACCGATGGGCATGATGGGCATGATGGACCAGGACATGATGGGCATGATGATGGGCAGCGGCATGATGGGTGGCATGGGCAGCCAGGGCGAGATCATGCCGGGCGCAATGATGCAGCAGCGTCTGAAGGATCACGACGCCGACAAGGACGGTGCGCTGAGCCTGCAGGAATTTTCTGGGTGGCATGACGCCATGATGCGGTCGACCATGGTCGACCGCTTCCAGCATCTCGATGCCGATGGCGACGGCAAGGTCTCGCCTGACGAGATGGGTGCCTTCGCAGATCGCATCCCCGGAGGCAACGGTGCCATGGGTCAGAAACGCCCGATGATGCCGGGCCAGAACTGATCGGCGCATTCGCGCGTTTCATGGTTGCCCGAACGCCGTGTCCGGGCAACCACCCCACCGAAAGGACATGAAGAATGAGCTATACACATGATCGACTGCTTCGCGGCGTGACCATCGACGACGCGGACATGCGGGTTCGCGCCGCGCTGGCCGAAGCCGGGTTCGGCGTCCTGACCGAAATCGACGTTCAGGCGACCATGAAAAAGAAGATCGACGCCGACATGGACGGCTATCGCATTCTTGGCGCGTGCAATCCCAATATGGCATGGCAGGCCATCGGGCTTGAACCGCGCATCGGTGCCATGCTCCCTTGCAACGTCATCCTGCGCAGCGTCACCGACGGGACCGAGGTCAGCGCCATAGACCCGGTTGCGTCGATGGCGGCGGTGCCGAACCCGGAACTGCACGCCGTGGCGGGCAAAGTCCGCGACATGCTGGTGGCAGCGGTCGATGCCGCCTGAGCAGGCATCGGCACCCGGGCCGGGCTGGCATCGCCGTGGACTCCTTCGGGCTGCGCTCGCGCGTGCCGCGCCCCCTGCCCGAGCCCTGGGCACCGTATCGACCTGGACCACGCAGGAAGCCCACGACGGCTTGTTGGCGGATTCGTCGCGCGTGATCGACATCCGGTCACGCACGGAATGGTCCGAAACGGGTGTCGGCGCCGGGGTCTGGCCGCTCAGCATGCATGATCCGAACTTTCCCGCACGGCTCTTTGCCGCCAAGGAATTGGCCGGCGACCGCCCCCTTGGGTTGATCTGCGCCACGGGTGGACGATCCGGCGCGGTCATGGCGGCGATCCTGCGCGCGGGTTATCCGGGCTATGCCGATATCCCCGAAGGCATGATGGGTTCGGATCACGGCCCCGGCTGGATCGGTCGTGGCCTGCCTGTCGTTCCCATCGACACCGCGCTAGCCGCCTTGCCCGCCCGATTGCGCTGAAATGCGCAGTAAGAAGCCCCCGATATCCTGGCGCCCGGTCGTGATGATCGGAGGCGGCCTTGCGCTGCTCGCTCTGTTTGCCTTCACCTGGGACACCTCCGACTTTAATCGGGCGGCGGTCGAACGATGGGTGGACATGGCCGGCGCCTGGGGCCCGTTGGCAATCGTCATGCTGATGACCGTTGCGATCGTCGCCAGCCCGCTTCCCAGCGCCCCGATCGCCCTCGCGGCCGGAGCGGCCTACGGCCACTATGCAGGCGCGCTATATGTTGCCATCGGATCCGAGGCCGGAGCACTGATTGCCTTTGCCATCGCCCGTGGCCTGGGGCGGGAGACGGTTCAGCGCTGGGTTGGCGACACCTCGGTGTCGCGCTTGATGGGATCGCAGAATGCCCTGACGCTGGCTGTCTTTGTCAGCCGTCTGCTGCCTTTCGTGTCATTCGACGCCATGAGCTATGCCGCAGGGCGGTTTTGTCAGGTTGTTGAAGCCGAACAACCGTTGTAGCGCGGCACCATGTTGAATCTGGCTGATCTTTCCCGCCTCAAGGGTTTCCGTTTCCCGCGTTCGGTCATCGGCTACGCGGTTTGGGCGTATCATCGCTTTGCTC
>NZ_CAXREX010000269.1:0-13255 GCF_964229645.1 Nioella sp. | reverse complement strand
GGGCTGGGAATGCAGCTGACCGAATGGCCCTCGCTCATTCCCGATGATCACACGGTGCTGGAACCGGGAATGGTGCTGACATTGGAGCCGGGGGTGGACATTGCAGACGGGCAAATCCTTGTGCACGAAGAAAATATCGTCATCCGCGAGGGCGCGCCGGAGAAGCTGTCACCCTTCGCGGCGCCCGATCTGAGGATCCTGTGATGCAATTCGACTACGAGCTTGCCCCGCAACTGGGCGAACGCGCCACGATCGGGCTGATCGCGCTTCAGTCGGACGAGACCGTCGAACATGACATGCGCCGGATGCTGCCGCTGGAGGGCGTGGCGACCTATGTCAGCCGCGTGCCGAGCGGGGCGGAGGTCACGAATGACTCGCTGGCCGAGATGGAGGGAAACCTGACCGGCGCGGCACGGCTCTTCCCCTTGCCTGCGACATTCGACGTGGTGGGATATGGCTGCACGTCGGGCACGTCCGTCATCGGCGCGGAGGTGGTCGCGGGCATGGTTAAAAAGGGGTGTGAAACCAACGCTGTAACCGATCCGCTAACGGCACTTATCGCGGCCTGCGGGCGTCTGGGCGTGCGGCGGATCGCCGTGCTGTCGCCCTATGTGGCCGAGGTCAACACGGCGCTTATCGCGGCGATGGAGCGGGCGGGGCTGGAGGTGGGTCTGCTGGGCAGCTTCAATGAAGAGCGCGAGGAATTTGCCGCGCGCATCGCCCCGAAATCGATTGCTGCTGCGGCAGAAGCCCTTGCAAAAGAAGGGATATTCGACGCGCTCTTCCTGTCCTGCACCAATCTGCGCACCCTTGACGTGATCGACGGGATCGAGGCCGCGACGGGCCTGCCGGTGCTGTCGTCGAACCAGGTTCTGGGCTGGCACATGATGCAGCTGGCAGGGGTCGATCCGCTGGCGCGTTTCGGGCGACTGATGCGCTGAAAAGGGGGGTGCCACCCGTACACCCCCCGTACACCCCCCGTACACCGGGCGTGCAGACGAAAAGCCGTTTCGCCGCCTTCGGCGCCGACCCGGGAGCGGCCCTCCTCAACCCCCGCTTGCGCGGGGGCCTCGTCGGTCCGCGTTACCACGGATATGCGGCAAGGGGGGGCTGCCCGGTCGGGCGGCCGATCCGGCGGGGGCGTCGGGATGCCTCCGGCGGGAGTATTTGGGCCAAGAAGAAGGTCAGCGAGGCTGATGGTGCCTGCGCGGGATGCAGGTCGAGAGAGATCCCCGCTTTCGCGGGGAGGACAGCCGTGTCGCGCAGATGTCTGGGCCGGTGCGATTCCAGGCGATCAGCGGTCGCGGAACTGGGCTTCGCGCTTTTCGAGGAAGGCGGCCATGCCCTCTTTCTGGTCTTCGGTTGCGAACATCGAGTGGAAGAGCCGCCGCTCGAATTTCAGGCCCTCGCCAAGGGTGCTTTCATAGCTGCGGTTCACCGCCTCTTTTGCGGCCATCGCCGTGATCATCGACTTCTCGGCGATCTTGGCGGCGGCACCCATGGCTTCGTCCATCAGCTTCTTGGCGGGCACCACGCGGCTGACGAGGCCGGAACGCTCGGCTTCGTCCGCATCCATGAAGCGGCCGGTGAGATTCATGTCCATCGCCTTCGACTTGCCGACGAACCGTGTCAGGCGCTGGCTGCCGCCCATGCCGGCGATGACGCCGAGATTGATCTCGGGCTGGCCGAACTTGGCGGTGTCGGACGCGATGATGAAGTCGCAGGCCATCGCCAGTTCGCAGCCGCCGCCCAGGGCATAGCCGGACACGGCGGCGATGATCGGCTTGCGGATGCGGATCAGGCGATCGGAGGCATCGGCAAAGAGGTCCTCGGTGAAGACCTCGGTATAGCTTTTCTCCGACATCTCCTTGATGTCGGCACCGGCGGCGAAGGCTTTCTCCGACCCGGTGATGACCACGCAGCGGACCTTGTCGTTGACATCGGCGCTTTCCAGCGCGTCGCACAGTTCCGCCAGCAGCTTGGTGTTGAGCGCGTTGAGCGCGTCAGGCCGGTTCAGCTTGATAAGGCAGATATGGTCTTCGATCTCGACGATCAGGGTCTCGTAGGCCATGCGGTCCGTCCCGGTATTGTTGTCCCTCGGATGCGCAGGGTTATCAGCCCCGTCGCGCGGTTCAAGCTATCTTTGACAGGACGGGCAGTAGAAGCTCGACCGGCCCGACTGCACGATCCGGCGGATCGTTGCCGAGCAGCCGGGGGTCACGCAGGCCCCGCCTTCGCGCCCGTAGACCTTGAAACTGTGTTGAAAATAACCGAGTTCCCCGTCGGTCTGGCGATGGTCGCGCAGGGACGATCCGCCCGCCTCGATCGCGTCGGACAGCACCTCCCGGATGATCGGGACCAGCGCCTCGCAACGTGACGTCGCGATGCGCCCTGCCTGCCGTTTCGGCGAAATGCCCGCGCGAAACAGCACCTCGCACACATAGATATTGCCCAGTCCAGCGACGATTCGCTGATCGAGCAGCGCCGCCTTGATCGGCGTCCGGCGGTCCTTGAGCGCGGCGGCGAGCATCGGTCCGTCGAAGGCATTGCCCAGGGGCTCGGGACCCAGCACCGCCAGCAGCGGGTGCAGTTCGGCGCTGGCGGTGTCCATCAGGTCCATCGCGCCGAAGCGGCGGGCATCGTTGAAGGTGACGCGGGCGCCGCCATCCATGTCGAGCACGACGTGGTCATGCTTCTCGGGGGCGGGATGGCTGTGGTGGAACTGGCCCGGCATCTGGCGGCCCGACACGCCCGACACCAGCATGCGCCCGGACATGCCCAGGTGGACCAGCAGCGTTTCCCCGGTATCGAGATCGGCCAGGATATACTTGGACCGTCGGCGCAGGCGCAGCACCGTCGCGCCGGTCAGCCGGTCTGCCATGCGCGGCGGAAAGGGCCAGCGCAGGTCGGGGCGGCGCACATCGGCTTTCGCGATGCGCACGCCCTCCATCACGGGGGCCAGACCGCGACGGACTGTCTCGACTTCGGGCAGTTCGGGCATGGCAGGCCTTTCCTTGAGGGGCGTCGCATTGTAACGCGACGGGCAAGCCCTATAAGAAGGGGCAGTTTCTGGCGAGGGCAAGGCCCCCGGAAAGGATCGGACATGAGCGACGACAGCGGGCGCACCACGCATTTCGGTTTCCAGACGGTGGCCGAGGAGGACAAGGCCGGGAAGGTCCACGGGGTCTTTACCAATGTCGCCTCGAAATATGACGTGATGAACGACGTGATGTCCGTGGGCATCCACCGCGTCTGGAAGGACGCGATGATGGATTGGCTTGCCCCGCGCGACGGGCAGAGGCTGCTGGACGTGGCAGGCGGGACCGGGGACGTTTCCTTCCGATTCCTCAAGCGCGCGCCCGGGGCGCGGGCCACGGTTCTGGACATGACGGAATCGATGCTGGTCGAGGGGCAGAAGCGGGCCGAGGCCGAGAGCATGGCCGAGAAGCTCGACTGGATCGTCGGCGACGCCATGGCGCTGCCCTTCGAGGACAATGTCTTCGATGTCTACACGATCAGCTTTGGAATCCGGAACGTGACCCGCATCCCCGACGCCCTGTCGGAAGCCTACCGCGTGCTAAAGCCCGGCGGGCGGCTGATGGTGCTGGAATTCAGCCAGCTGCCCAATGACGGGTTGCAGAAGCTTTACGACCTCTATTCCTTCAACGTGATCCCGAAGATGGGCAAGCTGATCGCGAATGATGCCGACAGCTACCAGTATCTCGTGGAAAGCATCCGCAAGTTCCCCGACCAGGAGCTGTTTGCCAGCATGATCCGGGAGGCCGGGTTCGACATGGTGAAGTACCGCAACCTGTCGATGGGTATCGCGGCGCTGCATTCGGGTTGGAAGATCTGAGATGCGCGGACCCCACAACATCTGGCGGCTGATCCGCACCGGCGCCACCTTCGAGCGCACCGGCGCGATGCGCGAGGCGCTGGAGGCGATGGACGCGCCGCGCAGCGTGCGGATCGGGCTGCGTATCCTGGCCTGGCCGGTCAAATGGCTGGGGCTGAAGGGCGACACGAGCCTGCCGCCGCTGGTGCGCGCGCTGACCGCGCTTGGGCCGGCCTATATCAAGTTCGGGCAGATCCTGTCGACGCGCCCCGACGTGGTGGGGACGGACCTCGCGACCGAGCTGCGCGTGTTGCAGGACAAGCTGCCCGCCTTCCAGACCGAGGTGGCCAAGCAGGTCATCGCGCGAGAACTGGAGATGCCGGTCGAGGATCTGTTCACCGACTTCTCCGACGCGGTCGCCGCCGCCTCGATCGCGCAGGTGCATCGCGCGCGGCTGGCTGACACCGACCAGGAAGTTGCCGTCAAGGTGCTGCGCCCGGGCATCGAACGCGCCTTCCAGCGCGATATCGACGCCTTCTACCTGATGGCAAGCTGGATTGAGACACTGTCGCCCGCCTCTCGCCGCCTTCGTCCGCAGGAGGTGATCGAGCATTTCGAAGGCGTGGTGCTGCGCGAGCTGGACCTGCGCATCGAAAGCTCGGCGGCGGGCGAGTTTCGCGCCAATACCGAGGGCGACGAGGGCTTCACCGTTCCGCAGGTCAACTGGTTCCTGTGTTCGCGCCGGGTGATGATGCTGGACTGGGCCGAGGGCGTGGCCCTGGGCGATGTCGACAAGATCGACGCGGCGGGCCATGACCGGCACGTGCTGGCGGAACGCGTGTTGCAGATGTTCCTGCGCCACGCGCTGCGCGACGGGTTCTTTCACGCCGACATGCACCAGGGCAACCTGAAGGTCGGCCCCAATGGCGATATCGTGGCGCTCGATTTCGGGATCATGGGGCGACTGGATGAATACACACGCCGGGTCTATGCGGAGATCCTGATGGGCTTCATCCGCCGCGACTATCGCCGCGTGGCCGAGGTTCATTTCGAGGCAGGCTACGTGCCCGCCGACCGCGATATCGACGAATTCGCGCAGGCGCTGCGCAGCGTGGGCGAGCCCATTTTCGGCATGGAAGCCAGCCGTATCTCGATGGCGCGGCTTCTGTCCTACCTCTTCGAAGTGACCGAGCAGTTCGGGATGGAGACCCGCACCGAGCTGATCCTGCTGCAACGCACGATGGTTGTGGTCGAGGGCGTGGCGCGTTCGCTCGATGACAATATCAACATCTGGAGCACGGCCCGCCCGGTGGTAGAGCAGTATATCACCGAGAATATCGGCCCCAAGGCGATGGTGCGCGACCTGATCCGCACCGCGCAGGTGCTGTCGCGCTTCGGGCCGCGCCTGCCGCAGATGGCGCAGGATGCGCTGCTGGCGCAGGCCAATACGCTGCCTCCGCCGCGCCGCTCGCGCATGGGGGAACGGCTGGCCTATCTTGCTGGTGGCGTGGTGCTGGCTTTCGCCTCGGTCGCTGTCTGGGAATTCTGGTTCTGATCCCTGCGGTTTCGCAGGTTTCGGGTTTTGCGGATGGACAGCACCCCGGTGCTTTGGGATGGTCCGGGCGACCGATCCCTGCCGGTGACGCAAGATGACTGCCCAATCGCTCCGCTCTGAACTGACCGAGATTTTCATGGCTGGTGTCGCCGCCGCCGATCCCGTGGGCGCGGTGCGCCGTGCGCTGGAGGCCCGGCCGCTCGATCTGCCCAGAAGGGGCACGGTCTTCGTTCTGGCCATCGGCAAGGCTGCGCATGGCATGATGCAGGCCGCCCGCGCAGCCCTTCCCGACGGCACGCCCACCCGCTGCCTCGCCGTCACCAACTACGAGAACCACCGCGACGTGGCGGGCGTGGCCTGCTACGCGGCGGGGCACCCGGTGCCCGACGGGCGCGGCGTGATTGCCGGGCTGGCGGTTGAGAAGCTGCTGGGGGAGGCCGGCGCGGGCGACGTGGTGCTTGCGCTGATCTCCGGCGGCGGGTCTGCCCTGCTGCCGGGGCCCGTCGATGGGGTCACCCTGGCCGAGAAGGCCGAGGTGAACCGGCTCTTGCTGGCCTCGGGAGCCGATATCGAGGACACGAATATCGTCCGGCAGGCGCTGTCGCGGTTCAAGGGAGGCGGGCTTCTGCGCCTGGCCGCGCCTGCGCCCGTGCGCAGCCTGATCCTGTCGGACGTGGTAGGCGACGACCTGCGCGTCATCGCCAGCGGGCCGACCGTTGGCCCCATTGCCGACCATGCCACCGCGCGGGCAGTGGCCCGGCGGCTCGGTATCTGGGACCAGATGCCCGAGGCCGCCCGCGCAGCCCTGCTGCGCGTGGAGCCGGCAGCGACGCTGCCGGCCACCGATGCGGAGCTTGTGGGCTCGAACGCCATCAGCGTCGCCGCCATGGGCCGGGCGGCACGCCGCCCTGTGCGGATCGCTGGCGATCCGCTGATCGGCCCGGTCGACCGGGCCGCCGAGATCCTGCTGGACATGGCCGGGGAAACCCCGCCTGGGACCGCGCTGCTTCTGGGGGGGGAAACCACCGTCATCATCCGGGGCCCCGGGCGTGGGGGGCGCAACCAGGAACTGGCGCTGCGACTGGCGCTTAGGGCCGAGGCGCGGGGGATGGCGGGGGGCTGGCTCTTCCTGTCGGGTGGCACCGATGGACGCGACGGGCCGACCGAGGCTGCGGGCGCGCTCGTCGATGCGGGCAGCCTGTCCCGGATGCGCGCCGCCGGGGTTGATCCCGAAGCCTGCCTGGCTAACAGCGACAGCAATGCCGCCCTTGCAGCCTCGGGCGATCTGCTGACGACCGGCGCCACCGGAACCAATGTCGCCGATCTTCAGGTTTTCCTGAAAGTTTGAACCCCACCCCCGTCTCTTTCGACAAAAAAGAGTCGGCGGATCGGGGAATTCCGGTCATACTCGCCGCATTGGATTTTGGATTTTCGGGAGTATGGGCGTGCCGCTTTCGCGTCAGCTTTTGGCCGGTATCCTGCTGGGGATCGTCACCTCGGTGATGGCCCTTCCGGCGCTGGCCGAGCGTGTCGCACTGGTGATCGGAAATTCCGAATATGCCGCCAACCCCCTGACCAATCCCGTCAACGATGCCAGCGACATGGCTGCGCGCCTGACCGAGATCGGGTTTCGCCTGCATGGCGATGGCCCGCTGCTTGACCAGGATCTGCGCGCGATGCAGGTGGCGATCCGCGATTTCACCCGCAGCCTGAACCCCGGCGACCTGGCGGTGTTCTACTTCGCGGGGCACGGTGTGGAATACAAGGGCACCAACTACCTGATCCCCACCGATGACGAGGAAATCGCCTTCGCAGATGACGTGCCGGACTGGGCCTATCCCGCGCCGCGCCTGCTGGAACGGCTGGCCGCGACCGGGGCGACGGGGGTGATCATCCTCGACGCCTGCCGCAACAACCCGCTGCCCGAACGCGCGGGCAGTCGCGATGTGGGCACCGGGCTGTCAGCCATGGAAACGCCAACCGGGGCCTCGGCCTTCATCATGTATGCCGCGGCGCCCGGGCAGACCTCGTCAGATGGAGAGGGGCGCAACGGGCTCTTTACCGGCGCGCTTCTGGAAGCGCTGGAACGCCCCAACCGGCGGATCGACGACATCATGTACGAGGTGTCTTTTGCCGTGCGCAGCGCCACGCAGGGGCGCCAGGTGCCCTGGCTGGAATTTGCCTTCGCGGGCGAGATTCCCCCGCATTTCCAGACCGGCGACGGGCGCGCCGACAGCAACGAGGTGCCCGTTCAGGTCGAAGAGGCCACGCTGGCCAGCACCGGAAAGCCCGGGCGCGGCATCGTCGAAGACGGTCGCCCGCTCTATGGCCTGATCGGCGTCGCAGACGGGCTGCCGACGGACGGCCTGCGGCTGGAGATGCTGGCAGGCGGTTACGAGGATGCCGCGCAACTTGGCGGATCCTGCCACGGTTTCGTGGCCAGCAGCCCCGATTTCCAGCTGGACTGGGAAGACGGCATGGGGGACCTGAGCCTGACCTCGCTCAGCGATGAGGCCACCGTGCTGATCGTGCGCGATCCCGACGGCGACTGGCTTTGCGATGGCGGCGCGCCCGACCGGGCCCCGCAGGTAGCCCTGACACGCGGGCTGACCGGAAGCTACCGGATCTGGGTGGGCACCGAGGTGGAAACGTCGCGCGCGCCGGATGCGGAGCTGGTCGTCGCCGCCATCGACGAAGATGAGGGCGAGAGCGATGCCGCGTCCGGCATCGTGCAACTGCCCGCGCCCACCCCCGCGCCCGCAGAGGACGAGGCGGAAGAAGACGATGCGGCCAGTGCGCCCGTGCCCGCGAACCCCGCCGCCTCGATCGAGCGCGGGCTGGAACAGGATTGACGAGACCACGCCGCCCGATCGGCCATCGGGCGCGCGGATGACCGATTGAACGTGGAGGGAAGCATAGCATGACCCATTGGAAATCACTCGCTCTTGGCGCGGCCTTCGTGACCGCCGCCGCATTCGCAGCGCCGGGCGCGGCGCAGGCGCAGGACTTCTGCTCGGGCGACCGGGTAATGGGGGGCTGCCCGGTGTCCATCGGGGACTTTCCCTGGATGGTGTCGCTGAACCAGGCCAACGCCCGCAACCGCTTCGACGGCCATTTCTGCGGCGGGTCGGTGATTGCCGACAGGTGGGTGCTGACCGCCGCGCATTGCGTCGACTCGCTCAACCCCAACAACCCGGCCGGGCTGGAGATCTACGCCAGCAGTTCCAGCCTGCAAGGCGGCGGCACCGCCTTCGACGTGGACCGGGTCTATGTTCACGCGGGCTACCAGGGCGTGGGCCGCAACGACATTGCGCTGCTGGAAATCTCTCGCCCGATGGGGATCGAGCCGGTGCGGCTGTCGGATGCCTCGCTGGCCGGGCTGGTGGAGCAGATCGGGGGCCAGACCGTGATCATCGGCTGGGGCCTGACCCCGCCGCCGCATATCGCGCGGGGGCGCGGGCCGCTGACCCAGGCCGAGCGCGCCAGCACGCAGCCGCCCAACCTGTGGGACACCTCGCAGGTGCTGCTTGGCGCCGCTGTGCCCATCGTGGCCAACCAGTTGTGCAACCCCTCTGCCGATAACGGGGTGATCTGCGCGGGCTTCCAGGAAGCGATCGCAGATGCCTGCCGGGGCGACAGCGGCGGGCCGCTGATGGCGCGCGATGGCGAGGGATACGTGCAGGTGGGGCTGGTGTCCGGCGGCAACTACTGCCACCAGGACGGCGATCACTACGGCACCTATACCCGCGTGTCGGCCTTTGCCGACTGGATCGCGGCCACCATGGCGGGCGAAACCCCGCAGGTCGATCTGCGCCCCTCCGAGCCTGACTTCAACCTGCCGCCCACTTTCGGCATGGTGCAGCTGACCGCCGGGTTCCAGCCCGATCCCTACCGGCAGCACATCCTGGCCGGCGGCAACCTGGAGGCCTCCAGCGTCGGACAGGGATGCGCAGGATACGTCGCCGAAGCCCCGGATTTCCAGGTGGTCTACAATGGCAGCGGCGCGCCGCTTGGCTTCGAGGTGACCAGCCAGCAGGACACCACGCTGCTGATCAATGCCCCGGACGGGCGCTGGTATTGCGACGATGACGGGGCCGGGAACATGCAGCCCAGCCTTGTCTGGGGCACGCCGCTGCAAGGACGCTACGACATCTATATCGGCACCTATGCCCCACATTCCCAGGTGGGCTACCCCGAGGCACAGCTGATCATCTCGGGCAGCGGCGCGCGGGGCGGCGGCGGTGGTGGCGACGCCAACAAGTAAGCGCCTTCAGGCCTGGCCGTTTTCAGGGCGGCCAGGCCCCTATCCGGGGTCGCGGACACCCGACACGAGAGAGGCCCGGACCTGAACGCCTCCCGGCATCGACAGCCACAGTTCGCCATTCATCATCTGTGCTTCCTCCACCCGGGCGTAGCCCTGGGCGGGCTGCGTGTCGATCGGGGTGTCGTCCTCGAAATACTCGATATGAAACCCGTAGACCGCCTCGGGCAAGGGGGCCCCGTCGCTGGTGACGCCCGCCCATTGGAAGGGGGCATCGGCAGCAGGCATGTGAACCCGTTGGATCGTATTGCCATCGGCATCGGTCACGACGAGTTCCATCCTGTCCGCGAGCGCATTTTCCGGGGCGTAGAGCGTCACGGGCTGGCCCTGGAAAGCAAGCGGCATCTCGGCACGGGCCTCCATCCCGATCCAGCCCGCCATTTCCCCCATGTTGGACAGGCTCATCGCCTGTTGCAGGGCCCCCAGCATCTCGTTGGTGCGCACCTGCTGTTCCACGCCCGAGAAGGTCGCCAGCTGGGTCGCGAACTCCGTCGATTCCATCGGGTTGAGCGGATCCTGGTTCTGCATCTGGGTGGTCAGCATGGTCAGGAAGGTCTGGAAGTCGGAATTGATGAGGGTGCGGCTGCCGCCATTGGCGGCGGTCGATACGCCCTGGGCCGTGGTTTGCCCGGCTGAGGTCACGTCCATGTGGTCTCCTTTCAAAGCCGAATGTCGAGCGCCGACCGGGCGCGCTGGCCCAGTGGGGCTTGTGGTGTTTCGGGTGCGGGTGGCAAGGGGTCGGTCGGGCCATCCATACCCTGCATGGGCCGGGGCGCGGCGTGGCCCTCCTGCCGCCCCGAGAAGCTGAAGGCCGCCCCGTTCAACCCGTGCCTCGTCAACTCCTCGCCAAGCGCCGCGCCATGTCGGCGCAGAAGCTCCAGCGTGTCGGCCTGGTCGGCCTGTAGGTGCAGCACCATACCCTCGGGGCCCCGGCTGACCGCGAGCCGGATCTGTCCCAGTTCCGGCGGGTCGAGCACCAGTTCGAGCGGCGCATCCGGCGTGGGAAGCTCAGCCATCTGCGTGAGGCGGGCGGCGATCTGCTGGGACGGATGAAGCGCGGGGGGCGGCGTGGCAGGGGCAGGGGCAGACGCGACAGGGTCAGGGCCGCGAATGGGCGTGATGTCCGCCCCGGGTTCTGCCGCGTTCTGCCGGGGGAGCAGATCCGCCCCGTGCACAGGCGGAGCCGAACCGTCTTGACCCTGCGCCACGAGGAAGGGGGAACGGGGCCGCGTTGGCCCGTCATCGCGGGGGCCGCCCTGCGGTTCTTGGGGTTGGTGATGGGTGGCGCCCCGAAGGTCCGGTTGATCGACGACAGGGCTGGTGGCGGGGACCACCGGGACAGCACGTCTTTCCGCGCGCGCCAATGGCAGATCGGGCGTTCGTGGTGCGGATTCCTGGCGGTTCACGGGCGCGGGCAGCTGCTCCGCAGGAGCTGCAGATGATTTGGCTGGGCCATCATCGGCGGGCTGTCCCGCAGGGATTGGAGGCCGCGAGGGGCGTTCCTGACCGGCTGAGGCGATGGAAGGGGCAGGAAGGGACTGCCCGGGGCTCTCCCGCTCGATAGGTGGGTTTGTGCGGGATGGTTGGATGACTGCCGCTTTCGGCGGAGCGGCCGCTGGTCCCGGCGATACCATGTCATTCGGTGCTTCCGTGCCGCTGGTCATCGAGATCGCGTTGCCCTGCGAGGGTCGCGCCGACTTTGCCGGGGCCTGATCAATGCTGAGGCTCGTGGGCTTTCGCATCTCCGCAGGACCGGAGGCGATTGCTGGCGCTTGGGCAATCCCCCGCGTCTCCGGCCCGCTCCGGTCAGGGATTGCCGCTTCGGGACGAACGGGCGGCGGAAAGGACTGCCCCAAGGGGGAAGCGGCATGCGGCAAGTGCCGCGTGCCCTCGGGGCTTGGCCTGCCTTCAGGCACCGGGTTTGGACTGCTTCGCGGGACATCCGAAGCGGCAAGCTGCGTCGGAACAGGCAAAGAGGGGGCCGGTGATGCGGAGGCGTCGCCTGGGCGGCCCAGGGGAGAGACCCCGCCCTGGGTTTCGGGAAAGGGCGCGCCCGGTGCAGGATCGGGTGGCACATGAGGAAACCACCCGCCCCTCTCGACCCTTGGCTCACTCGCTTCGCGACCGCTTTCATCCGTGCCCACGATGATAGCCTGACCCGCTTCTGTGACGGGTTCGAAACCGGGAGGACCGGGCAGGATCTGGGTATCAAGAGCCCCCCCCTCGAATTCCATTTCCGGTTCGATTGAGGACTCACCCCCTCGGCTGAGAGTCGGGGCGGCTTCTACCGGCAAAGGCAGCGCGGGGTCGCGCGGCGTTGCGGAGGCATCCGGGATCACGGGTTCGACCTGCTCTGGCGGCAGATCCACGGGGGCAAACTGCGGCTCTGGAAGCTCTTCAAGTAACTGCGGCTGGATCGCCGGATGAGTGAGGGGCTTCGCCTGATCCGCGGGGGCATCACCCGTGTCGAGACCGGGAACAGCAACCATCACCTGCAGAAAGTCCATGCCACCAAGGCGCGGCGCGGGCGGCTCTTCGCCGCCGGGCGGGAGGGCGCCCTTCAGGCCATGTAAGGCGATGGCTGGTGTCATGTGGTGCGTCCAGACTTCTTCCGGTTTGGGCGCAGACTGCGGATCAGAGCTTACCAATTCTTTACCCACCCCCCGGATAATCGGCTCAATTGAGGAGAATCCCCGATGACAGATGCCATCTCGGCCAACCCCACGCCGACCCTGTCCCCGGACCGGGAACGCCAGTTGCGTCAATCCGCACAGGATCTGGAGGCCGCCTTCCTGGCTGAAATGCTTCGGCATACGGGCCTTGGCGCGTCGCGCGAAAGCTTTGGCGGCGGGCATGGAGAAGACCAGTTCGCCTCGTTCCTGCGCTCTGAACAGGCACGCGCCATGGCCGCAAGCGGTGGCATCGGACTGGCCGAATCCCTCTTTCGGGCCTTGGCCGCACGCGAAGGCGCCACGCCATGACCTGGCATCGGGGCACCCCAGCCCAGGAGGTGGAAGAAGCGCTCGCGCAGGTCGAGCGGGCCTTGGCAACGACAAGGTTTGAAGACCTCGAAGGGTCCGCAACGACGCTTGAAGCCGCGCATGACGCTTTGCTGTCGGCCCCTGCCGGCGGCATCACCGAGGACGCGCTTCGCCGGCTACGCGACCGAGCAGCGCGACTGGCCCCCCTATTGATGGCCGCGCGAAAAGGTCTCGAAGACGCACATCGGGCCCTGTCCCGTGGCCCCGGTTTTTCAAGCTACGATGCCAACGGTCGCAGCGGCCCGCTCGCCCTGTCTCGATCCCGTTTCGAGAGGCGCCGCTAGCCGCGCTCAATTTCCCTAAAATCGCGTTGAAATATCGCTTTGGCTTAGGGCGTTGTTAGCGGTTTGACCGCAAGGTCTGCCCACATCCACGAAGGATGAGGTGATGGGCCACCCGGCCTGCACAAGCGTCAGAAGGACGTTTCGGGCGGACCTGCGAAGGCAGGTCTGAAACGGGCGCGGAAGTGATGCGCCGATCAAGACTAGGAAGGGCACGACATG
>NZ_CAXREX010000268.1:0-8803 GCF_964229645.1 Nioella sp. | reverse complement strand
GCGCCGGCCTTGCGAAGACCTTCCCGCATACACATGCGCGAGGCGATTTCGAAGGCGAGAACCGAGGAGTCCACGTCGTGGAACTTACCGTCGATCAGCGCAACCTTGAAGTCGATCACCGGGAAGCCTGCCAGCGGACCGGAGTCCATGACCGACTGGATGCCCTTTTCGACGCCGGGGATGTATTCCTTCGGAACGGCACCACCGACGATGCGGGATTCGAAGGAGTAGCCTTCGCCTGCTTCGGTCGGAGTGATCTCCAGCTTGACTTCTGCGTACTGACCCGAACCACCCGACTGCTTCTTGTGGGTGTAGGTGTGCGAGATCGGCATCGAGATGGTTTCCCGGTAGGCCACCTGGGGCGCACCGATATTGGCTTCCACCTTGAATTCACGCTTGAGACGGTCAACCAGGATGTCCAGGTGAAGTTCGCCCATGCCCTTCATGATGGTCTGACCGGACTCGAGGTCGGTCTCGACGCGGAAGGAGGGGTCTTCTGCTGCCAGGCGGGCCAGGCCAGCCGACATCTTTTCCTGGTCGCCCTTGGTCTTGGGCTCGACGGCGATTTCGATAACCGGATCGGGGAAGGTCATGGTTTCGAGAACCACAGGTTCCTTCGCGTCGCAGAGCGTGTCACCGGTGGTGGTGTCCTTCAGACCCGCCAGCGCGATGATGTCGCCTGCGAAGGCTTCCTCGATTTCCTCGCGGTTGTTCGAGTGCATCATCATCATGCGGCCGATGCGCTCGCGCTTGCCCTTGGTGGAGTTCAGGATCGAGTCGCCCTTCTTCATCACGCCCGAGTAGATGCGGGTGAAGGTCAGCGAGCCCACGAACGGGTCGTTCATGATCTTGAACGCCAGGCCAGCGAACGGCATGTTGTCGTCTGCACGGCGGGCGATGTTGCGGGTTTCTTCCTCGTCGCCGGGCTTGAAGCCCATGTAGTCGACCACGTCGAGCGGGCTCGGCAGGTAGTCGATCACGGCGTTGAGCAGGGGCTGCACGCCCTTGTTCTTGAAGGCCGAACCGCCCAGGACGGGCACGAAATGCAGTGCCAGGGTGCCCTTGCGCAGCAGGCTGCGCAGGGTGTCCACGTCGGGCTCTTCGCCTTCGAGGTACATCATCATGGCGTCGTCATCTTCTTCGACGGCCGCTTCGACCATCTTGCCGCGCCATTCATCGGCCATGTCCTTGAGCTCGTCGCGGATGTCTTCCTGAACCCACGATGCACCCAGGTCTTCACCCTTCCACAGCCACTCTTTCATGGTGACCAGGTCGATGAGGCCTTCCAGTTCGTTCTCTGCGCCGATCGGGATCGCGACGGGCACGGCGCGGGCGCCGGTGCGGTCTTCGATCATGCGAACGCAGTTGAAGTAGTCGGCACCGATCTTGTCCATCTTGTTGACGAACACGATGCGCGGAACCTTGTAGCGGTCGGCCTGGCGCCAGACGGTTTCGGTCTGGGGCTCAACGCCGGCATTGGCGTCGAGAACGCAGACAGCGCCGTCGAGCACGGCCAGGGAGCGTTCCACCTCGATGGTGAAGTCCACGTGGCCGGGGGTGTCGATGATGTTCAGGCGGTGCTTAGGCGTGTCGGCGGTAGCGCCATCTTCGGTGCGTTCCCAGAAGGTGGTGGTCGCAGCCGAGGTAATGGTGATGCCGCGTTCCTGCTCCTGCTCCATCCAGTCCATGGTTGCGGCGCCGTCGTGGACTTCGCCGATGTTATGGGACTTGCCGGTGTAGTAGAGAATGCGTTCGGAACAGGTGGTCTTGCCCGCGTCGATGTGGGCCATGATCCCGAAGTTCCGGTAACGGTCGAGCGGATATTCGCGTGCCATGGGTTTGGGTCCTTAGGCGTAGAAAGAGAAAACCGCCGGGGGAGAATTCCCCCGACGCGATTGCTTACCAGCGGTAGTGGCTGAAGGCCTTGTTGGCATCGGCCATCTTGTGGGTGTCTTCCCGCTTCTTGACGGCGGTCCCGCGACCGTTGACGGCGTCGACCAGCTCACCGGCCAGGCGCTCTTCCATCGTGTTCTCGTTGCGGGCACGCGATGCGGCGATCAGCCAGCGGATGGCGAGCGCTTCGCGGCGTTCGGGGCGAACCTCGACGGGCACCTGGTAGGTGGCACCACCAACGCGGCGGGAACGAACTTCGACAGCGGGTTTCACGTTGTCGAGCGCTTCGTGGAAGACTTCCACGGGGGCGCGCTTGAGGCGGGTCTCGACGCGATCAAGCGCGTTGTAGACGATGCGTTCTGCGACCGACTTCTTGCCGTCGATCATCAGGTTGTTCATGAACTTGGTCAGCACCGTATCGCCGAATTTGGCGTCGGGCAGAACTTGGCGCTTCTCAGCGGCGTGGCGACGGGACATCTGTTTATCCTCTTACTTGGGGCGCTTCGCGCCGTATTTCGAGCGGCGCTGACGGCGGTCCTTGACACCCTGGGTGTCGAGCACGCCGCGGAGGATGTGATAACGGACGCCGGGAAGGTCTTTCACACGGCCGCCACGGATCAGGACAACAGAGTGCTCCTGAAGGTTGTGGCTTTCACCGGGGATGTAGCTGATCACCTCGTAGCCATTGGTCAGACGGACCTTGGCCACTTTCCGCATTGCCGAGTTCGGCTTCTTCGGAGTGGTGGTGTAAACGCGGGTGCATACACCACGCTTCTGAGGGCAGGACTCCAGGTGCTGGGACTTGGAGCGCTTCACTTTGGGCTGCCGCGGCTTGCGGATCAGCTGTTGGATCGTCGGCATAGGGTCTCCCCGGTTTGCTCGTTCATGTCATCAGGCGCTTTCGCGAACGCGAAAACACCAATACCGCATGTGCCCCTTACCTACCTGGAGGACACAGCGGTGGAATTCTCAGAGGATCGGGGCACACAAAACGGCCCGGATCATGACCACTCAATTCTGTTTACCCGGCCCCCCATGCGCATAGACACACCTAGGCCAAGTGGCGCGCGGTATAGGGGGAATCGGATGGGGTGTCAACAGCCGCCCCGACGGCTGCGGGCACTCGGGATCAGAAGACCGAAAACAGGCTCCAGCCATAGGCCGATTTAAACTGGTCGATCAGCTCGACAATCGGGATTGCCACCAGGAATCCAAGCGCATCAAAGAGGTTGTTGCGCAACGACCGCGCGTTGAAGCTGACATCGGCAGCCGTGCGATAAAGCCGGGGGTTCGGCCAGAAGAAAGGCACGCGTTCTGCGTAGGCACGGTAGTCGTCCCCGAATTCGTGCAGAAGGAACCCCGCTTCCTTCTTCGCCGTTACGTAGAGAATGGCAAATGTCGCCCCGCCGATCAGGATCGCGAAGAACGCTGCGCCAAGCATCAGGCCGATCCCGGTCATCGCGATTGTAGAAAAGACATAGAGCGGGTTGCGTGTCATTGAATAGGGACCATCGGTCATCACCGTCTGGTTCTTGACCGCGCCGACGTAAAGGATCGACCAGAAGCGCCCGAAAACACCTGCCAGAAGAAACAGGATACCGATGGCTTCAACCACCTCGTGCTCGAACGTGCCGATCGCGAATTTCGGCTGAACGAACAGGATCAGGGGAAGGATCAGGATGAATACGGCGCGGAGAATGTAGATCCGCATCTTCTGGTTGACGGGGGTGCTGCGCGCTTGGTCCATCTTGGACTCCTTACACTGGGCCAGAGCTTCGCCCTAACGCCCGTTGCCCTGCCCCGGAATGCGGTGAATTGACTGACATCCGAAAGAGGCAGCCCGCTACCTTTCACGTGCACCGATCGTGGGCGCCGCGGCTACGGCCGTTGCCGTGGGCGATGCGGGGTTTCTGGCCTTTCTGCGGGCCACCTGGCGTTCCCGGATCAAGGTGAACACCCCGGTTGCCACGACGATGGCACTGCCCGCCAGGGTCGATGGCAGCGGCCAGTCACCAAAGACGAACCACCCCAGAAGCAAGGCCCATATCAGGGCGGTATAGCGGAAGGGGGCGACAAAGCCGATTTCGCCGACGCGCATGACCATGATCGAGAACAGATACCCGCCGATGATGAAAAGGGCCGCCCCCGCAACCAACCCCGCCGCGCGGGGCGTCACCGGCTCCCACCCTTGCCACAGCATGAGGAGGCCGCCGAAAGCGCCGACGGTTGCCGCCGTGATGACTGCCACCGCCATCGAGGGAACCTCGGACGAAAACTGACGGGTAAAAAGGTCGCGCGCCGTGACAAGGCAGACGGCCAGAACGGCGACAAGCGAATAGGCGTTGAACCCTTCGGTGCCCGGCTTCACGATCAGCAGCACCCCTGCAAAGCCCACCAGGATCGCCGCCAGGCGCCGCCAGCCAACGGGTTCGCGCAGCACCAGCGCACCCGCCAGCGTGACGGTGAGCGGCAAAGCGGCAAGGATCGAGGTGACATTCGCCAGCGGCATGTTCACCAAGGCCACGAGGAAGGCCACCATCGAGGCGATCTCGGCCACCGTGCGCCCGACCACCTTCCAGCGGTCCGCGGCGGGAATGCGCAGGCTGCGAAGCCCCATGGTGTAGGCCAGGGCAGAGATCGCCAGCGTGGTCAGGACTCCCCGAAGAAAGACGATCTGAAAGAGCGGCAGGTCTCCCGCCACCAACTTGACGCAGGCGTCGTTGAAGGTGAAAGCCGCCATGCTGCCCATCATCAGCAGCGCGCCTTTCAGATTTGGTGAGAGGATCATGCCCCGGCGTCGTCCGTATCGGCCCTGAATTTTCGCCACATGAGCGGAAGGACCTCCTCGGGGTCAAGTCCGAAACGTTCGGCCAGCAACGTTCTGGCCCTCGGCTTGCCAATCGGTTCGGCCCCCGGCGGGATGCTGCGGCCGGAGTCATTGTGCTGATGCAGGGTGCGCAGGAACATCATGTCCGTCGGATCGGACCAGAGCCGCACATGGGCCGCCAGACGGCGATGGTTCCAGCGAAAGATGTTGGATTGCGCGTCCGGTCGGGTGATCATCGCGCTGGCCAGGCCAAGCGGACCGATCTCGTGAAAATCGTGAAACGGCTGCTCTCGATCATTCAGATCCCAGTAAATGCCCCGATGAAAGGCCACCACGGCGGGGTTGTCCTCACCGGTCCAGCCAAGCGAGATCAGGCGATCGGCCACAACGCGGGTCTTTTCGATATAGTCGACGGCCACGGCATCATCATCGTCGATCCGGAACCCGGTGACGAAATCCGCCCCGTCGTCCAGTCCGCGCCGAAAGGCGCGCCGCGTCGCGTTGAGGGGACCGAGAGGTTCCAGGGCGCAGATCTGCAAGAACCCGTATTGCTCCGCCAGGCTCTTCAGCCGCTTGCGAAAGCGCATGGGCATTGAACTGCCAATCAGCACCACGAGACGAAAGTCCCCGTCTGTCTGGGCTGCCAGAGACGGCAGGCACAGTTTCTCGAAGAAGGCGAAACGCCGGTTCATTCGCGACTGGTCATAGAGCATGTCGGCCAGCCTATCCTGGTCGAGCTTCGATGCCTCGAACCCGCCTTCGCCAAGGTAGCTGAAGCGGCATACGCCGACGATCTGGTTCCTGACTGCCACGCCCCTGGCCCCTGCCCGTACCACTCACGGCAACAGCCTAGGGCAAAGCCCGCAGCCTGTGAATCCCCTGCCCCGAAAAGAAAACCCCCGGCGAACTGGTCGCCGGGAGTTTGGTGTGATGCAGAGGGGCGAGGATTATTCCTCGGCGGCGAACCCGTCTTCCGGGGCCTCCGGGGCTGCCAGGGCCGCCGCGGCTTCCGCCTCGGCCCGGGCTTCCTCGATCACCTTCATGTCGCGATCCTGGGCGATGCGGCGCACGCGCTGCGTGGCCCCACCGGTGCCCGCCGGGATCAGACGGCCGACGATGACGTTTTCCTTCAGGCCCACCAGCTTGTCGCGCTTGCCCTGAACCGAGGCCTCGGTCAGCACGCGGGTGGTTTCCTGGAAGGACGCCGCCGAGATGAAGGACCGGGTCTGCAGGCTTGCCTTGGTGATCCCCAGAAGGATCGGCTCACCGGTTGCCGGACGACCGCCCTTGGCAATCGCCTTCTCGTTGGCTTCGTCGAACTCCGCCTTGTCCACGTTTTCGCCTTTCAGCAGCGTGGTCTCGCCCGAGTCGAGGATCTCCCACTTTTGCAGCATCTGGCGAACGATCACCTCGATGTGCTTGTCGTTGATCTTCACGCCCTGCAGACGATAGACGTCCTGAACCTCGTCGATCAGGTAGTCGGCCAGCGCCTCGATACCCATGATCCGCAGGATGTCATGCGGCGCGGGGTTGCCATCCATGATGTAGTCGCCCTTCTGGACGAAATCGCCCTCGGCCACCGGGATGTGCTTGCCCTTGGGCACCATGTATTCGACCGGCTCCAGGCTGTCGTCGCCCGGAACAATCGAGATACGGCGCTTGTTCTTGAAGTCGCGGCCGAATTTCACGTAGCCATCGATTTCGGCGATGATTGCGTGATCCTTCGGACGACGGGCTTCGAACAGTTCCGCCACCCGCGGCAGACCGCCGGTGATGTCCTTGGTCTTGGCGCCTTCACGCGGGATACGCGCGACGACTTCACCGGCCTCGATCTTCTGACCGTCCTCGATCGACAGGATCGCGTCCACGGACATCGGATAGGTCACCGGGTTGCCCGCATCGTTGCGGATCGGCTCACCATCGTCGCCCAGAACCAGAATTTCCGGCTTGAGCTCGTTGCCTTTGGGGGCCGAGCGCCAGTCGGATACGATCTTCTGGGTCATACCGGTCGCATCGTCGGTCTCGTCACGCACCGAGATGCCGCTGATCAGGTCAACGAACTTCACGGTACCGGACTTCTCGGCGATGATCGGCAGGGTGAAGGGGTCCCATTCGAACAGGCGCTGGCCACGCTCGACCGACGCGCCTTCCTCGACGTGGATCTTGGAACCGTAGCCCGGCTTGTAGGCCGCGCGTTCGGCACCCTGATCGTCGACGATCGCGATCTGCATGTTCCGGCCCATGACGATCTGCTCGCCTGCCGAATTGGTCAGCAGGTTGGGGTTGCGGAACTCGATCTTGCCGGACTGTGCCGCTTCCTGGAAGGATTGCTGGCCACCCTGGGCCACGCCGCCGATGTGGAAGGTCCGCATCGTCAGCTGCGTGCCCGGTTCACCGATCGACTGAGCCGCGATGATGCCCACGGCTTCGCCCACGTTCACGCGGGTGCCGCGTGCCAGGTCGCGACCGTAGCAAGCGGCGCAGACGCCTTCTTCGGCTTCACAGGTCAACGGCGAACGGATGCGCATCGACTGGATGCCGGCAGCTTCCACTGCATCGGCCTTGCGTTCGTCGATGAGCTCGCCTTCCGCAAGGATCACCTCGTCGGTGCCCGGAACGACAACGTCCTCGCCGGAGGTCCGGCCAAGGATGCGCTCGGCCAGAGACGACACGACTTCACCGTCGCGGGTCGCGGCTTCTGCCGTGATCGTGTTCGAGGTGCCGCAATCCTGCATGCGCACGATGCAGTCCTGCGCCACGTCCACCAGGCGGCGGGTCAGGTAGCCGGAGTTCGCCGTCTTCAGTGCCGTATCCGACAGACCCTTACGGGCACCGTGGGTGGAGTTGAAGTACTCCAACACGGTCAGGCCTTCCTTGAAGTTCGAGATGATCGGGGTCTCGATGATCTCGCCCGAGGGCTTGGCCATCAGGCCGCGCATCCCGCCGAGCTGCTTCATCTGCGTGACCGAGCCACGCGCCTTGGAGTGAGCCATCATGTAAACCGAGTTCGGTTCCATTTCGGCGCCGTTTTCGTCCAGGCGGGTGGCCGAGATGGTGTCCATCATGGCCTGGGTCACCTGGTCGTTACACTTCGACCAGGCGTCGATCACCTTGTTGTACTTTTCGCCCTGGGTAATCAGGCCGTCCATGTACTGCTGTTCGAAGCCTTTGACCTGCTCGCGCACGTCATCGACGATCTCCCACTTGCTGTCGGGGATCACCATGTCGTCTTTGCCGAACGAGATGCCTGCCTTGAATGCTTCGCGGAAGCCCATGCCCATGATCTGGTCACAGAAGATGACCGACTCTTTCTGCCCGCAGTAGCGGTAGACGGTGTCGATGACCTGCTGCACTTCGCCCTTCTTGAGAAGGCGGTTGACCAGCTCGAAGGGGGCCTTGGCGTTGAGCGGCAGAAGCGAACCGAGCTTGAGACGGCCCGGCGTGGTCTCGTAGCGCTTGAGAACCTCGTTGCCTTCTTCGTCGATCTGCTTGATGCGCGCCGTGATCTTTGCGTGCAGGTGCAGTTCGCCTGCGTCCAGCGCGTGCTGAACTTCGTCGATATCGGCAAAGACCATGCCTTCGCCCTGCATGCCCTGGCGCTCCAGCGTCAGGTAATACAGGCCAAGAACCATGTCCTGCGAAGGAACGATGATCGGTGCGCCGTTGGCGGGCGACAGAACGTTGTTCGTCGACATCATCAGAACGCGCGCTTCCAGCTGTGCCTCAAGGCTCAGCGGCACGTGCACGGCCATCTGGTCGCCGTCGAAGTCCGCATTGAAGGCCGAACAGACCAGCGGGTGCAGCTGGATCGCCTTGCCTTCGATCAGCACGGGCTCGAACGCCTGGATGCCAAGACGGTGCAGCGTGGGCGCGCGGTTCAGCAGAACCGGATGCTCTCGGATCACCTCGTCGAGGATGTCCCACACTTCGGGGCGCTCTTTCTCGACCAGCTTCTTCGCCTGCTTCACGGTCGAGGACAGGCCCTTGGCCTCCAGCCGCGAGTAGATGAAGGGCTTGAACAGTTCGAGCGCCATCTTCTTGGGCAGGCCGCACTGGTGCAGCTTGAGTTCCGGGCCGGTCACG
>NZ_CAXREX010000267.1:0-3470 GCF_964229645.1 Nioella sp. | reverse complement strand
GCTTCGGCTCGGGTGTGGCGGTGGTCCTCGGTGCGCTCCTCTTCATCTACTCCATGCTCGTGGTGCGCCGCGAGGTGGTCAAACCCGGCCCCGTGATCAAAGACGCGGCCGTTCCGGGAGAGTGATCCGATGAAAGACCTGCATAACTCCGACCTGCCGTTCTACCAGCCCGTCGCCGATGAATGCGCGGTGTTCGAGACGGCCCATGCCAACGCTCTGCCCCTTCTTCTGAAGGGGCCGACCGGCTGCGGCAAGACGCGCTTTGTCGAACACATGGCGGCCAGGCTCGGCCTGCCGCTGCACACGGTGGCCTGCCACGACGACCTCTCGGCCGCCGACCTGATCGGGCGCTACCTGCTGAAGGGCGGCGAGACCGTCTGGGTCGACGGGCCGCTCACCCGGGCAGTGCGCGAAGGCGGCATCTGCTACCTCGACGAGGTGGTGGAGGCCCGCAAGGATGTCACCGTCGTCCTGCATCCGCTGACCGATGACCGCCGCCGGCTGGTCATCGACAAGACGGGCGAGGAACTGGTCGCCCCGGACAGCTTCATGCTCGTCGCCAGCTACAACCCCGGCTACCAGAACATCCTGAAAAAGCTGAAGCCCTCGACCCGGCAGCGATTCGTCTCCGTCGGGTTCGATTTTCCGACATCGGAGGTCGAGGTGCCGGTCGTGATCCGCGAAAGCGGGCTGGACGAAGGCCGGGCGAAGGCCTTGGTCCGACTGGCGGGCGGTATCCGCAACCTCTCGGGCATGGATCTTGAGGAAGGGGTCTCGACCCGTCTGCTGATCTACGCCGCCACGATGATCGCCAAGGGGATGCCCGTCGACCGGGCCCTTCAGGCCGCGATCATCGAACCGCTCAGCGATGAGCCGGACGTTCAACAGGCCCTGCGCGATATCGCCAGCGCCGTATTCGGGTGATGCCATGATCCACGTTCTCGACCTCATGGAGCCGGAGGAAACTGTCGGTAACCTCTGGCACGACATGGCGACGCGCAAGGCCGCAAAGGATGCTGAGCGCGCCGTCACATTCGACGCCATGCGCCCCAGCCTTGCCGCACTCTTCCGGGCACTCGGTGGCCCGGCGGGGGTCGAGATCGTGGCATCGCCGCTTGCCTCCTCCGACCATCGGCCCGGCCTGTTCCGCCGGGTCGGCACCCCGCGCGAAAAGGTCCATGTGGCGGACTTCGACGGGGATCGCCTGCGTCTGCCGCCGGTGATGGACTGCTTTTCCACACGGGAGCTGAACCGCGCCGCCTATCTCTGGCTCGCCGCCATCGCCGCGTTTGCGGAGGTCCCCGCGCGGCTGGCCGACCCCTATCGTAACGACCTCGCCCAGATCGCGGCGAACGAAGCCGCCATGGACCGCGCCTTCCGCGCTTGCCCCGGTCTTCAGGAAGATTACCGGGTGCTCTGCCTCGAAACCTGCGCCCTGCGCAAACGCGGCGCCCTGCCCCAACACGAAGCCTCGGTCGAGCTGATGATCCTTGATCAGATCGGCTGCCAGCGTGGCGGGATCGAAGAAATCGACACCCCCGCCCCGCGCGGCTACCGCAGTTATGCCCCGGTGCCGATCTGGCTGCGGTTCCTGCCGCGGACCACCGGCAAGGGCGCGGCGGATACAGCGGAGGACCCCGATCAGACTCCCGCCTTCGCCGTTCCCAGCCGGAAAGAGGCGAAACGCGAGGACCGCGATCAGGCCAACCGCAACGACGGGTTCATCATCCATCGGTTCGAAACGATCATGTCATGGGCCGAAAGCCTGAACATCAACCGCATGGTCGATGACGACGATCAGGACAATGCTGCAAAGGCGGCCGAGGATCAGGACCACCTGACATTCTCGGAGAACATGAAGCGCGCCGCGACCCGTCTGCGCCTGTCGCTGGATCTGTCGCCGCAGGATGCCGATCACGAGATGCTGGCAGGCAAGTTCACCTATCCCGAATGGAACCGCCGCTCCGGTGATTACATGCCCGGCCATACCCGCGTCCTGGAAGCGCCCGCACCACCGCGCACCGAATACGCCCCTGACCCGCGCCTCGTCGCCCGGGTCAAACGCCAGTTCGCGCCGCTGCACCCGCGCCGCGTTGTCCTGCCCCGCCAGATCGACGGTGAGGATCTCGACCTCGATGCCATCGTCACGTCCCGCACAGATATCGCCTGCGGGCAGGAAGGGTCAGACCGGGTCTGGCAAGCGGGACGCCCAGTGGCGCGCGACCTGAGCGTCGCGATCCTGATGGACTGCTCCCGCTCCACTGAAGCCGCTATCGGCGACACCTCCGTCATCGAGGTCGCCCGCGAAGCCCTGTCATCGCTTGCGGAAGGGATCGACACCGCCGGCGACCGGCTTGGGATCTGGGGCTTCTCCTCGCTCCGCCGCGATCGCGTCTTTCTGCATCGTGCGAAGACCTTCGAGGAACCGATGTCCGGCGACGTCACCGCCCGGATCGGGGGCCTTGCACCCGGCCATTACACCCGGCTCGGCGCGGCGATCCGCCATGTCTCGGCCCAGCTCGCCGAAGAAGGCGCGACCCGCCGCCTGATGCTGGTGCTGACCGACGGCAAACCCAACGACCTCGACCACTACGAGGGTCAGCACGGGATCGAGGACAGCCGCATGGCCGTCCGCGAGGCCCGCGCCCTCGGCCAGGCCGTGCATGGCGTCATCGTCGATCAGGATGGCCAGGACTGGTTCGCCCGCATCTTCGGCCGCGCGGGCTTTACCCTGCTGCCGCAGCCCGCGCGCCTGCCCCGCGCCCTGCCCGAGATCTATCAAACCCTGACCATGGAGAGCTGAGATGAAACGCATTCTCGCCGTCACCCCGTATCTTGCACTGGCACTGCCCACGTCCGCCCTGGCGGAGGCGTTCGACAGACCCATCCCCCAACCCCAGACAGAGACGGCGGAGTTCTGGTTCTTCGTGGGCTCTGTCGCGCTGGTCCTGTCACTTGTCGCCGTGCAGATGCTGGTGAGCCGCCGATGAGACCCTCACCGAAGCTCTTCGCGGCGCTCTATCCGTTCGGGGCCGGCGCCATGGGAGTGAACCTCTTCTTCGCGTCGCTCATCGGGTCATGGATGGGCTTACCCGTCCTGACGCCCTGGCAATCCGCCGCCGGGGGGCTGGTCATCGGCTTGCCCGCGACCTACGCCTTCGCCTGTCACATCGTGCGACTGATGGAGAAAGCCGAAAGCTGATGACCGGATGGACGGAATACACGCTCGCACTGGCGATCTTCATCGCCAGCCACTTTTTGCCGCGCATCGGCGGCCTGCGCGACGGGCTGATCGCCGCGGTCGGTCGGCGGGTGTATTTCTCGGCCTACGGACTGCTGTCCCTTGCACTACTTGTCTGGGTCATCGTAGCCGCGGGTCGGGCACCCTATGTCGAACTCTGGCCACAGGTTCCTTGGACAAGGTGGGTCCCCACCATCGCGAGTCCCATTGCCACCGTGCTGGTTGTCTG
>NZ_CAXREX010000266.1:0-2209 GCF_964229645.1 Nioella sp. | reverse complement strand
GGCCAGGTTGCGCCGTGTTGCCGGATGCTCCCACATGCGCACGTTCATGGCAGGTGCGATCAGCACCCGCTTGTCGGTCGCCATCAGCAGGGTCGAGGCCAGGTCATTGGCCAGCCCATTGGCCATCTTCGCCATGAGGTCCGCCGTCGCCGGCGCCACGACCACAAGGTCAGCCGCGCGGCTGAGCTCGATATGCCCCATCTCCGCCTCTTCGGTCAGGTCGAAGAGGTCGCGATAGACTTTCTCGGTCGCCAGCGCCGAAGCCGAGAGCGGCGTCACGAACTCTTCGCCCGCGCGGGTCAGAACCGGAACCACCGTCGCACCCTGGTCGCGCAGACGGCGGATCAGATCGAGCGACTTGAAGGCCGCGAGACCGCCGCCGATGATCAGAAGGATGCGCTTGTCCGCCAGCATGGGGCCTCCGCCCATTGGTCCTCGTTTCCGCTCAACCTATGCGCCTGACCGCGCCACCACAAGCCACTGGAACGGGCAACTGCCCCGGCTCTCAGGGCGCGCCCGCGGCCCCGGACCGGGGCCGCCCCCGGTCGGCGCGCAACGCGCGGCGAAATTACCTGGTCGTGGTTAACCCGATCTTCACGATCCCGTGCCAGTCTGGCCTTCGGTTAACCGACAGCCCAAGCGTGGCCCGGTCCGCCGCATCGTGATGCCCCCATCCGACCGGGGTCGAACGGAACGGCACCGGAAGCTTCCGCCAAGGACCGCAAGCCGCGCGCCTTTCGAGGCGGCGCCGCTTCCCTTCACGCTCCGCCCGGTGGTAAAGCGACCGGGCATCTTCCCGGCAGAGAAACCTAGACGGATCAGCGAAACACCGCGCAGGGATCATCCCGCTCGGCGGGGTCCGTCACGCGCCATAGGTCGAAGGGGACAGGGCCCTCCGGCCTGTCTTCCATCTGTGCAATCGACACGACCGACACATCGGGGCGCGCCGCTGCGATCATCGCGGGCACCGCCCAATCGGTGCGGGCATGGCCATTGCCAGTGATCAGGGTAACCGGGCCGCCGGTCTCGTCGAAGGCCTGCAGCACGGTCCGGGCAAAGCCTGCATCACGCAGGCGCTGCGCCTCGACCATACCCGGAAGCAGGTCTTCGGGCAGCGCATTGCAATGCGCGTCTGCCTGTATCTCCAAGCGCAGCGCAAGATCCTCGTCAGGCAACGGACGATCAAGCCCGTAAAGCCCCGCATCGCCTTCGAACCGGGCCGCTGCGCCCTCGCTGACTGCGGCCCGCACATCCTCGTAAGGCAGGGCCGCACCGTAGACGGAGGCCGCACCGAGCGCCTCGAATACCGGCAGGTAGATCGCGAAATCGGGCCAGCCCGTGGCCTCCCATTCCAGCACCTCGCCCAAACGCTCCGGCGTCTCGCGAAGATCACCTGTGATCCGCGCGGCCTGGGCGGGGGTCAGCATCTCGAAGACGACCGCAGAGGGGGTGAGTGCTGCAATGGCCTCGGCTTGCCACAGGTGATGGGCGGGGTTGTCATGCACTTCGCCCAGGATCACGACCTGCGCCCCGGCGAGGGCATCGAAACCGTCAAACGCCTCTGCCTGCGAAGGCAGGGGGGGCAGGCAGGCGAGGGCAACAAGCAGCGTGCGGATCATGACGGCCAACAAAGGCGTCCGCGCGCGACAAGGCAAGCGGACATGCCGTCTCAGCCCATCATCGCGCGCAGTTCGCCTTCACGGGGCTCCAGCTTGCGGCGCATCTTCAGGAGCGCGGCCGCCTCGATCTGGCGCACCCGTTCCTTCGAAAGGCCCAGTTCCTCGCCCAGGCTTTCCAGCGTGCGCGGCGTGCTGGCAAGCTTGCGGGCTGCGATGATCTTCTGTTCGCGTTCGCTCAGCGCGCCCAGGGCGGAGCCCAGCCATTCGCGCAGACGCGTGCCGTCCCTCTCGCGCTCGAAGCGGTCGCTGGCCTGCTCGTTTTCATCTTCGAGAAGCTCGATCCACTCGCGCCCGTCCTCGCCGTCGGACTGCACCGCGTTGAGCGAGAAATCGGTGCCCGCCAGCCGCCCCTCCATCAGCTCCACGTCCTTGAGGCTGACCCCGATCTCGGTCGCGATCAGTTCGCGCAGCTGGTGGCCGTCAAGCTCCACCCCCTCGCTGGCGGCCTCGGCCGCCAGCCGGGCGCGGACCCGGCGCATGTTGAAGAAGAGGCTCTTCTGCGACGAGGTCGAGCCGGTGCGCACCAACGA
>NZ_CAXREX010000265.1:0-11924 GCF_964229645.1 Nioella sp. | reverse complement strand
AGGTGCCGTTTCTCGAAGCTGTGTGCGAAGAAATCTTCGGTTGAGACCGGGGCGATGGCCTGCGCGAATGTCATGGACATATGTCCGTTCTCCCGTTTTCCGGTCCTGTGGCGAACCGGCGTGAAACAGCCTATGGACGGGGGTCTTTGTTGACCGGGCGCCGGGATCCCCCTATAGTTCGTGTCAGCATTACACATGTTTTGGCGGCAAGGAAGGCCAGCATGACGAAAACACCAAAAAGCGGCCAGAAGACGCTGAGCGATTCCGAGATCACCACGTCGCGACCTGCGCGCAGGGCGTTTCTTGGCCTGATGGCGGCCAGTGGAGCCGCTGTTGTTGCCCCCTCGGCAGCACAGGCGGCCGATATCGACAACGGAACCTGGACGGATCGCGGATCCTGCCCGCGTGGCGGCGGCGGGGCCTATACGGGCGCAACCGACCGCGACAATGGCAACATCACCGACTACGGCGGATACGGGCGCGGTGCGCCTTATTGCTGACGCTGCGCGCCTCGATCTGCTAGGATGCGCTGAAAGCCCCTACAGGGGTAGATTTCGATGACGACAGCACAGCGGAAGAGCCGATGACCCGGAAACCAACGAAAACCCTCTCCGACGCCGATATTCAGATCGGGCGCAGCGGGCGTCGCAGATTTCTTGGGTTGGCCGCAGCGGGCGGCACTTTGGCGATGTTTCCCGGTCAGGCACAGGCTGCGGATGGCGATACCGGGTCCTGGACGGATGGGAATGCCTGCCCGCGCGGGACAGGGGGCGTGCGCACGGGCTATACAGACAGCGACAATGGCTCGATCTCGGACCGATCAGGCTATGGCAGGGGGCGGCCCAACAACTGCTAGCCCGCAGCCCGTTCAGATCATCTTGATGACATCCTTGTCGATCGCCAGCATGTAGCCCCGGCGGGCGATGTTCTTGACCAGCAGTTCACTGACCATCTGGTTGCCAAGCGTATCGCGCAGGCGCTTGATCCGGGTTGCGCCCGCAGCTTCTTCGCAATCGGCAGCCGGCTTACCCGAGACCATCGATTCGATCTCGGCCCCCGACAGCACATCGTCATCCATTCGCGCTTCGGCCAGGACCGAGAGGGTTTCCATCGCGGCCTTGGTCAGCTTGAATTCCAGGTTGTTGAGATAGACGACGTTTTCTTCGCGGCTGACCACGAGCGACGACACCTGGATGCCCGAACGCTCGATCTCGTGCATGCGACGATTGAGCGTGATGATCGTGACCAGGAACACCAGGCAGGCAATCAGCAGCGCGGTAGCGAAGACGATCAGCACGAAGATGATGGCCCGGTAGCTGGCCAGGACCTTGGAGAAGGTCGTGCCGGATTGGGCAAGGATTTCAAGGATGCGGATCGATTCCGTCGTCGTCAACGCGTCGTTGACAAGGAAGATTTCCCGCACCGCGTCGTTGAATTCATTCGCGTCGGGCAGATAGGAAAATAGCAGGATCGCCGCCACCGCGAGGATGGCGACGACGGCTGCGATCCCGATCTGGACCACGCGGGTCCCGGTAATCCGCGATTCAGAAGCGGAGGTAGTATTGTCCTGCACGGTCTCTCCTCGACGCTAGGCCGGTCTCGTCAAAGACCGACATCACTTCCAGGAGCTGCCAGCCGCCCGAAAGACGGCCTGCGATGACAGGTGCGGCCGCGCCGACCGAACAGGCGGAGTCCGGCAACTCGATCACACCGTAATGCAGGCGGAGCGGGTTATCCATCGTTGCCTTGTAGTCGGCGTAGCAAGTTGCGTTTGCCGTAGTGGCGAGCCCGGCGAGGGCGAGGGAGAGGAGAAGCTGTTTCATCATGGGTCCGAGTTAGGGTCAGACCGGTCTGACATTCAATATCAGAGCCGTCCAATCAGGCTGTTATCGGATAGCGGGGCGCTGATATTGCCTGTCTTTGCAGGGCCGGATGACTGTGCATCAGGGCCGCGCGTTCCCCAATCGCACGGCTTTTCATGACCTGTCCCCAACTCCAGCCCCCGGAGACCAAGCAATGCTTAAAACCCTTCCCAAATCCCTTGCTTCGGCTGGCCTCGCCATGGCCGTCTCGATTTCCAGCCTTGTCGGCGCCAGCACCGAAGCCAATGCCCATGACCAGAACTTGCACCGATTCCTTGGTGCGACAGCCGGCATCCTGCTGCTCGACAGCCTGATCGACCGGCAGCGCAGCCATACCCACTACGCGCCCGCCCCGGTGACACGCTACGTTGCGCCGCCGCCGGTGATGCATTACGCGCCGCCGCCCGTCGTGGTCGTTCCGCAGATGGTGGCCCCCTCGTCCTGCTACATCCGCTACGAAGGGCCGAACCTGGACATGCGCGCCTATGGTGCCCACTGCATGCAGGGCCACGTGCACAGCCACGCCTACCTGCCCGACAGCTGCCGCGAGTCGGTCTTCACCTATCACGGCTGGCGCGAGGTCTACGATGCACAGTGCCTCTACCGTCATGGTTGGGTGCGGTCGTAAACACGACCATTGATCGAGCAGAACCGCAGAGGCGGCGGACGAAGGTTCGCCGCCTTTTTTCGTTGTGCCGGTTGCGGGGGCATGGTTTGTCGGGGGCATGAACACAGGTCCAGATTTCAGTTTCGAGACTCGGATCGGCGGGCGTGTCGCAGGGGTAGACGAGGTGGGCCGCGGTCCCCTTGCCGGGCCGGTGACGGCTGCGGCGGTGGTGCTGGATCCTGCCACCATTCCCGAAGGACTGAACGACTCCAAGAAACTGAGCGCGCGCAAGCGGACCGCGTTGCTGGAACAGTTGCTGGAGAGGGCCGAGGTGTCGCTCGGGTGGGCCAGCGTGGAAGAGATCGACGCGATCAACATCCGCAACGCCACCTTCCTGGCCATGCGCCGGGCGCTTGAGGGCCTGGCACCGGTGGGTCACGCTCTGATCGACGGTAACGCGTTGCCGCCAGAACTGCCCTGCCCGGCCACCACGATCGTCAAGGGAGACGGGCGCAGCCTGTCCATCGCAGCGGCTTCGATTGTGGCGAAAGTGGGGCGGGATAAACACATGATGGCGCTTTCGAGGCAATTTCCAGGCTATGGTTGGGAACGCAACGCCGGATACCCGACAGCAGACCACAAGCAGGCGCTTCTAGATTTGGGGGTGACCCCTCACCATAGACGCAGCTTCAAGCCCGTCCACAACATCTTGTATCAAGGAAAATCTGTAAGTTCCTGATTCAAAAAAGAAATTGACGGCGAATCACCTTTGACTCATGCTTGTCCCTGCAATTCAGCGCCCAAAAGAGGCGCGAGGCAGAGGCAGAGTGATGACAAAATCCAAGAAGACGGAGGCCCCCGTGCTTCCGCTCAATACCATTATGTCGGGGGACTGCATCGAGGTGATGAACAGTCTGCCCGAAGCGTCGGTGGACCTGATCTTCGCGGATCCGCCCTACAACCTGCAACTCAAGGGCAATCTGCACCGTCCCGACAATTCCATGGTCGATGCGGTCGATGACCATTGGGACCAGTTCGACAGTTTCGCCGTCTATGACCGCTTCACCCGCGACTGGCTGAAGGCCGCACAACGCCTGCTCAAGCCCAATGGCGCGATCTGGGTCATTGGCAGCTATCACAACATCTTCCGCGTGGGCGCAGAGTTGCAGAACCAGGGCTACTGGATCCTGAACGACGTGGTTTGGCGCAAGTCGAACCCGATGCCAAATTTCCGCGGCAAACGCTTCACCAACGCGCATGAAACGCTAATCTGGGCCTCGAAGTCCGAAGGCGCGAAATACACGTTCAACTACGAGGCGCTGAAGGCGTTGAACGAAGGCGTGCAGATGCGGTCGGACTGGGTTCTGCCGATCTGCAACGGACATGAGCGCCTGAAGGACGAGAAGGGCGACAAGGCCCATCCCACGCAGAAGCCCGAAAGCCTGCTTCATCGCATCCTCGTGGCCACCACCAACCCCGGTGACGTCGTGCTGGACCCGTTCTTCGGCACTGGCACCACCGGGGCCGTGGCCAAGAAGCTGGGACGCGATTTCATCGGGATCGAGCGCGAAGAAGCCTACCGCAAGGTGGCCGAGAAGCGGCTGAGCGAAACGCGCCGCTTTGACCGGACTTCGCTGGAAGTCAGCACGTCCAAGCGAGCCGAACCGCGCATTCCCTTCGGTCAACTGGTGGAGCGTGGCTTGCTCAACCCCGGAGAAGAACTGGTCAGCCCGCGCGGCAAGGTCGCCAAGATCCGGGCCGACGGAACGCTGGTGATTTCCAACACCAAGGGATCCATCCACCAGGTTGGCGCCAAGCTGGAAGGGGCACCATCCTGTAACGGCTGGACCTACTGGCATTTCCGCCGCGATGGAAAGACCGTGCCGATCGACCTTCTGCGTCAACAGATCCGGTCTGAGCTGCGCGGCTGATTTTCAACCAATACCGCCCGTGCCAACTGGCTTTTGCCTGCGGCACGACCCTATCCCCGCCCGGGCCTTGCGCCCCGGCGGGGCTTTTTTCAGCTTGCACCGCGCGGCATGGGGGTTCGGCCCTTGTTGTAGTCCTGCCAGTCAGTGATTTCCGGGTAATACATCTGTCGCCATTGGCGCACGCGCGGATTCATCCGCTTGCGCCAAAGGGGCGGGAACAGGGCAAAGAGCGTCATGACAGGGTAGCCAAGCGGCAGTTGCGGCGCCTCTGCCTCGGAATAGGTTTGCAAAAGCGGGAAGCGGCGGCTCGGCTTGTAGTGGTGGTCGGAATGGCGCTGGAGGTTGATCAGCAGCCAGTTCGACACCCGGTGCGATGCATTCCAGCTGTGGCGTGGCTGGACATGTTCATACTTGCCGCCGCCCAGATGCTTTCGGGTCAGGCCGTAATGCTCGATGTAATTGGTCAGTTCCAGCAAGGACACTGCAATGAAGGCCTGGAACAGGAACAGCCCCAACCCGCCCCAACCTCCGATCATGAGAACAAGCGCGATCATCGCGCCTTGCAGCGCCCAGTAACGCCAGAACGGGTTTGATGCGTCATGCCAGGGCTTGCCCTTGCGGGCCAGCATGGCCTTTTCCACCCGGAAGGCCGAACGGGGACAATCGCGCAGCACGCGCCAGAAGAAGCGATGGAACCCCTCGTTGTAGCGCGCGGTCACAGGGTCGCGCGGGGTGCCCACATGGATGTGGTGGACCAGCAGGTGTTCGCTGCGAAAATGGCTGTAGAGCACCGACGCCATCAGCAGGTCGCCCAACCAGCGTTCTGCCCGGTTCTTCTGGTGCATCAGTTCGTGCGCGTAGACGATGCCGATGCCCCCCGACATCACGCCGACGCCGTAGAACAGCAGGATCTTTTCCCAGGCGGCAAGGTGATCCGAATGGGTCGCAAACCAGATCAGCGACAGGACCGTCACGAATTGCACCGGGAACCAGATCAGCGTGACCAGCCGATACCAGAAGAGTCCCTCCTCCGGCGTTTCGGGGTCGGGATTTTCCTGGTTGAGACCCGAGAGCGCGTCGAGCAGCGTGGTCAGCCCGATCGCGTAGAGCGGCAGCAGCAGCAGCGCCAGCCCCCCGGCCCAGGCCCCGATCACTGCGAGCGGCACAAGTAGGACGGACATCCAGAATGGCTGGGCGTTCTGAAGCTTGGAAACCTGGGAAGCGGGGATCATGTTCGGGGCCTTCGTGACGGGTGCGTCGGGAACTGGTGAGAGGATGATATTCGGCAAGTGTCGCCCAAGCCGGACGCTATCTCAATCCTCTGGCCACGCACCTTGCGCGAGGTCAAAGGCCTTGCGCATGACGGTCGGCAGGTTGGCGGGGCGAAACTCCTGTCTTGGCAGGAAGCGTCCGCGTGTCGGCGTGCCATCTTCCAAAAGGGCCAGGCGCAGTGAGAGGCGCAGGTGAAAATGCGTGAAGGTGTGGCGCACTTCCAGCCCCGGATCGTGCCACCGGGCGGCAATCGGCGGGTTTTCTGGCGGTGCGCTCTCAGTCCAGTCGGTTCCGGGCCAGCCCAACATGCCGCCAAGCAAACCCTTCTCGGGCCGTGTTTCCAAAAGCCAGGCCCCGTCTGCGCGCCGTACGAGATAGGCGATGCCAAGGCGGGTGGGCTTGGTCTTCTTCGGGGCCTTCGCGGGCAGATCGGCCGCGATTCCCGTTGCTCGGGCCTTGCACGGGTCCCGCAAGGGGCAGATGCCGCAGGCGGGGTTGCGAGGGGTGCAGATTGTGGCACCGAGGTCCATCACGGCCTGCGCGTGGTCGCCCGGGCGAGTGTTTGGCGTCAGGCGGGCCGCGTGGGCCTTGAGCACCGGCTTCACGTCGGGCAGGGGCATCGTTTCCGCAAAGAGCCGCGCCATCACGCGCTCGACATTGCCGTCCATCACCGGCGCGGGGATGTCATAGGCGATCGAGGCGATGGCCGCCGCCGTGTAAGGGCCGATCCCGGGCAGGTCGAGCAACCCGGCCTCCGAGTCGGGAAATCGCCCGCCCAAATCACCCGCCACCACCCGCGCGCATTTGAGCAGGTTGCGCGCCCGCGCGTAGTAGCCAAGCCCAGCCCATTCCCCCATGACGGCGGCGTCCTCGGCTGCGGCGAGGGCGCCGACAGTGGGCCAGAGCGTGGTGAAGCGCTGGAAATAGTCCTTCACCGCTGCGACCGTCGTCTGTTGCAGCATCACTTCGGACAGCCAGACGCGATAGGGGTCGGGCATAACGCCTGCCCTGCGGTCTCCCGGCGAGATACGCCACGGAAGGGTGCGCGCATGGTTGTCATACCAGTCCAGCAGGACGGCGCTGTAATCTTCGTCACGCAAGCGTTATGCTTCCTTCGTGTCTGACCCATTGGTTCCGGCCCTCCGGAGAGTTAAATTAACCCGCAGGAAAGGAAACCCCGATGGCGGCAACGAAGCCCACCATGACCAAGCCACCCTCGCGCCGCAAGCGCGGGTTCGAACCGGCCGCGCGGTTGGTGGCGGGGCATATGCGCGGGGCGTTCGAGAAGCGCGGCTTTGCCGAGGCAAAACTGCTGACCCATTGGGCAGAGGTCGTGGGGCCGGAGATTGCCAGCTGTGCCCGGCCCGTGAAGATCCGCCATTCGCGTGACGGGATCGGCTCGACGCTTGTCCTGCTGACCACCGGCGGGCACGCCCCTTTGCTGGAAATGCAGAAAGAGGCGATCCGCCAGAAGGTGAATGCTTGCTATGGCTACAACGCGGTCAGCAAGGTGCAGATCACCCAGACCGCACCAACCGGGTTCGCCGAGGGTCAGGTGGCCTTCGAGACCCGAGAGAAGCCGAAACCCGAACCCACACCGCAGGTTCTGGCGGCTGCCAAGGCCGCAGCCGACCCCATTTCCGACGACCGGTTGAAGGATGCGCTTGAACGCCTTGCCCGGAACGTTTTAACCAAGAACAGCCATTGAGGAGAGCATTTCACATGTCCCGCACCCTGATCCTGTCCGCCTTGTCCGCCCTGATGGTGGTGCTTGGCGGGTACATCTATCTCAGCGCCTCGCGCGAGGTTGCTTCGAACCAGACCAGCCTGCCCTTGATGGCTGCCAGCGCGCAGGAGGCCGGAACCAGTGATTCCGAGCCTGCTGATGCAGAAGCCGAAGATACCGCCGCCCCCGAAGTGATCGAGATGGTCATGGGCTCCGACGATGCGCCGATCACCGTGATCGAATATGCCTCCTTCACCTGCCCGCACTGCGCGCGGTTCCACGAAGAAGTTTATCCCCAGCTCGTCGAGAACTATGTCGATACCGGCCAAATCCGTTTCGTGATCCGGGAAATCTACTTTGACCGCTACGGCCTGTGGGCGGCGATGGTGGCCCGCTGCGGTGGCCCGCTGCGCTATTTCGGCATTTCCGAGATGATCATGGAAGAACAGCGTGAATGGGTTCAGGGCGAGCCCGGCGCCGTCGCCGCGAACCTGCGCCGTCTTGGTCTGCGTGCCGGTCTAAGCGATGACCAACTCGACGCCTGCCTGACCGATAATGACATGGCGCAGGCCATGGTGACCCTGTCATCCGAGCAGGCCGAAGCCGATGGTGTGCAAGGCACCCCGAGCTTCGTCATCAACGGTGAGCTCTACAGCAATATGAGCTATGCCGAGATGTCGGAGCTTCTCGACGGTCTGATCGCCGACGTCGAGGGATGAGCGCACCGCTTGAAGGGCTCAAGGTCATTGAGCTAGCCCGTATCCTGGCCGGCCCCTGGGCCGGTCAGACTCTGTCTGACCTCGGCGCAGAGGTGATCAAGGTCGAAAGCCCGGCGGGCGACGATACCCGCCAGTGGGGCCCACCCTTCATCGAGCGCGAGGAGGACACGACCGCCGCCTATTTCCATTCCTGCAACCGGGGCAAGCGGTCCGTCGTGGCCGATTTCCGCACCGAGGAAGGCCAGGAAATGGTGCGCGGGCTGGTGGCCGATGCCGACATCCTGATCGAGAATTTCAAGCTTGGCGGGCTGGCGAAATACGGTCTGGATTACGAGAGCCTGTCCAAGGTCAATCCGCGCCTGATCTATTGTTCCATCACGGGGTTCGGCCAGACCGGTCCCTACGCGCATCGCGCAGGCTATGACTACATCATCCAGGGCATGTCGGGGCTGATGTCGATCACGGGCGATCCCGATGGCCAGCCGCAGCGGGTGGGCGTGGCCGTAACGGACCTGTTCACCGGGCTTTACTCGGTCAGCGGCATCCTGGCGGCGCTCTATCAGCGCGAGCGGACCGGCCAGGGGCAGCACGTGGATATGGCCCTGCTGGACTGCGCGGTTTCGATCACGGCGAACCAGGCCATGAACTACCTGGCCACGGGCACCCCACCGGGCCGGACAGGCAACTACCATCCCAACCTGACACCCTACCAGGTGTTCGACTGCGCTGACGGCTTCATCATCATCGCCACCGGGAACGATTCCCAGTATCGGCGGCTTTGCCGGATCCTCGATCTGGATGATATGGCCGAAGCGCCTGACTTCCTGACCAATGCCGACCGGGTAAAAAACCGCGAGGAGATGATCGCGCGGCTGATGGCCAGAACGCGGGAATGCACCAAGGCCGACCTGCTGGCCGCGTGCGAGGCCGAGGGCGTGCCCGCCGGGCCGATCAACGACATGGCCGAAGTGTTCGAGGACCCGCAGGTTCAGGCGCGCGGCATGCGCATCGCGCCCGAGGGCATTCCGGGTGTCCGGTCACCTTTCCGTTTTTCCGATGCAGAACTGTCGCTTGACCGCGCCTCTCCGAAACTGAAGCGGTGAGCGCTGCGGATCAGGTCAGCAGATCGTCCAGCGCCGCGTCCAGCGGGTCCCAATCCTCCAGTTGAAGGCGGACGGGCACGGTCAAGACCCTGGAGCGGAAACTGGCCGGCAGGCGCACGGCATCCTTTTCGGTGGTCACCAGTTGCGCGCCAAGCGCCTTTGCGTCCTGTTCCAGCCGCGCCATCAGGGCCTCGGTCAGGGGTTGGTGGTCCGATAGCGCTTCTCCGCGCAGCAGATTGGCCCCCATGGCCTTGAGCGTGGCAAAGAACTTTTCCGGGTGACCGATCCCGGCGAAGGCCAGAACCGGCAGGCCCTCGAAAGGCATTCCGGTTGGCAGCGGCTCCAGTCGCCCGAGGAGATGAGGCAAGGTTACTGCATGGCCCCAGTCCTTGCGGAAGCGGGCCTGTGCGCCATCCGGGCCGATGGAGAGCAGAAGGTCAGCCCGTGCAAGGCCCGCTGCAACCGGTTCGCGCAAAGGGCCAGCGGGAATGACGCGGCCGTTGCCGAAGCCCTTGGCAGCATCCACCACCACGATCGACAGATCCTTTGCAAGACCGGGGTTCTGGAACCCGTCATCGAGCAGGATAACCTTAGCCCCCGCCGCCACGGCGGCACGCGCACCTGCCGCTCGGTCCCTGGAAACCCATGTGGGTAGCCAGGCCGCGATCAGAAGGGGTTCGTCGCCGACCTCGTCCGCCGTGTCGGTGCGGGGATCGACGCGATGCGGGCCTTCGACGCTGCCGCCGAAGCCGCGGCTGACCACATGCGCGGTGACGCCACGCGCGGTCAGGCGTTCGGCAAGAGCGATCACGGTCGGTGTCTTGCCTGTGCCGCCTGCATTCAGATTACCTACGCAGATCACCGGCACGTCCGGGCGTTCCCAGGCCCCGCCCTGCAGCCTGCGCGCAGTTGCAGCGGCATAGAGTGCGCCGAGCGGCGACAGAAGAACGCTCAGAAGCCCCGGTTTGCGATGCCAGAAGCGGGGGGCCTGCATCGCTCAGCCCGCCGCCGTCAGCCGCGGGGTGCGGTCGAGATGGTCAAAAAGCATGTCGAGCGCCCGGTCCGTGACTTCCGCCCCGGCCGAGCAGACCTCCCACGCTGCGTGGGCCATGGCAGCCGCGCGGTCAGGGTTCAAAAGGTCATTCACAGCTTCTGCCAGCGACTCGGGTGATGACACCAGCCGCGAGGCCCTGGACTCGGCGAGGCGCTGGAAGATATCGACAAAGTTGCTGACATAGGGCCCGTGCAGAATGACCGAGCCGAGGGCTGCCGGTTCGAACGGGTTGTGCCCCCCGACGGGTTCCAGCGACCCACCCACGAAGCTGATCGGGGCCAGCCGATACCAAAGCCCCATCTCGCCAAGCGTGTCTGCAAGGTAAACGGCATGGTCGGAGCCCGGCATCTCGCCAGCGCTGCGGCGCGCGAAACTGCACCCGTGCTGTTCGATCATCGCGGCCACGTCGTCGCCCCGATGGGGATGGCGCGGCACGAGGATGAGCAGCAGGCGTGGATTGGCTTTCAGGGCCTGCCTGTGGGCCTCCAGCACCTTTTCCTCTTCGCCCTCGTGGGTCGACCCGGCCAGCCAGATAGGACGCCCGCCAAGATGAGCCGCGAGGCGCGCGCGCTCGTCCTCGTCGCAGGGCAGGGCAGCCGCCCCTTCCTTGAGCGTGCCCGTCACGTGCAACCGCTGCCCCGGCAGCCCGAGATGGCGCAGATAGGCGGCGGTGAGGTCATCCTGCACATGGGCTTCGTCGAAGCGCTCCAGCAGGCTGCGGACCATGCCGCGCAGGAACCGCCAGCGATCGTGGCTGGTCTTGGACATGCGCGCATTGATGACCACCATCGGGACGCCCCGCGCGCGGGTTTCAGAGATCAGCGCCGGCCAAAGTTCGCTTTCGGTCCAGACGGCCAGCGAAGGGCGCCAATGGTCGAGGAAACGGCGCACCCAGGGCAGCACGTCTACCGGGACGAATTGATGCACTGCGGTGGCCGGCAGGCGCGAGGCCATGACCTGGGCCGAAGTCACGGTGCCGGTCGTCACCAGGAATCGCAGGTCCGGGCGTTCCTCGGACATGCGGCGGATCAGTTCGAGCAGGGACAGCGATTCACCCACGGATGCGGCGTGAAACCAGACAAGATCGCCCTCCGGTCGCTCCAGACCGGCAATGCCGCGCCGCTCGCCAATACGTTCGGGGTCTTCCTTGCCTGCCTCCAGTCGGGACGCAAGCTTTCGCTCGGCAAACCGCGTGGCGCGGGCCGAGAAGGCCAGGTAGGCGGACAGGGCAAGAGAGAAGCGCGGGGGGCGGGCGGTCAGCTGTCCAGCTCCTCGGTGGGGGAGGCTTCGCGCTCTTCGTCGCGCAGCCGGTGAATGTGGGCGATGTAGTAGCGCATATGCGCGTTGTCCACGGTGCGCTGCGCGGCATCTTTCCAGGCGTCATAGGCGCTGGCGTAGTCGGGGAACATGCCCACGATGTCGATCGCCTCCACATCCTTGAAAACGGATTTGGTGGGGTCGACCAGTTCGCCGCCGAAAACAAGGTGAAGACGCTGTGCCATATGAGCCTCTGGAATATCGTGCCGGGTTTAGCGCGCACCCTAGGCATTTGCTGGCGGGGGTCAAGGAACCTGCGGTCGCGGGGGTAGTGGCCGGGTTCGCCGCGCGTTCGGCGCGGCGTCCCGTGGGGCGGGCCGGGCGGGGGCGGCC
>NZ_CAXREX010000264.1:0-5651 GCF_964229645.1 Nioella sp. | reverse complement strand
GAACATGAACGTGGCGGTGGCCGAGGCAATGAGCGGCACCGTCAGCCCCCAGTAGCTGTTGAGCATTCCCAGGTCGGCGATGACCTCGAAGGTGGGCAGGATGCGCACCTCGACCGGCAGCATCAGGGTGATGAAGATCATCCAGAAAAAGCCCATGCGGAAGGGGAACTTGAAATAGACGATGGCGAAGGCCGACAAGAGCGAAATGGCGATTTTGCCGATCGCGATCATCAGCGCCATGATCATCGAGTTCATCAGCATCATCCAGACCGGCGCGGTCTCGGTGCCCTCCAGCCCCGAACCGAAGAAGGTCTGGCGCAGGTTCACGAAGAACTGGTCGCCCGGCCACATCGGGATGGGCGATTGCAGCATGCGCTCGGCCTCGTGGCTGGCACCGACGAAGGTGATCCAGACCGGCAGCGCCACCAGGGCAATGCCGAACAGCAGCACCGCATGGGCCAGGATCGCAAGAAGGGGCCTGTTCTCGACCATCAGTACTGAACCCTTTTCTCGATGTAGCGGAACTGGATCACCGTCATGATGATGACCAGGATCATGAGGATGACGGATTGCGCGGCAGAGCCGCCCAGGTCGAGCCCGATGAAGCCGTCGTTGAAAACCTTGTAGACCAGCGTGGTGGTCGAATTGGCAGGCCCGCCCTGGGTCACCGCGTGGATGATGCCGAACGTATCGAAGAAGGCGTAGACCGCGTTGATCACCAGAAGGAAGAAGGTGGTGGGCGAGATCAGCGGGAAGATCACGGTGGCAAAGCGGCGAATCGGCCCTGCCCCGTCGACGGCCGCCGCCTCGATGATCGAGCGCGGGATCGACTGCATGGCGGCAAGGTAGAACAGGAAGTTATAGGCGACCTGCTTCCAGGCCGCGGCCAGGATCACCAGGAACATCGCCTGGTTGCCGTTGAGGTAGTGGTTCCAGTCATAGCCCAGAATCTCCAGCAGGTAGGGGAAGATGCCGATGCTGGGATTGAACATGAACAGCCACAGCGCGCCGGCCAGGACCGGGGCCACGGCGTAGGGCCAGATCAGAAGCGTGCGGTAGGCGGTCGCGCCACGCACCACGCGGTCGGCGAAGCCCGCCAGGATCAGCGCGAAGCTCATCGACACGAAGGCCACGGCGGCAGAGAAGAACAGCGTGCGCCCGAAGGCGCTGCGGTAATGGCGGTCCTGCGCGAGATACTCGAAGTTCTCGAACCAGACGAATTCGGTGGAGAAGCCGAAGGCATCCTCGATCAGGAAGGACTGGTAGACCGCCTGGCTCGCGGGCCAGATGAAGAAGATCAGCGTGATGATCACCTGCGGGGCCACCAGGAGGTAGGGCAGCAGGGACGCCGGGAAATGCACGCGCTTGAGCATCGGGATCGGGCCGGAAACTGGGGTGGGAAAGGCCCGGCGGCCAGGGACAGCCGCCGGGCAGGATCGCGGGAGGTACGCCCGCGATCAGTTCACGGAGCGTTCGAAGCGGCGCAGCAGTTCGTTGCCGCGTTCCACCGCGTTGTCCATCGCCTCCTGGGCGCTGATGGTGCCGGCCCAGAGGGCTTCCATCTCTTCGTTGATCACGTCACGCACCTGCACGAAGTTGCCGAAGCGGATGCCGCGGGAATTCGGAGTCGGCGCGTTCAGGCTGAGCTGCTGGCCGGCGGTGTCGGTGCCGGGGTTCGCCTCGTAGAAGCCCTGGCTTGCGCTCAGTTCGGCCGCTGCCGTGGTGATCGGCACATAGCCGGTTTCCTGGTGCCACCATGCCTGCACTTCGGGCGAGGACAGATAGGTCAGGAACTGTGCCAGGCCTTCGTATTCGGCGGCGTCATGGCCGCGCAGCGCCCAGAGCGTCGCGCCCCCGATGATCGAGTTCTGCGGTGCATCGGCAACGTCGGTATCGAGCGGCAGCATGGTCTGGCCAAACTCGAATTCCGCCTGCGAAACGATGGAGCCGTAATAGGCCGAGGAGTTCATCCACATGCCGCATTCACCGTTGGTGAACATCGGCAGCGAGTCACCGCGGCGACCGCCATAGACGAAGAGGTTGTCCTCCTGCATGTCGGCGATGGCCTGGAGGCGGTTGATCACGGCCTCGTTGTTGAAGGTGAACTCGGTGTCGAAGCCGGCAAAGCCGTTTTCCTGGGTCCCCATCTGGAGGTTGTGCCAGGCCGAGTAGTTTTCGACCATCACCCAGCTCTGCCAGCCGAAGGAGAAGCCGCATTCCATGCCGCTGTCGACAAGCGCGCGGGCAGCGGTTTCCATCTCGTCCCAGGTGGTGGGCACGTCAACGCCAGCCGCGGCCAGCGCATCGGCGTTATACCACAGCACCGGGGTGGAGCTGTTGAAGGGCATCGACAGAAGCTCGCCCTCGGGGGTCTGGTAATAGGAGACCACGGCAGGCAGGTAGGCCGACCCGTCGAAGGGTTCGCCCGCGTCTTCCATCAGCTGTTCGATCGGGTAGATCGCGCCTTCGGCGGCCATCATGGTGGCGGTGCCGACCTCGAAGACCTGCACCAGGTGCGGCTGTTCACCGGCCCGGAACGCGGCGATCGCGGCGGTCATGGTCTCGGTGTAGTTGCCCTTGTAAGTGGGCACGATCACGTAATCGGACTGCATGGCGTTGAATTCGGCGGCCATGCGGTCGATGCGTTCCCCGTTGGCGCCGCCCATGGCGTGCCACCAGTGAATCTCGGTCTGAGCGGCTGCCGCCCCGGCCATGAGGCCGAACAGAGCGGTGCCCGCCAGAAGCGTCTTGGTGAAGGTCATTTCATCTCTCCCTGACAGAAATGCAGCGGTTGCGTGCGTAAGGTTTCGGGAGGGCCGGAAATAATTCAAGTGAATTTTTTATAACATATACTATAATAAGATGTTATATTTTGCGTGGCGGCGCGCGCTTTTTCGCCGTGGCAGAAACAGGAGTAACCCTTTGAAATTCCAGCTAAGACAGCTTGAAGCCTTCCGCGCCGTTGCGGAAACCGGCAACGTAACCAAGGCGGCGAAATCACTTGGTGTTTCGCAACCGGCGGTGAGCCGCCTGCTCTCGGATTTCGGGAAATCCATCGGCTTCGAGCTGTTCGAACGCCGCCAGGGGGTATTGGTGCCGACAAGTGAGTCGCGCTACCTGCTGGCCGAGGTGCGGCGCGTGCTGGATGGGCTGGATCACCTGGAGGACCTGCGCCGCGACCTGACCGAACGCACCGGCGGCCATATCCGCATTGCCTGCCTGCCGGGCTTTGCCATCAGCCACCTGCCCAGGGTGCTGGTCGCCTTCCTGGAGGACAGGCCCGGCGTGACCGTGACGCTGGAGCCCGACCGGCCCGAGCGCATCCTCGAATGGATCATCGGCGAGCAATATGACTGCGGCATCACCGATGCCTTCGCGGGCCACCCCGCCACCGAAAGCAGCGACATCCTGATCCGCTCAGCCTGCATCCTGCCGCCGGGCCACCCGTTGCAGGCCAAGCCGGTCATCACGCCGCTGGACCTGGCGGGCGAGAAGATGATCCACACGCGCCGCGACAGCCGCTTCTTCCATCGCCTCAGCCGCGCCTTTTCCAATTACGGGGTCGAGATCAATTCCTGGATCGAGGTGCGCCAGTTCACGGCCGCCTGCATGATGGTGGCCGAAGGCGCCGGGGCCTCGGTTGTCAGCGCGCTCGACGCCGAGCAATTCGCAGATCGGGGACTGGTCATCCGCCCGTTCGAACCGGCGATCCACCACCGGCTGACGATCCTGCGTCCGGCCACCGGCAGCCGCACGCCCATCGTGCTGGACTTCATCGATGCCTTCACCCGCAGCCTCGCCCCGTTCCTGGCCGAGCCGGGAGCGGAGGCCACGGGCGACTAGGCGCGGTCGGCGAGGAAATCGGCAACCTCGCGCGCCTGGGGGATCGCCTCGGCGGCCCCGGGCCGCGTGACCTGGATCGCGGCGGCCGCCGAGGCGCGGCGAAGCGCCTGGTCAAGCGGAAGGCCCGCGTCGATCCCGGCCAGCGCGTAGCCCAGGAAGGTGTCGCCTGCCCCGGTGGTATCGACAGGGGTGACCTCGAAGGCGCCCACCCGCTCTTCGCGCCCCGGCTCCCGCCAGGCGGCACCACGCTTGCCATAGGTGACGAGCCGGGCCACGGGATCGAGCGCGCCCTCGGGCAGCCCGGCGGCCAGCTGCGCCTCTTCGAGTTCGTTGACGCTGAGCAGGTCGGTGAAAGGCAGGATGGCGCGCACCGCCTCGGGGTCGAAGGGAGCCGCGCAGTAACAGACCCTGAGCCCGCGCGCCCGCGCCGCCCGCGCGGCCTCGACCCCGGCGCTGGTCTCGTTCTGAAGCAGGAGCCAGTCGCCGGGCGCGGCCCGTGCCAGCGCCTCCTGCGCCGCCCCTGGGCTGATCTGGCGATTGGCCCCGGGAAAGAGGATGATCGCGTTCTCGGCGCCGTCATCGACGGCGATGATGGCATGACCCGTGGGCGTGGCGCTCTTCGAGACATGGGCGATATCGACCCCGTCGGCGGCCATGCGCTCGGCCGTCCAGCCGCCTTCGGGCCCGATACAGCCGATATGGAAGACCGCCCCGCCCGCCCGGGCAATGGCGATCGACTGGTTGGCCCCCTTGCCGCCGAGCCCCGTCAGCAGGCTGGAGGCGGCGATGGTTTCCCCCGGTGCAGGCAGATGCGCCATGCGGTAGGTGTGATCGATATTGATCGAGCCGAGATTGTAGATGGCCATTGGCGGGTCGTCCCTGGAACTGCCGGTCCAGACTAGCGGCGCGCGCGCACCCCTGTCACCCCGTTTCGCCGCGCCCTTCGGGTCGCGCCGACCCGCGCGATCCGGCGCGGATCGCGGGCGTTTTCCGCAGCGGAAAACGTTTGGGGGCGCTGCCCCCGTCGCCTGACGGCGACGCCCCCGGGATACTTCCGGAACAATGAAGGCGGAGTCAGCCTGCGAGGCCCATCTGGGCAATCGTGCGCGTCAGGGCCGAAACGAAGAGGCCTTCTTCGGCCTCGGGTTCCGCGTCGTCCCTTCTGAGCAACCCTACCGGGCCGCGCGTCAGGTCGGTTTCGAATGGCAGGCGCACCAGCCGGCCTTCGGCCAGTTCGTTCATCACCACCCCGCGCGAGATGATCCAGACCGCGTCGCTTTCCCGGGTATAGACCCGGCCGAAGGCGCCGGAGACGGTTTCGATGGCGGTATTGAGCACGCCGATGCCATGGCTGATCAGGAAGCGTTCAACCAGCGGGCGGATCGCGGCGTTTGCGGGCGGGTAGATCACGGGCCAGTGCACGATGTCTTCCAGCCTGGGGGCGTCGAGCAGCGGATGTCCGGGACGCACCACGAAATCCACCACTTCCTGGTAGAGCTGGGTGAACGAAAGGTTCTGCATCATCGCCGGTTCCCCGAGGCGGCCGATCACCATGGACACCGCGCCCTCGCGCAGCCGCTCGACAAGAAAGCCGATGGGGCCGTCGAGGATGGTCAGCGTGGAGCTGGGCGAGAGCCGTTCGAATTCGACCACGGCGCGGGGCAGAAGGCCCGCCGCGACCGAGGGCAGCGCCGCGATGCGCAGCTCGGCCCGCCGCCCGGCGGCGTCCAGCTGGGCTATCCAGATCGGAAGAGCACACGTCTGAACTCCAGTCACACTGGTAGATCTCGTATGCCGTCTTCTGCTTG
>NZ_CAXREX010000263.1:0-2084 GCF_964229645.1 Nioella sp. | reverse complement strand
CCCCGTCCCGTCCGACCGCGCTGCGCGCTGTCTCGGGGGCTTTGTTTGTCGTGGTTTGTTTCATGGGTCTTCTATTCACCTCAGCGCCTAACTAACGACTGTTAGGTAAACGATGTACGTGAGTCAACCTTTCTGAGCATGCTCGCGTGGCGGGTGCGGTAAAGACCGTCCGAGCGGCCATCATGGGGCCGCCCGGACATGAACGTTCTTGCCCGGACCTTGCCATCGGGTCCGGGCAAATGCCTTAGATCACGAAACCGCCACCGCAGATGACGTGCTGGCCTGAAATGAAGTTAGCTTCGGGTGAGCAGAACAGATAGACGGCACCGGCTGCCTCTTCCGGCGTGCCGACCCGGCCCAGCGGGATCATGCGCTCCATCTGGGTCAGAAGGTCGGGATTCACGCCGACCTTGATCTCTTTTTCCTCGACCTGGATCGTGCTGTCTCCGTCGGCGCTGCCCTCGGTCAGGCGGGTGCGGATCGGGCCGAAAGCCACGGCATTGACGTTGACCTTGTAGCGGCCCCATTCCTTGGCCATCGTCCGGGTGACACCCAGAATGCCGGCCTTGGCGGCGGAATAGTTGATCTGGCCAGCATTGCCGCCGGTCCCTGCGATGGACGAGATGTTGACCACCTTGCGGAACACTTCCTGTCCGGCAGCGGCCTCTTCCTTGGCCTTGGCGCTGATCACCGGCTGCGCGGCGCGCAGGATCTTGAAAGGTGCCGTCAGGTGGACGTCGATGATCGCCTGCCACTGTTCGTCGGACATCTTCTGAACGACGCTATCCCAAGTGTAGCCTGCGTTGTTCACGATGATGTCTAACCCGCCAAAGCTGTCCACGCCGGTCTTGATGAACCGTTCGGCAAAACCGTCTTCGGTAACGCTGCCGGCACAGACCACGGCCTCAGCTCCCATTGCGCGCACCGCCTCGGCGGTTTCATTGGCCGGATCCGCATCCAGATCGTTGATCACCAGCCGGGCCCCTTCCGAGGCCAGTTTGAGAGCGATTTCGCGGCCAATGCCCCGGCCCGAGCCCGAGACCAGCGCCACGCGCCCGTCGAGTTTTCCAGTCATATTGATTCCTCCCGAAAGGCGCTATCAGGCTTTTTCATAAAGCGTGGTGACGCAGGCCCCGCCGAGGCCCAGATTGTGCTGAAGCGCCAGACGTGCGCCATCAACCTGGCGCGCATCTGCCTGGCCGCGAAGCTGCTGAACGAGCTCGGTACATTGCGCTAGGCCGGTCGCCCCAAGCGGATGGCCTTTGGACAATAGACCGCCCGACGGGTTGGTCACGTATTTTCCGCCGTAGGTGTTGTCGCCATCATCAACGAATTTCGCCGCTTCGCCGCGACCGCAAAGGCCAAGCGCCTCATAGGTGATCAGCTCGTTGTGGGCGAAACAGTCGTGCAGTTCGACCACATCCACGTCCTCGGGCCCGATGCCCGCGTCCTCGTAAACCTGATCGGCGGCGCGCTTGGCCATCGAAAAGCCGACCACTTCGCGCATGTCATGGGCTTCGAAAGTTTCCGGGCCGTCCGTCGTCATGGCCTGCGCCGCGATCCGAACCGAACTGTCCAGTCCGTGCTTGTCGGCGAATTCCTTGGAACAAATGATCGCGGCGGCCGCGCCACAGGTTGGCGGACAGGCCATGAGCTTGGTCATGATGCCGGGCCAGACGACCTGGGTGGCCATGACGTCTTCCGCCGTCACCTCCTGCCGGAACAGGGCAACCGGATTCTTCGCAGCATGTCGGCTGGCCTTGGCGCGGATTTTTGCGAAGGTTTCCAGGGGGGTGCCGAACTCGTCCATATGCGCCTTGCCCGCACCGCCGAAGTACCGCAGCGCCAGCGGGATCTCGGCACTGCCAACCAGTTCGTCGGTTTCTCTGTCGAATGCCGCAAAGGGGCTGACCCGGTCATGGAACATCGCACCGATTGCGCCGGGCTGCATCTGTTCGAACCCAAGTGCCAGAGCACATTCGACCGCGCCGCTTTCAACTGCCTGCCTGGCCAGGAACAGGGCGGACGATCCGGTCGAGCAGTTGTTGTTCACATTCAGAACCGGGATGCCTGTCATTCCGACA
>NZ_CAXREX010000262.1:0-2534 GCF_964229645.1 Nioella sp. | reverse complement strand
GTGACCGCGAAGAGGTGCTGACCCTCACCCGCTATGGCCAGGCCGAAGGCGATACCCAGGCCGGGGGGAATGGCTACCGCATCACCCGCAGCTACATGACGCTCGATGGCTTGCCCGCGGATCCTGCCGAGGTCAGCGTGGGCACACGGCTGGTGGCCGTTGTGGCGGTGACGGGCTTCAGCGACCGCACGGCACGGCTGATGGTGAATGACCCGCTGCCAGCTGGCTTCGAGATCGACAATCCCAACCTCTTGCGCGCGGGGGATATCGGGGCCCTGGGCGATCTGGGCCTGACCGATTACGCCGACCACACGGAATTCCGGCAAGACCGGTTCCTTGCCGCCATTACTCACCAAGGGGGCGATCCGCTGCGGTTGGCATACATCGTGCGCGCGGTCAGCCCCGGCAGCTTCCACCACCCGGCGGCTTCGGTCGAAGACATGTATCGACCCGCCTTCCGGGCACAGACGGCTTCGGGCCACGTGGTGATCACCGAGTGATCCGGGCCAGGGTTTTCCTTTGGCTGGCAGCGCTGCTGCTGGCGGCTGGGCTGGCGCGGGACCGGTTCGATGACTGGATCGACGCAACGGTGATTCCACCGCTGGTGCCTGTCACCTCGGTCGAGGTGCTCGACCGGAACGGGGCGCTTCTGCGCGCCTACACGGTCGAGGACGGGCGCTGGCGCCTGCCGGTGTCGCTGTCGGACGTGGACCCGGAATTCATCGACCTTCTGCTCAACTTCGAGGACAGGCGCTTTTACCGCCATGCCGGTGTCGACTGGCGCGCGATGGCGCGGGCGGGCTGGCAGGCCCTGACCAATGGGCGGATCGTCTCGGGTGCGTCCACCATAACCATGCAGGTCGCGCGCCTTCTGGAAGATAGTGGAACGGGCACCTGGCGCGGCAAGTTCCGCCAGATCAGGCTGGCACTGGCGCTGGAACGGCAGCTGACCAAGGACGAGATCCTGACGCTCTACCTGCACCTCGCGCCCTATGGCGGGAATATCGAGGGCGTGCGCGCCGCGACCTTCACATGGTTCGGGCAGGAACCCCGGCAACTGACCACCGCCGAGGCCGCGTTGCTGGTGGCGATCCCACAGGCCCCTAACAGCCGCCGCCCCGACCGCAACCCGGAAAACGCGCTGGCAGCCCGTAACCGCGTCTTGCAGCGGGCGGAGACCTTTGGCGTTCTGACCCCCGACGCCGTGGCGACCGCCATGGCCGAACCCCTGCCCGCTGAGCGCCGCGATTTCCCCCTGCTGGCCCCGCACCTGTCCGACCGGATCCTGGCGGAAAACCCGGCTGGCCAGCACCGGCTGACCATCGATGCAACGCTGCAGGAGCAGATGGAAGCGCTCGCGCGTGCGGCGGTGCGGGGACAGGATGACCGGTTGAATGCCGCGATCATGGTGATGGACCACCAGACCGGCGAGGTGCTGGCCTCGGTCGGGTCCGCCGCCTATTCCGATAACCCGGCCCAGGGCTTCGTCGACATGACGCAGGCGCTGCGCAGCCCCGGATCGACGCTGAAGCCGCTGATCTACGGGATCGGCTTCGAAGCAGGGCTGATCCATCCCGAAACCTTGATCGAGGATCGTCCAACCCGGTTCGGCACCTATGCACCACAGAATTTCGACCTGGCCTTCCGCGGGGAACTGTCGGTGCGCGACGCCTTGCAGGCCTCGCTGAACATTCCCGTGGTGTCTTTGCTGGAAGAGATCGGTCCGGCCGAGCTGATGAACCGGATGCGGCGTGCCGGCATGAGCCCGGAACTGCCCGCCGGACAGCCCGGTCTTGCCGTGGCGCTTGGCGGCGTTGGCGTGACGATGGAAGACCTGATGCGTCTCTACGGGGCGCTGGCCTCGGGCGGGTCCTATGTGCCGCTCCACTATCGGGACGGCGAAGCTGCGGGAGAGCCTGTTCAGGTGCTCTCTCCCGTCGCCAGTTGGTATGTGGCAGACATCCTGTCTGGCATGCTTCCGCCCGCGAACGCGCCGCGCAACGGGCTCGCCTTCAAGACTGGAACAAGCTACGGACACCGCGATGCCTGGGCCTTCGGCTATGATGGCCGTTACGTGGTGGGTGTCTGGCTTGGCCGGGCCGATGGAGCCTCGGTGCCCGGGGCCTTCGGGGCCGATGTCGCGGCTCCGCTACTGTTCGAGGCCTTCGCCCGAACGGCTCCGCGCCTCGCCCCGCTCCCGCCTCCGCCGCCGGGTGCACTGACCGTTTCCCACACGGACCTGCCGCCGCCGCTTCGCCATTTCACCGGGCGCGGCACGACGGAGGCAGACCCGGATGCGCCCCAGATCGCCTTTCCGCCCGACGGTGCCGTGCTGGCGCGACAAGAAGGGTTGCCATTGCTGGCGCGCGTGGATCGGGGCACGCCGCCCTACACCTGGCTGTGGAACGGGCGTCCCATCGGGATCGGCGTGCAAGACCGCGACATGGACCTCGGACAGCCCGGCGCGGGTTTCGTGGACCTGACGGTGATCGATTCCCGGGGGCGCGTGGCCACGGTGTTTCTGGAAATCACGG
>NZ_CAXREX010000261.1:0-21970 GCF_964229645.1 Nioella sp. | reverse complement strand
GGCGCGCCGAGACCTCGACCGTCCCGCAGAAAAAACGCCGTCCCGGGAAGGATCCCGGGACGGCGCCGACGCAGAAACTGCGCCAAGGTCTCTCCCCGGCGCGCTTCCATTCCGATCAGAGCAGGTCGCGCACCTTGGCGGCCACGGCCTCGGCGGTGATGCCGAAATGCGCGTAAAGCTCGCCTGCCGGGGCGGATGTCCCAAAGCTCGACATGCCGACGAACCCGGCCTTGGCCTCGCGGCCGCGCTCGCCAAGGAGCCACTGGTCCCAGCCCTGGCGCACGGCGGCCTCGACGGCCACGCGGACGGGGCCACCGGGAAGCACGCGCTTGCGATAGGCGGCGTCCTGCGCGGCAAAGAGCTCCATGCAGGGCATCGACACCACGCGCACGCCGATCCCCTCGGCCTGAAGGATGTCGCGGGCGTCCATCGCGATGGACACTTCCGACCCGGTCGCCATCAGGATCGCCTGGCGCTTGCCGGTCGCATCGGCCAGCACGTAGGCGCCTTTTTCGACCAGGTTGGCGGTCTTGTGCTCGGTGCGCACCGTGGGCAGGTTCTGGCGGCTCAGCGCCAGGGTCGAGGGCGTCGACTTCTGGGTCAGCGCCACTTCCCAGGCCTCGGCGGTTTCCACCGCGTCGGCGGGCCGGAAGACCAGCATGTTGGGGGTCGCGCGCATCATCGCCAGGTGTTCCACCGGCTGGTGGGTCGGCCCGTCCTCGCCCACGCCGATCGAGTCGTGGGTCATGACATATTGCACCGAGATCCCCATCAGCGCCGACAGGCGCATCGAGGGACGGGCATAGTCGGTGAAGGTGAAGAAGGTGCCGCCATAGGGGCGCACGCCGCCATGCAGGGCCATGCCGTTCATCGCGGCGGCCATGGCGTGTTCGCGGATGCCGTAATAGACGTAGCGGCCCTTGCGGTTATCGACGTCGAAGACGCCCATGTCGCCGGTCTTGGTGTTGTTCGAGCCGGTCAGGTCGGCCGAGCCGCCGATGGTCTCGCCGACCACGGGGTTGATCACCTCCAGCGCCATTTCGCTGGCCTTGCGGGTCGCGACCTTGGGCGCGGTTTCCGAGACCTGCTTCTTCAGGGCCTTGATGGTGGCTGAGAGCTTCTTGGGCATGTCGCCGGCAAAGGCGCGGACGAAATCGGCCTGCTTGGCATTGGACAGCATCGCCACACGCGCTTCCCATTCTTCGCGGGCTGCGGCGCCGCGGGCACCGATGGCTTCCCATTCGGCCTTGAGCTCGGCAGGGATCTCGAAGGGTCCATAGGCCCAGCCATAGGCCTCCTTGGCGGCCTGAAGCTGCGCGGCGTCGGTCAGCGCGCCATGGCCCTTGGAGGTGTCCTGCGCGGCGTGACCGATGGCGATATGGGTCTTGCAGGCGATCATGGCCGGGCGCGGGCTGGCCTTGGCCGCGGTGATGGCCGCGTCGATCGCTTCGGGGGCATGGCCGTCGCATTCGAATACGTCCCAGCCCGACGCCTTGAAGCGCGCGACCTGGTCGGTGCGGTCCGACAGGCTCACCTTGCCGTCGATGGTGATGTCGTTGTTGTCCCACAGCACGATGAGGCGGCTCAGCTCGTGCCGCCCGGCAAGGCCGATCGCTTCCTGGCTGATGCCTTCCATCAGGCAGCCGTCCCCGGCGATGCAGTAGGTGTAGTGGTCCATCACCTTGGCGCCCCACCGGGCGCGCAGGTTTTCCTCGGCCATGGCGAAGCCCACGGCATTGGCGATGCCCTGGCCAAGCGGGCCGGTGGTGGTCTCGACACCCGAAACATGGCCGAACTCGGGATGGCCGGCGGTGATCGCGCCCAACTGGCGGAAGTTCCTGACCTGCTCCAGCGTCACGTCGGCATAGCCGGTGAGGTGCAGCAGCGAATAGATCAGCATGGAGCCATGGCCCGCCGACAGGATGAAGCGGTCGCGGTCGGGCCAGCGCGGAGTGCTCGCGTCGAACTTGAGGTGCTTCTCGAACAGCACGGTGGCGACATCGGCCATGCCCATGGGCATACCGGAATGGCCGGAATTGGCGGCGGCGACGGCGTCGAGCGTGAGGGCCCGGATGCAGGTGGCCTTGCGCCAATGCGCGGGGTTCTGGGCGGCGAGGGCGGAGAGATCCAAGGGTCGCGTCCTTCTAGGTTCGTGTGAACGGGCTCGCGCGGGGGTTTAGCAGAGGGGGGACAGAGTGCAAGCACGCCGCGCACCCCCTGGGCGCGAAAATGCGCGGCCTTTCCGCCAAATCGGCCCCTCAAGGGCCGGAAACGGTTGCAAAACGCCCCCGGATGCGATTCGCTATGGGCGAGGGTCGGCGGGCAGGCCGGGCCTCGCCAAAGGCGCGTTAAAGACCGGTCCGGCCCGCGCCCCCGGACGGCAAGACAACAAGAGGCGTGGCAGAGAATGAGCGAGACCACGGATCTGGAGCAGATCGCAGCGCTGGAACAGCGCATCACCACGGCGCTCGACCGGATTGCGCGCGGGGTCGCCGCGCGGGGCGCGGTCATGGCACCGGGCGATGCGGGCAGCGGGGAAACCACCGGTGAACTGGAAGAGCGCCTGGAGGCGCTGAGCGCGGCGCTGGAGGAAACCCAGGCCGCCCTTCACACCGAACAAAGCGCCAATGCGGAGCTGCGCGAGCGCGTGCGCGCGGTCGAGGCCGCAAGGCAGGCCGATGCCGACGAGGCGGCGCGCCAGCTCTCGGCCCTGACCGAGGAACTGGACAGCGCGCGGGCAGGGGCCTTTGCCGCCCCGGCGGACGCGGGGGGTGATGACGCTGCGAGCGAGGCCATCGAAAGCCAGCTCGAACGCCACCGCGAAGTGGAAAACGTGCTGCGCCGCCGGATCGTGCGCCTGCGCGACGAACTCAAGGCCATGCGCAAGGAGCGCAACGCCGCCACCGAACAGCTGGACGAGGTGCAGGGCAAGCTCGACCAGTTGCAGGCGCTGGTCGACAGCAGCGCGCCCGAAGCCTCGGGCGAACTGGCGCGCCTGCGCGACAGCAACCGTGCCCTGCGCGACACGATCGACGAATTGCGCGATGCGGTCGCGGGCGAGGGTGCCCCCGACAGCGACCTGGTGACCGCAGCCCTCGCGGCCGAGCTGGAAAGCCTGCGCGCCGAGCGCGCCTCGGAAGCCGCCGAAGCCCGCGCGATCCTGTCCGAGATTCGCCCCGTGCTGGAAGGAGGCGCCGCCGATGCCTGAGATCGAGATTCATATCGGGGGCCGCCCCTTTTCCGTGGCCTGCCAGGCGGGCGAAGAGCCTTTCCTGCAAGCCGCGGCGCGGATGCTGGACACCGAGGCCAGCGTGATCCTGGGCCAGATCGGCCGGATGCCGTCAGAGCGCATGCTGCTGATGGCGGGGCTTATGCTGGCCGACAAGACCGCGGGGCTCGAAGAGGATCTGCAAAAGGCGCAGGAAACCATTGCCGCGCGTGAACGGGCCCTGGCAGATGCGGAGCAGCGCCTGGCCGACCGGGCGCGGCGCATCTCGGACCTTGAGACCGCCCCGCCGCCGGACCCCGAACAGGTTTCTGTCCCGGTCATCCCGTCTTCGGTGACGGATAGCCTGGCCGAGCTTGCCGCCCGCGCCGAGGCGCTGGCGCTGGAGCTTGAAGAGGATGACAGCCAGGGCTGAGAGGCCCGGCGAATGTCCGATCAGGCGGCCCCTTCGGGGGCCGTTTTGCTGTCGTCCCGCCAAAGCCACAGCGCGGCGGCAAGGCTGACGAGGCTGGCCAGGAAGAGGATCAGCAGAAGATCGCGGTCGGCCGTGGCAGGGGCCAGAACCTGGCCCGTCAGCGTGCTCAGCACCGCGCCGCCTGCCACCACCAGCGCCCCGGTGATCCCGGCGATGCTGCCCGCAAGCTCGGGGCGCAGCGACATCGCGCCCGACTGGGTCGATGGCATGGTGAGCCCGTTGCCGATGCCCACGAAGAGCGTCGCACCGAAAACCACGCCGAGATTGCCCATGCCGGCCAGCACCGCGCCCAGCCCAACCGCCAGCCCCGCCGTGGCGCTGATACGCCCGGCCAGGATCATCCGCGCGATACCCACCTGTGCGGCCAGGCGCGCCGACAGGAAGCTGCCCGCCAGGAAACCGCCGGTGACCGATCCGACGGCCACCCCTACCCAGGCGGGCGAAAGCCCGAACACCTGCGAGGCCACCAGCGGCGCCCCGGCCAGGAAGACGTAGAAAAGCCCGGTGGAAAAGATCATCGCCAGCGCGAAGGCCCAGAAGCGGGGCAACCCAAGGAGCGTTCCGAGAGCGCGCGCCATCTGCCGGAAGCCGCCACCCGCGCGCGCGCCGGTTTCGCCCAGGTCATGCCAGCACAGCCCGAAAAGCACCGCCCCCGCCGCAAGGTAGGCCCAGAAGATCGCGCGCCAGCCGAAGGCCGCATCCAGAAGCCCGCCCAGAAGCGGTCCCAGCATCGGGGCCACCGCCATCGCCATCGACAGAAGCCCGATCCGCGCCGCGGCCTCTTCGCGCGGATAGATGTCGCGGGTGATCGCCAGCGCCATGGCGAAGCAGGAAATCACCGCCCCCTGCGCCAGCCGCGCGCCCAGGAAGGCGGCAAAGCCCTCGGCAGACAGGCAAAGCGCCGAGGCGAGGGTGAATATGGCCAGCGAGGTCAGCACCACGGGGCGCCGCCCGAAGCGGTCCGACAGGGGGCCCGCGATGACCTGCACGAAGGCGGTCAGCGCCAGGTAGGCCCCCACGGCCAGGGTCGCGGTGCCATAATCCACGCCCATCTCGGCCGAGATTGCCGGAAGCGAGGGCAGGATCATGTTGAGCGTGAGAGGGGCGAGCGCGGTAAGCCCCACCAGCGTCCAGAAGCCCGGCGGGCTTTGGGCAGGGCGGCCCGCTGTCATGCGCGCCGCGCGCCCAAGGCCCGGCTCAGCCCGCGAAGAGGGGCGCGAGCAGGCGCTCGGCCTCGTCGCGGGGTTGAGCCAGCCCTTCGCGCGGCTCGCCGGGATGGAACCGGGCGCGCACCGCCGTTGGCATCGGCTTGGGCGACAGCAGTTCCACGCGCGGCCCGTGCTTGGCGCTTTCGGCCTGCCAGCGTGTCACCAGCGCCCGCTGCGCGGCCTTCGACATGGCATAAGCCCCGCCATACATGGCCTCGCCCTCGTCATCGAAGAAGATCGCGGTGGCCTTGTCCGAGGGCGCGATGAGCGGCCCCACCATGGAGATGAGCCGGGCGGTCGCGCGGATATTGGTGGCGATGTTGGCGTCGAGATCCTTTTCGCGGATCTGGCCCGCCGGCGTCAGCGCGGTGGCATGGATCGCGGCATGAACCCAGATATCGGCCTTGCCCCACCGATCGTGGATCGAGCGGCACAGATGCGCCATCGCCGCCTCGTTGGCCACGTCCATCGGGGCCAGCGTCGCCGAGCCGCCTGCCGCCTGTATGCGGTCGTCGAGTTCTTCCAGCCCGCCGGTGGTGCGCGCCACGGCAACCACATGGGCCCCGCGCGCGGCGAGCCATTCTGCACAGGCGGCCCCAAGGCCGCGCGAAGCGCCGGTGACAAGTGCGATCCGGCCGTCGAGAGCTTTGCTGTTCATGGCTGCGGGTGATGGCGGGTTTGCGCGGGCTTGGCAAGGGGGCTCGCACATGGGGCGCGGCCCGTTAGCCGCTTGACTTTGCGCATGGGGGCAGGGAAAACGACCGTCAAAGGGGAAATTCTACGCATGAGGAGACGCGCATGAGCCGCGAAACGACCCTGAGCCAGGCCCTGATCGGCACCAGCAGCTTCGCCCGACAGGTGATGATGGTGCTGGCCGGATCGGCCTTCATCGCAGTTGCCGCCCAGATCTCGGTGCCGATGTTCCCGGTTCCGATGACCCTGCAAACGCTGGCCATCCTGATGGTGGGCTTCGCCTATGGCTCGCGCCTTGGCGCAGCGACGCTGGTGGCCTATCTCGCCGAGGGCGCCATGGGCCTGCCCGTCTTCGCCAACGGCATGAACGGTGCCGCCTTCTTCGGTCCGACCGCGGGCTTCCTGCTTGGTTTCGTGGCCATGGCCTGGGCTGCCGGTTGGGCTGCCGAGCGCGGCATTGCCAAGGGCGTTGCCGGCACCGCGCTGGCGGGCCTCGTCATCTCGGCGCTGCTCTACGTGCCTGGCCTGGCCTGGCCGATGGCCGTCGCAGGCGCCTTCGGCGTCGAGGCCAGCTGGATCGGCAACGAGTTCACCAGCTACTACTGGACCTATTTCATGGCACCGTTCCTCGTGGGCGACGCCGTGAAGGCCGGCATCGCGGCCCTGCTGGTCGCGGGCGGCTGGAAGGCGCTGTCGCGCGGCTGATCCCGCGCCGACAGGTCACACGGATCGAAACGCCGCCCTTCGGGGCGGCGTTTTCCTTTGGCAGCGGGGGCGTGGCGCGCTAGCTGTTGACGCGTGTGACGAGGGTGGTGGTCGACCATGACAGAGCGGATCATCGAGCGGGTCATCGGCAGCATGCGCGACGATCTTGCCGCGCGGCTTGCGGAGGGCAATCCCCCCGAGGCGGGGCTGTCCGTCATGATGCTGGAGCCCGCGCAGGGACCGGCTGGCGACGTGGTCCTGGTTCATGCACGCAACGTGGTGGTGGCGCCCGCGCTTGGGCTGGTGCTGGATGGCCGGTCTTACACGCCCCTTTTCGCGCCGGCAGCCCAGGTGCCGGATGCCGCCATTGCCCGGACACAGGCCCGGGCCGCGCGGGCCGGGACCTTGCCCCGGATCGCCCGCGCGGCGCTTTGGTGCGGGGCCGGGGCCGCGCGCAACTATGGGCATTTCATCTTCGACGGTCTGACCGGGCTGGCGGCCCTGGACGCACGGGGACTGCTGACACGCTACCCGCCGCTTGACCCGCGCCTGACGCGCTGGCAGCGCGAATTGCGGGCGCTGGCAGGCTTGCCCGCGTCCCCTGGCACGACCATCCGGGCCCCGCTGATCCGCGTGGACGAGCTGATCTACACCGATTGCCTCAACTACTACCTGCACCGGGCGGGCGGTCTCTTTGCCGCGCTTGCGGCCCGGTTCGATGCGGCGCGATCCGAGATCGGGGCCGAGGCCGGAGCCGGGGCCGGGGGCGAAGAGGTGGTCTATCTCTCGCGCCGGGGCTTCACGGGCCGTATCGTGGTGAACGAGCGCGCCCTGGAGCGGGCGCTGGCCGCGCGCGGCGTGCGGGTGCTGAGACCCGAACGGCTGAGCGTGGCCGCGCAGGCCAGGGCAATGGCGCGCGCGCGGCTGGTGATCGGGGCCAGCGGCGCGGGGCTGGCCAACATGGTCTTCATGGCGCCGGGGGCCCGGCTTCTGGAACTGCGCCCCGACCCGGTGCGCGAGCCCTGGATGGCGCTCGCGTCGGCGGCGCGGGGGATCGGGCACGATGTGCTGGCCCTCGAAGGACCGCTGCCTCGGGCTGACATCCCGGCCGTCCAAAGGCTGCGGCAATGGCCACGGCGGCTGACGGGCCGCTATCACTATGCGCTGAAGGCCGATATCGACGCGGTGCTGGCGCGGATCGGGTGAGGCCCGGCAGGGATCGGCCCGCCTTCCGCGGGCCGACCGGGGCGCGCGCCGCGTCGACCCCCGCAGGGCGCGGGGGCACTCCTTGACGCGCAGTTGCCACGGAAGGGCGAAGAGGGACGGCGCAGACCGATGGGCCGACGCGCCACGCGGGGCTTTTCAGGCGCGGGACGCGTGCAGGCGGGTCAGGGCCGCTTCGCAAAGGCCGAGCTCGAGCCACTGGCAGCCGGCGCAGAGCCGCTCCAGGCTGCCCGGCGGCACGTTGTCGAGGATGCGCTGCTGCGCCGCGCCCCAGGTCAGCCGTTCGCGCGGTTTCAGCCGCAGCGCGGCGGCATGGGCGCGGTCGAGCGTGGCAATGGCGGCCTGGTTCGTGCAAAGCCGTCCGCGCCGCTTGGGGCAGGGGGTGCAGATGTCGTCGGTCGCGCCGGTGGTCTCGATCATCACATCCGCGCCACCGGGCGCGCGCAGCCGGTCCACGACGATAGCGGTCATGTTGGCGGTGAACGCATCGGAATAGCCCTTGCCCTCGTAGCCAAGCGCGCAGAGAAAATGATGCGGCCGGAAGCGCAGCGGGGCCGGGACAGGGGCCGGGGCCGTTTCGTCCCGGACCTCAGGCATTTTCCTTGAGCGTGAGCCGCCCGGCATTCACCACGTCGGTGGGCTTCACCGGGTAATCGCCCGAGAAGCAGGCATCGCAGTAGCGCGGGCATTTGGGGTTGCGGCCCTCGGCCTCGCCCACAGCGCGATACAGCCCGTCGAGGGAAATGAACTTGAGGCTGTCCACGCCGAGATGGTGGCACATTTCCTCTTCGCTCATGGTCGCGGCCAGGAGCTTTTCACGCTGCGGGGTATCGACACCGTAGAAACAGGGCCAGGCGGTTGGCGGGCTGGCGATGCGGAAATGGACCTCGGCGGCCCCGGCATCGAGGATCATTTCCTTGATCTTTCGGCTGGTGGTGCCGCGCACCACGCTGTCATCGACGAGAATGACCCGCTTGCCGCGAATGAGCGCCCGGTTGACGTTGAGCTTCAGCCGCACGCCCATGTTGCGGATCTGCTCGGTTGGCTCGATGAAGGTCCGGCCCATATACTGGTTGCGGATGATCCCCATGGCGTAGGGAATGCCCGATTGCAGCGAAAAGCCGATGGCCGCGGGTGTGCCGCTATCGGGCACCGGGCAGACAAGATCGGCCTCGACCGGGGCTTCCTTGGCCAGTTCGCGGCCGATTGCCTCGCGGGTTTCGTAGACGGACCGGCCCCCGAGAATGGAATCGGGGCGCGAGAAATAGACATGCTCGAAGATGCAGGGGCGCGAGGGGCGCTGTTCGAACGGATGGAAGCTCTCGACGCCGGCGGCAGTGATCACCACCATCTCGCCCGGTTCGATCTCGCGCACGAATTCGGCGCCGATGATGTCGAGCGCACAGGTTTCCGAGCTCAGCGCCCAGCCATCACCGACCTTGCCCAGAACCAGCGGGCGTACGCCAAGCGGATCGCGCACACCGATGAGCTTGGTGCGCGTCATGGCAACGACCGAGAAGGCGCCCTCGACCCGGCGCAGCGCGTCTTTCATGCGTTCGGGGATGGTCTTCTGGTAGCTGCGCGCCATCAGGTGAATGATGCATTCGCTGTCCGACGAGCTTTGGAAGATCGAGCCGCGCCCGATAAGTTCGCGCCGAAGCTCCTCGGCATTGACGATATTGCCGTTATGCGCAATCGCGGCGCCGCCCATGGCGAACTCGCCGAAGAAGGGCTGCACGTCGCGGATCGCGGTGTTGCCCTTCGATCCGGCGGTGGAATAGCGCACGTGGCCGATGCCGATGGGGCCGGGCAGCGTGGCCATCACGTCGGCCGAGGTGAAGTTGTCGCGCACGTAGCCGAAGCGCCGGGCCGAGTTGAAACCCTGCTCGGGGTCGTGGGTCACGATACCCCCCGCTTCCTGGCCGCGATGCTGCAGGGCATGAAGGCCGAGGGCCACGAAATTCGCTGCGTCGGTGACACCGATCACACCGAAGACACCGCACTCCTCCTTGAGCTTGTCGTCATCGAACGGATGGCTCAGGAAGGGCTTGTCGAGGTCACGCATGGGGGGGAGGGCTCCGCGTTTACCGATTCCGCGCCCGTATAGACGCCCGGGCAGCATAAGTCACCTGTGACAGTTATGTGAAATCGCGATTTCTTCCACCCGTCGCGGTTTGATCCCGGTCTCAGAAGAGACCGGGGGCGATCATTAGGGCGGCAAGGCCCGCCAGCGCCAGCGACGGCAGCAGCCTGAATGCGGCCTTTCGCGCGTTCGAAAGATGTCCTGTCTGGGGAATAGCCCCCCGTGACCCGCGCTCAGTTCGCGGGCGCGGGGCCGCAGCTGTTCACCAGTTCCTCGTAGCGCTGCACGATCCAGCCGGGCGCGTCAGAGGGGATCTGCTCTTCGATCCGGGTCTGCATGACCTGGAAGATCTCGGCCGAGCGGCTGTCGGAGATCATCGCGATCGGCTCGTTGCCGACCACGCGGTCATAGGCTATGAGCGCCACGACGATCAGCAGCACACCGCGCGCCACCCCGAAGAGAAAGCCAAGCCCCGCATCGACACCGCCGATCGAGGAATGCTGGACCGCAGAGGAAAAGAGCGGCGTGAAGAGCGAGATCACCACGAGCGCCACCGCAAAGACCGCCGCGAAGGCCGCGATCACCGCCAACTCGCAGGACCCGTTCAGGAAATCGCCCAGGTAGGGGATCTCGAACATCAGTTCCTTGGCGCGCGGCGCGAACAGGAAGGCCACGATGGCGGCAATGATCCAGCCCGCGATGGACAGCGCCTCGCGCACGAAGCCGCGCGAATAGGCCAGGATTGCGGAAATCACGATCACGCCGGCCACGACCCCGTCGAAGATGGTAAAGCCTTCCATTCTCTTACTCGTCTCCCTGTGGCCCGGGGCTTAGCCCGCGCCGAATATATCACCAGTGAACCGGGCAAGGTCCGGCATCAGTTTCAAATCCATATCAGCCCGATCGGTGATTTTGCATCCTTCGGGTGCGATTGCCGACGAAAAACCAAGTTTCCGGGCTTCTTTCAACCTGTTTTCCGCCTGCGACACCGGTCGGAGCGCGCCAGACAGGCTCAATTCGCCGAAAACCACGCATGTGGCGGGCAGGGCGGCGTCCTCTCGCGCAGACAGAAGCGCGGCCGCAACGGCAAGGTCGGCCGCCGGTTCCGAGATGCGCATGCCGCCCGCGATGTTGAGATAGACATCGAGTCCCTGGAAACTGATGCCGACCCGCGCCTCAAGCACGGCCAGGATCATCGACAGGCGCCCGCCATCCCAGCCCACGACCGCGCGGCGCGGCTGGCTGAGCGAAGAGGGCGCCACCAGCGCCTGCACCTCGACCAGGACGGGCCGCGTGCCCTCGATGCCCGCGAAGACCACCGAGCCCGGCGCGCGTTCATTGCGGTCTGACAGGAACAAGGCCGAGGGGTTCGGCACTTCCGACAGCCCGCCCCCCGTCATTTCGAAGACGCCGATTTCATCGGCAGGCCCGAAGCGGTTCTTGACGCTGCGAAGGATGCGGAACTGGTGGCCGCGCTCGCCCTCGAAATAGAGCACCGTATCGACCATGTGCTCGACCACGCGGGGGCCCGCGATCTGGCCTTCCTTGGTGACATGGCCCACCAGCATCACGCTGACGCCTTTGCGCTTTGCGAAGCTCACCAGTTCATGCGCGGCGGCGCGGACCTGGCTGACCGATCCCGGCGCGCTGTCCACGGTGTCGAGCCACATGGTCTGGATCGAGTCGATGATGGCAAGGTCGGGCTTTTCGGCGTCGAGCGTTGTCAGGATCTCGCGCAGGTTGGTTTCGGCGGCCAGTTTGACAGGGCTGTCTGCGAGGCCGAGGCGCTGTGCGCGCATGCGCACTTGGGCGGTCGCCTCCTCGCCCGAGACATAGATGACCTTGAGCCCCGCCCGCGCGAAACTGGCGGCGGCCTGCAAAAGAAGCGTCGACTTGCCAATGCCAGGATCGCCACCCACAAGGGTGGCGCTTGCCCCCACCAGCCCGCCACCAAGCACCCGGTCGAGTTCCGCGATGCCCGATCCGTCGCGTTCGGGCGGGTGTTCCTCGGTCGCGAGGTCGGTCAGCGCCATGCCCTTGCCCTTGCGCCCGCCAAGCGCCTTGGCGCCCGGCCCGGCCGACAGCGGCGCCTCTTCGACGATCGTGTTCCATTCCCCGCAGGCATCGCAGCGCCCGGCCCACTTCTTGTGGGTGGCGCCGCAGGCGGTGCAGGTGAACTGGGTGAGCGGCTTGGCCATGCCCCCGGCTTAGCCGAAGGCCCCGCGCTTGGCCAGTGCCGAGGTGGCCAGCGAGATGGCGAAGGAAGCCAGGACGCATCCGGTAAAGAGCCACAGACCCCAGGCAGGTTCTACCCGGCCCAGGCCCACGCCCCGGGCAAGCGTGATATAGATCGCGATCAGGAACACGTCGGCCATGGCGAGCTTGCCAAGCGCCGTGAGCGGGCCCGCCAGGCGGCTGTCGGCCGCCCGGAAATGGATCATCGCCAGACCGGCCGTCTTGACGATCGGGGCCACGATGGCAAAGAGCGCCACGACCAGCGCCAGCAGGATATCTTCCTGCCAAAGCGCCTCGATCCCCGAGAGGACCGAGATCTCGGACAGTCCGAACAGCGGCAGAAGCCCCGCCCGCATCAGTGGCGCGATCCAGGCCAGTGGAAAGAGGACGAGAAGCGAGAGATTGAGCGCGGCGAGGGTCAGTCGGGTCATGACAGGCAGATGGGGCGAGCGGTGCGCGAGTGCAAGACAGTGGCGCGGAGCGCAGACCGCGGGAGCGAGGGGCCAGCCCCTCGCGCTCCCCGGGGTATTTTTACAAAGAAGACGGGCAGGGCGCGCGCGTTAAGGTTAATGGGCGGGGAGTAACGACTTGGTAAGGATCACAGCGCGCCCAGTTGCCACAGGAGGAAGAGTCCGATCGCCAGGGTCAGCGCCGCGCGCAGCGCCAGTTCGCGCCAGTTGGGGCGGTGGAGGTCGGCCAGGCCGCGGTGAAAGCCGTAAGCCAGCCCGCCGCCGATCAGAACGCCTGCCGGGGCCGCCTGGCCCGACAGGCCCAGGACAGCGCCCGCGATCAGGAGGATGATCCCGCCGGCCGCGGGGGGGGCTGCGCGCCGGACCAGGTTCAGCGCCATGCCCTTGCGGCGGGCCTTGAGTTTTTCGCCCACCAGGCGGCGCAGCCAGCTCAGCCCGGTGATCGCGGCGTAGAGGAGGAGAAAGACGGCAAGCGGCAGGGCGAGGGCGAGAGGGTCCATACGTGGCATTCCTTGTGACTGCGTCCTGATCTAGGCCGTGCGGGTGCGGGTCACCAGTGGGCAGGTCAGCGCACCGCCTCGATCGGCCCCTCCGCCGAGCCGGTGATGAACTGGCGCAGGTAGGGGTCATCGGCGCTGTCCATCCCGGCCACGGGGCCTTCCCACCGAATGACACCGCCATGGAGCATCGCCACCCGGTCGGCGATGGCGCGCACCGAGCTCATGTCATGGGTGATGGTCATGGCGGTGGCGCCCATCTCGACCACGATTTCGCGAATGAGCTCGTTGATGACGCCCGCCATGATCGGGTCGAGCCCGGTTGTGGGTTCATCGAAGAAGATGACCTGCGGCTCGGCCGCGATGGCGCGAGCCAGCCCCACGCGCTTCTGCATGCCGCCCGAAAGCTCTGCGGGGAACTTGTCGGCCACGTCGGGCGTCAGGCCCACGCGGCGCAGTTTTTCCACCGCGATCTCTCGGGCTTCTCCGGCGGACCGTTTCAGTGAACCGCGCAGGAGCCGGAAGGCCACGTTCTGCCACACGGGCATGGAGTCGAACAGCGCCCCGCCCTGGAAGAGCATGCCGAACTTGGCGAGGAAGGCATCGCGCTCGGCGCGGGCCACGTCTTCGCCATCGAGCAGGATCGTGCCGCTGTCGGGCTTCACCAAGCCGAGGATGCATTTCAGCAGCACCGATTTCCCGGTGCCCGATCCGCCGATGATCACCGTGGATGTGCCGGTTTCCACCGTCAGATCAACGCTTTGCAACACGTGGTTGGGGCCGAAGGCTTTGTGAAGGGCGCTGATCTCGATCATGACGTGAAAAACAGCCCCGTCAGCAGGTAGTTGGTGGCCAGGATCAGGATCGAGGCCGACACCACGGCATTGGTGGTGGCCTTGCCCACGCCGCGCGCCCCCCGGCCCGAGTGCATCCCGTGATAGCAGCCCATCAGGGCCACCACGAAGCCGAAGACCGCGCCCTTGATAAGACCCGAGACCACGTCCCATGTTTCCAGGAAATCGGCGGTATTGTGCAGGTAGTTGGCCGGGTTGAAGCCAAGCCGCGTGGTGCCCACGAGGTAGCCTCCGAAAATGCCGATGGAATCGCCCACGGCCACGAGAACGGGCAGGGTCAGCGTGGCGGCCAGAACGCGCGGCACGGTGAGGTATTTCATCGGGTTGGTCGACAAGGTGACCAGCGCATCGATCTGCTCGGTCACTTTCATCGTGCCGATCTCGGCGGCGATGGCGGCGGCGACGCGTCCGGCCACCATGAGCCCGCCCAGAACCGGGCCAAGCTCGCGCGCGATGCCGATGGCGACGATCGAGGGCACCACGGTTTCGGCATTGAAGCGCGACCCGCCCGCGTAGATCTGCAAGGCCAGCGCGCCGCCGGTGAAAAGCGCGGTCAGCCCCACCACGGGAAGCGACAGCCAGCCGATCTGCAGCACCTGCATGGCAAATTCACGCGGGTACCACGGCGGCGTCAGCACATGGCGCAGCACCTGGGCAGCGTAGATCGCCACCCGGCCGATCGAGGCCAGAAGTGCGAGGGTGGAGCGGCCGAGCGCCGCGAGGGGGGCGGTCAGGATCACGCCGCGTCTCCGCTGTATCGGCGCGCGTAGCGGGGGCCGAGCGAGGTCAGGATTTCATAGCCGATGGTCTGGGCCGCGTCTGCCAGCTGGTCCACAGTCTGATGGGGCCCGAGAATGTCGAGATGATCGGGCAGCTCGGGCAGGTCGGTCACATCGACGGTCAGCAGGTCCATCGATACGCGTCCCGCCAGCTTGCAGGGCGTGTCCCCGGCCCACAGATGCGCCACATCGCTCATTTTTCGGATGAGCCCATCCGCGTAACCTGCTGACAGGGTTGCAATTTTAGAGGGTCTTGCGGCGGTCCACGTGGCGGAATAGCCGACGGTTTCGCCGGGGGCGAGGTCGCGCACCTGGATCACGGGCAGCGACAGGCGCAGCACGGGCGTTGCCTCTTCGAAGGGGAAGCCGCCGTAAAGCCCCACGCCGGGGCGGCAGAGGTCGAAGTGGTAGGCGGACCCAAGAAGAATGCCGCCGGTGGCCGACAGGCTGCGGCGCGCGGCAACGCCTTGGGTCATCTCGGTGAAGGCGGCCAGTTGCGCGGTGTTCTGCGCGTGATCGGGCTCATCGGCGCAGGCCAGGTGGCTCATGACCAGCGTCAGCGGCCCGGCCTCCAGTTCGCTGCGCAGGCCAGCCCACTCGGCGGGTTCCATGCCAAGCCGGTTCATGCCGCTGTCAAGCTGCACGCCATAGCCGGCCCCCGGTAGGGCGGCGCGGTGGCGCGTGACCTGTTCGGCGCTGTTCAGCATCGGAACAAGCCCCGCGTCGCGGATCAGGGCGGTGTCGCCCGCCATGTGGCCGGAAAAGACATTTATCTCGGGGCCTTGCCCAAGCGCCGTGCGCAGGCTGGCCCCTTCCTCGGCGGTGGCCACGAAGAAACGGCGCACGCCGGCCCGCGCCAGGCGCAGCGCCACTTTCCCGGCGTCCAGCCCATAGCCGTCGGCCTTGACCACGGCAGCGGTTTCCACCGCGGTTTTCGCGTCGAGCGCGGCCCAGTTGGCCGCGACCGCATCAAGATCGATATGAAGAGTTCCAGTCGCCATGTGGCCTTGTTTCGCGCGGGGGGCGACGGGTCAAGCCCCCTTGGCGTCCTTGTGGGCGTCATAGCCCGCTTCCAGCTCGCTGCGCAGGAAGTCGGCAAAGAGGAGCGGTGGAAATTCGGGCGCGCCTGTGCCGGGCAGGGGGGCGATCGTGGTATTGACGTTCGGATCGTAGAAAAAAGGGCAGGAATAGCGTTCGCGGCCCGAGCGGTTGATGACCCTGTGCGGCGTGGACAGAAGCCGCCCGTTCGACATCCGGTGCAGCATGTCACCCACATTGACCACGAAAGCCCCCTTCATTGGCGGGGCGTCGACCCAGTGGCCTGCGGGCGTCATTACCTGCAAGCCACCGACCTCGTCCTGCGCCAGAAGGGTGAGGGAACCGAAATCCTTGTGCGGGGCAGAGCCGTAGAGGTCATCGGGCGCCTGCGGCGGCATCGGTGGGTAGTGCAGCAGCCTGAGCCAGATGGTGGGCGTGTCGAAGGCGCGCAGGATCGTGTCGTCCGTCACCCCGATGGCCTGCAAAGCCAGCCGCATGAGCCGTGCGCCAAGGCCGCTCATGGCACGGGCATAGGCTTCGCAGCTGTCGCGGAAGCCGGGCAGGTCGGGCCACCGGTTGGGACCCGAGAGGTAGACGCCCGGATCATGCGCCGCATCCTCGCGCATCATCATGAAGCTCGCGGACTGGTTGGGCCTGGTGACCTCGGCCAGATCGGTCGTCACATCGGTCGAGGTGTTGATCGCGATATAGCCGCGGTGGTTGCGGTTGACGGCAATCGCCTGTTTCGCGGCCATGGGCAGGGCATGAAAGCGGCGGGAGGCGTCAAAGATGCCCTCGCACAGCTCCTCGGGAATGCCGTGATTGACCACGTAGCCGAAGCCCGTCTCGCCATAGGCGCGGGCGAATGCGCGGGCCAGGTCGGTGGTGTCCCGCCCCTCGGTCAGGGGGGCAAGGTCGAGCACGGGGATATCGGTGAATTCCGCCATGATCCCCGGCCCGGACGTCAGTAATCGCCGCCGCTGCCCTGTTGCCAGGGTTTGACGAGGTTGCCGAACTTGGTGAAGCGGCCATCGAAGCTAAGCTCGACCGTGCCGACCGGGCCGTGACGTTGCTTGCCGATAATGACCTCGGCCTTGCCGTGCAGCTGTTCCATGTCCTGCTGCCACTTGGCCATGGCCTCGAGGTTCTCTTCACCCGGTTTCTCGCGTTCCTTGTAGTATTCGCCCCGGTAGACGAACATCACCACGTCGGCGTCCTGTTCGATCGAGCCCGATTCCCGAAGGTCGGACAGCTGCGGGCGCTTGTCCTCGCGGTTTTCCACCTGGCGGCTGAGCTGCGACAGCGCGATCACCGGGATGTTCAGCTCCTTCGCGATGGCCTTGAGGCCCTGGGTGATCTCCGAGATCTCGTTGACCCGGTTTTCGGACCGACCGGAGCCGCGCAGAAGCTGGAGGTAGTCGATGATCAGCAGGTCGAGCCCGAGGCGCGAACGCTTGAGGCGGCGGGCCCGGGCCGCGACCTGGCTGATCGGCAGCGCCGGCGTGTCGTCGATATAGAGCGGGCAGTTTTCCAGTTCCTGCGCAGCGCGCAGGTAGCGCTGGAACTCCTGTTCGTTGAGATCGCCCTTGCGGATCAGTTCCGAGGGCACTTCGGCGGCTTCCGACAGAATCCGCTGCGCCAGCTGCGCGGCCGACATTTCCAGGCTGAAGAAGCCCACGACCCCGCCCGAGAGCGTGCCCTCGGTCCCGTCGGGCTTGGGGCCGCGCTTGAACGCCTTTGCCACGTTGAAGGCGACGTTCGTGGCCAGAGAGGTCTTGCCCATGGAGGGGCGCCCGGCGAGGATCAGAAGGTCCGAGTGATGCAGCCCGCCCATCATCTTGTCCATGTCGACAAGCCCGGTGGACAGGCCCGCCAGCCCGCCGCCGCGGTTATAGGCGGCATTGGCCATCTCGACCGCGTCCGTAAGCGCGCGCAGGAAGCTCTGGAACCCCTTGGAGGCCGTGCCGCTGGAGGCCAGCTGGAAGAGCTGCGCCTCGGCATCGACGATCTGGTCGTCGGGCGAGCTGTGATCGCGGACGGCCGTGGCCTTGTCGGCAATCGACTTGCCCAGGTCGATCAGCGCCCGGCGCAGCGCGAGGTCATGGATGAGCTGCGCGTAATCACGCGCGGCCGAGGTGGCCACGGCGGAGAGCTGCAACCGCAACAGGTATTCCGCCCCGCCAAGCGCCTTCAGGCCGGCGTGATCGGCCATGAAGTTCTTGAGCGTGGTGGCGTCGGTCTGAAGGCCCGAGGTGATGCGCTTGGAGGCGAGCTCGAAGATCTCGGCATGCACGGGGTCGTAGAAATGACCCGGCTTCACCAGGTCCTCGACCCGGTCGAGCACATCGTTGGAGGAGAGAATCGCGCCAAGCAGCTGCTGCTCGGCCTCGACATTCTGAGGAAGGTCAGCGGTTTCAGCGGGTTGCGGCAGGTTGTTTGCCACGGTGCTGATCTCGTTCATCGCTGCTCCCCTCGTTTTCTCGTTGTCCCTAAGGCTCGTTGCATAGCAAATCCGGGCAGGGCGCGGCAATCTGGATATCCTGTGGATAGCCTGTGCAAAAGCCGGTGGGGCGGGCATGTCCATGCCCGCGATCCTTAGGTTTCAAGGGTTTGCGTGCCTGATCAGCCCTTCGCGCGGGCTGCACGCCAGGCCTCGGGATCCTTGAGGAAGCGTTCGACCGAGTCGAGCGTTGCGGCGTCGAAATCGCCTGCCCGGCGCGCCTCGGCCAGCACGTCCCACCAGGTGCAGAGATAGTGCAGTTCCACCCCGTGCGCGCGCAGGTTGGGCACCGTGTCTTCGAAGATGCCGTAGTAGAAGATCACCGCCGTGTGGCCGCAGGTGGCGCCGGTCTTTCGGATCGCGTCGACGAACTTGAGCTTCGAGCCGCCATCGGTGGTCAGGTCCTCGATCAGCAAAACCCGGTCGCCCTCGTTCATCTGGCCTTCGATCTGCGCGTCGCGGCCGTAGCCCTTGGGCTTCTTGCGCACATAGGTCATGGGCAGCGCCATGCGTTCAGCGACAAAAGCAGCAAAGGGAATGCCCGCGGTTTCGCCGCCCGCTACATTGTCGAAGGCCTCGAGCCCTGCGTTGCGGAACACGGTGCAGGTCAGGAAATCCATCAAGGTGGAGCGGATGCGCGGGAAGCTGATCAGCTTGCGGCAGTCCACGTATGTGGGTGCTTCCTTGCCGTTGGAGTGCACGAAGGGCGTTTCGGCGTTGAAATGCACCGCCTTGATGTCCAGCAGCATACGCGCGGTCAGTTGGGCGATGGTGGCCTGATCGGGGTAGGTGGCTGGGATCATCTGTCGTCTCTCGTGGCTGGCCGGGATGCCTCCGGCGGGGGTATTTGGTCAAAGAAGAAGGGTCAGGCAACGCGCCAGTAGAGCGGGTGGCCGGGGTCGAAGACGGTCACGGGGCCCTCGCCGGTGTCAATCCTGGCGGGGTAGGCGACGGGCTGGTCGTCTTTCACGAGCGTGATGGTCTCGTCATTGGGGGCCAGCCCGTAGCGTGCGGGGCCATGGAGCGAGGCAAAACCTTCGAGCCGGTCGAGCGCGCCTTCCTCCTCGAAGACATGGGCAAGGCAGGCCATGGAGTTGGTCGCGGTGAAGCAGCCCGCGCAGCCGCAGGCGCTTTCCTTGTTGGGGTCGGTATGCGGCGCGCTGTCGGTGCCGAGGAAGAAGCGCGGATTGCCCGAGGTCGCGGCCTTGCGCAGCGCCTCCATGTGCTCGCGCCGCTTGGCCACCGGCAGGCAGTAGTAATGCGGCTTGATCCCGCCCACGAGGATGTGGTTGCGGTTGATCATCAGGTGGTGGGCCGTGATCGTGCCCGCGATATCGCCCTCGGCCCCCGCCACGTAGTCGATCCCGTGCGAGGTGGTGACATGTTCCAGCGTCACTTTCAGCCCCGGAATGCGGCGGCGGAGCGGATCGAGCACGGTCTCGAGAAAGACCTGCTCGCGGTCGAAGATATCCACGTCCTGGGTGGTCACTTCGCCGTGGATGCAGAGCGGCAGGCCGATTTCGGCCATCTTTTCCAGCACGCCCTGAACCTTGCCGAAATCGGTGACGCCCGAGGCGGAATTGGTTGTGGCCCCGGCCGGGTAGAGCTTGACCGCCGTCACCAGTCCGCTGGCATGGGCGGCGGCGACATCTGCGGGGTCGGTCTCTTCGGTCAGGTAGAGCGTCATCAACGGCTGGAAGGTCATGCCCTCGGGGATCGCGGCGAGGATCCGGTCTCGGTAGGCGGCGGCCTGCGCTCCGGTCACGACCGGCGGCACCAGGTTCGGCATGATGATCGCGCGGGCGAAATGGCGCGCGGTTTCGGGCAGGACTCCGGCCAGCATCGCGCCATCGCGCAGGTGCAGGTGCCAGTCATCGGGGCGGCGGATCGTCAGGCTTTCGGTCATGGCGCTTGCGCTACACCGGATTGGTGGCCCATGCAAAGGGAAAGCGCCAAGAGGAGGCCCGATGCAACGGCTGAGCTACCGCCCCGGACCCATCTGGCCCCCGGTGCTGCTGAGCGGGGGCAAACCCTGGCAGGCGCGTCCGCCCGTCGAGTTTGAGCAACTGCTTGCCGATCCGTGACGCGCCGCGCGATGCCGCAGTGCAACAGGATTGCGCCCCATCTATGCTGCCCCTGCAAAGCAATTTTCCGCGAACGGGCATGCAAGATGTTTCTCAGCTTTCTCCTCGGCCTCCTGGCCGGCTATTGCGAACCCCTGGCCAAGCCGCATGTGCAAAAGGCGATCGAGGATGTCTTTGACCTGCGCTTCCCCGTGGAGCGCAGCGAATACGACATGCTTGCGCTGCTGATCCTGCTTGCGGTCGCGGCGATCCTGGCGGCGATCCTGTCCACGGTGTCGACGCTGCCCCTTCTGGCGGGCGGTTTCCTGGGGCTCTTTGGCAAGCGCCTGTGGGCGGCCCTGAACGAGGTGCATATTCGCCCCGGCCCGCGCCAGGACAACTGATCGGCGCGAAAATTTGAACCCTTGCAGCCCGGTGCGCGTCCCATGGGGGACGGTGCGCCGCCGACTTGCACAGCCGCGCGCCATTGTTTCGCAACCGGGGCTGGTCAAGAAGGGATTTGCAGACAACAATGCCACCCGAGGCCTTGGCGTCATCCCGCGCCAAGGGGCCATGTAAACATCCAGCCCCCGGTCAACGGGGCGCGGACCCGATTGCCGCCCGCATCTCACATTACCGGAGGTTCCAGCCATGACGATCAAGACATTTTTCAAGACCACCCTTGGCCTCGCGGCGCTGCTGCTTGGCTCTTCCGCTGCTCTGGCAGAGTGCCCGACCGGAATGGGCGATACAGGCGACAGCGTCTACATGAGCTTCGATGATTTCTACGTCCGCTTCGACAGGCTGGCCGATGGCAGCGTGATCGAGGACGAGGTTTACCTGACCGATGGCACCGGCTTCCGCGTGCATTCGGTTACTGGCGCCTTCGTGCTGCAATCCTGGGATACCCGCTATGGCGGGATCGTCCAGGGCAGTTCGGAAACCACGACCTATGCCGTGGGGGTCGATGCGCTGCCCACGCTCTTCCCGGGGCAGACCTGGTCGGGCAGCACCGTGCGCCAGCATGAAGACGGCACCACCAACGTGGAAACCGTGGCCGTCCAGGTGGACGGCGAGATCACCCTTCTGATCGGTGATTGTTCCTACCAGGCCTGGCCGATGCTGGTGACCACCACGGGCACCGATGGCGCGGCCTTCCTCGACCGGCTGACCTACCTGCCGAGCCTGGGCTTCGCGATCTATCACGGCGGGGCCGATGCAGGCGAGCCTTTCACCCCTGAACAGCCCATGGCGATCTCGACCGAGCCGCCGATGCTGGATAACGAGGGCAACCTGATCTTCGGGGGCGGAATGGGCCAGCCCATGCCGGGCAATCCCACGCCTGCCGCGCCTCCGGGCGCACCGGCACCGGGCGGCAACAAGTAACCGGCCCAAAGGCACAGCAAGACGCCCGCAGCATCCCTGCGGGCGTTTCATCTTGATGGAAGAAGGGATCAGGCCGAGGGCGGCCCGCCGGCCTCCAGCGTCATCATCGCGCGGGCGAAATGGGCGTCGCCGGTGGCCGCAAGCCCCCGTTGCGCGACGATCAGCGGCAGCATCGTGCCGCCGCGTTCCTCGGCGCGCAGCAACAGCCGCTTGAGATAGTCGGGATGGCTCTGGCGCAGTTGCCGTGTGATCTGGGAAAAGCGCAGCGGGGTCATGCGGCCATTGGCCGTGGCCTTCAGCACCCGGTCGAGATTTCCCCCTTTTTCCAGCAGCCGCAACAGGTTGCGACCGCCGCCGCGAAAGCGAAGGCGGGTCACGTTGCGGCCCCGGAACTGCGCCGCATGCGCGGCATCCAGCAATTCGCAGGGATCATAGACGATCACGGCCTGCGCGGCCGTTGCCACCGACTTGGCGGCATCGCCGAAATGGTGGCTGAAATCCTTGCGCCAGGCATTGCGGAAGCGGATCTCGAAG
>NZ_CAXREX010000260.1:0-2219 GCF_964229645.1 Nioella sp. | reverse complement strand
GGCGCAGGTTGGACTCTTCGGCCACCAGATAGGGGGCGGCGGAAGAGTCGGGCAGGTCCGCATCGAGCCGCCGCGACACCAGCACCGACAGCGTCGGAACACCGCAACCGGTCAGGGACAGCGTCACGCCCCCCTTATCGTCCGGCCGGGAAAGCACGCGTTCGCCCAGCATGTCGCGCAGCGCCGCTTCGCCCTGCGTCAGGGTCTGGCCCGGCGCGTCGAGAGGGGCCACCGACAGACCGAACAGCGCGTCCAGCCAGTCGCGCGTCGGCGCGGCGAATAACGGCTCGGCCCCCGTGGCGCCTTGCAGCGACACGCGGATCCCGGCAAGCGAGGCCGCGTTGCCGCCGGTCTTGCCCAGCTTCTCGCGCACCAGCATTTCCGACAGCGCCCAAAGCGAATCCACCGGGTTCGCGGTGCGTTGAAGCGCCTTTGCCTCGGCCGCGTGCAGACCGCCGGGGGCAAGCGAGGGGAAGGCCAGCAGCGCAATCGACTGCACCGTGCCGTCCGGGGCGCTCGCCTGCACGAGGCCCGGCATCAGCGGATGAACCAGCGCGATGTCCCACAGCGCCGGGCCTTCGGCTGGCAGGACCAGCGTGTCGCCCGCCGGATGCATCTGATCGGGCTTTTCCGGCACCGCTTGGAGCGCGCTTAGCATCCAGCCCGCGCTGTCCTCGCCGCCGGTCAGCCGCAGCCGCAGTGCGCCGGTGGTCTCGTGCCACAGGCTTTCGATGCGCAGCGCGCCGGTCTGAAACGGCTCGAACGCGGTCATGCTGCCCGCCGGGCGCGCGGCGGCTCTTCCCGGCGCGGGCAGGCCGAACAGCCGGGCATAGGTGTTCAGCGCGACAAGCACGCCGGCATCCGCATGCGGCGCTTCGGCCAGCGCGGACAGGCTTTGCGGTTTCGCCCTTTCGGTCAGACCCGACAGCAATGTCCCGGGGACCGAGGCCGCCGCATTGAACCCCGCGGGGCGGTCGATGATCGGCCCGGGCCGGGTGGGGCGTGGGATGACGAGTTCCGGCGCAGCGGCCGGCGCCGGACTCGCGGCGGGCGTGGGGTCGGGTTGCAGGCGGGGAAGGATCGAGCGCGGCTTCGGCGCATCGGCACTGGGCTGCCGCCCGAGCATCCGGCCAAAGCGCTGGTAATGCTCGGCCGGGTCCATCCCCGTCAGCGCCACGTCGGGATAGGTGGCGAGGTACCACTCGGGATCGAACGTGGCGTCAAGGACAGTGCTCATGAAATCGGTTCCTGAAATTCGGATCGCGCGAAAGGCGGCGCGGGTCTGCAAAAGGTCTCGGTCAATGGAGGACGCGGCCAATTCCGCGTCGCGCTTCGGTTCGGGTCGCTTTGTGGCCCCTCTTCAGGGTCAGGGCCGCGAGGAAAAAGCCGCTCATAGCCTGCCATCTAGATGTGACGGATGAAAAACTGCGGGGGACCCAACGTGAAAAAAGACGCATCCCGGTGCGCTCCGGCCCTGTGCGCAGACGCAAGCGTCCGGCGCGGCGGGCTGCGGGGTGCAAGACCCGGATATCGGCTTCATGGTGAACGATGACGGGCATTGTTTTCCAGTCTCCGGTCATTGTTTGGCCTGTCGCGATATCATCTGCTCAGACATTACGCGGCCAGCGCGGTCGGGCGCCCAATTTAGGGACGCTGCGGTGCAGCAATGTCAAGGAGTCGGGCGGGATCGCTGCGCGGTCTCTTCGCTTTGTGATCCCGGTCCGCCCGGATTTGGCTCAGGCGACGCCCGCGCGCAGACATTCATGCAGCCGCAACAGGCCGACAGGACGTTGGGACTCATCAAGAACACCCAGCGCGTTCACCTTGCGCGCATTCATGATCGCCATCGCCTCCGCCGCCAGCATGTCGGGCGGCGCGGTCTGCGGCGAACGCGTGGCGACATCGCCTGCGGTCTTTTCCAGCAAGCCTTCGATGTTGCGGCGAATATCTCCGTCCGAGATGACCCCGGCCAGCGCTCCCTTGGCATCGACGACGCAGGCGATGCCGAAGCCCGCGCGGGTCATGGTGATCAGCGTCTCGCCCATCGGCGCGTCGCTTGGCACGATCGGGATCTCCGTTGCATCGTGCATGAGCTGATGCACCTGCGCCAGTTTCGAGCCCAGCTTGCCGCCGGGGTGGAAGATGCGGAAATGTTCGTGCACGAAGCCGCGCTGCTGCATCAGCGCCACGGCCAGCGCGTCGCCCAGAGCCAGCGTCAG
>NZ_CAXREX010000259.1:0-6666 GCF_964229645.1 Nioella sp. | reverse complement strand
GGGCGTCTTCGCTGGCGGCCATGGCAGCGGGTTCGGGGATCTCGGGCGCCTCCAGCCCAAGTTGCGTAGCGATCCGCTTGGTCAGCGTGCGGAATTCCATCTGGGCGAGGAAGTCGAGCAGGGCCTGCGGTTCGGGAGCCCGCAATTCCCGATCGTCGAGCGTGACGTCCATCGGCACATGATCATCCAGCGTCACCAGCTGTTTCGACAGGCGGATCTGGTCGGCGAACTCGATCAGCGTCTGACGCCGCTTGGGCTGCTTGATCTCGTCGGCACGCGCCAGCAGGCTTTCTAGATCGCCATATTCATTGATCAGAAGGGCCGCCGTCTTGACCCCGATCCCGGGCGCGCCGGGCACGTTGTCGACGCTGTCCCCCGCCAGCGACTGAACATCGACCACGCGTTCCGGCCCGACGCCGAACTTGGCCTCCACCCCGTCGCGATCAATCCGGTTGTTCTTCATCGCGTCGAGCATTTCCACGCCGCCGCCCACGAGCTGCATCAGGTCCTTGTCGGAACTGATGATCGTGCAGCGCCCCCCGGCCTCGCGCGCCTGGCGGGCCAGCGTGGCGATGATGTCATCGGCTTCGTAGTTTTCCTGCTCAAGACAGGCGATGTTGAAGGCGCGCGTGGCCTCGCGTGTCAGCGGAAACTGCGGCACCAGGTCTTCGGGCGCGGGCGGACGATTGGCCTTGTAAAGATCGTAGAGATCGTTTCGGAACGTCTTGCCGGAATGGTCGAACACCACCGCCACGTGGGTCGGCGCATCGGGGCCCTTGTTGTCCTCGATCTGCTTGAACAGCATGTTGCAAAAGCCCGAGACGGCCCCGATCGGCAGCCCATCGGACTTTCGCGTCAAGGGCGGCAGCGCATGATAGGCGCGGAAGATGAAGGCAGAGCCGTCCACCAGATGCAGATGATGCCCTTTGCCGAATGCCATGTCCCGCCCTCTTCGTTGACTCGCGGTCTTTGTGTAGCGCGGGGGCGCGGCTTTGGCGAGGGTCAGGCGGGGCTTGCCGCGTGCAGGAAGATCGCCACGAAGAACAGCACCGAGGCGGTGACGACGAAACCGTGCCAGATGGTGTTGTGAAACCTGAGCCGGTGGAGCAGCAGGAAGGCCGACCCGGCGGAATAGAGCACCCCGCCCACCACCATCAGCACCTTGACCGGGGTCGAGACCACGGCCAGCAGATCCCAGCCCCCGACGACCACAGCCCACCCCATGCCAAGGCAGATCAGGACCGAAACCCAGGTGGCGCGGTTGCGGACCAGGAAACTGGCAGCCGTGGCAAGCACCGCCGCCACCCAGACAATCGCAAGGATCACCAGGCCCCTGCCCGACAGCAGGGCAAAGGGCGTATAGGTGCCCGCGATCTTGAGATAGATCGCCGAATGATCGACCCGGCGCAGAAGGTCGTGCCAGTCGGGCGCAGGCAGGTGGTTGTAAATCAGCGAGGATGTGAGCATCGCGATCAGCGTCGTGCCATAGACCGACACGCCCAATGTCCCGATCAGCCCGTTCTGCCACATCGCGGTAAGCGTGATCAGCACCGGCACCGCGCCAAGGGCCAGCACAAGCCCGGCCATGTGCACGACGGCGTCACTGACCAGCTCGGCCCGGCTGTAGGGCCGGCCCGCATGGGGCACAGGGTGGGTTTGGATGGGTGCGCTCATACCTCCAAGGTAGGCGCGCCCGGGTCCTCCACAAAGCTTGACCTTTGGTCAAAGGGCCGCGATCGGCGGAGATCAGCCTTCGGACTTGGCCGCGACCGAGGCGTGGACGAATTTCTTGTCGCAATAGCCGCACTCGACCTCGCCGCTCTCGCGATCCAGAGACAGCCAGACGCGCGGGTGCCCAAGTGCGCCCTCGCCGCCGTCACAGGCCACGCGCCAGCTGGTCACTACTTCGGTTTCGGGGGCTTCGATGGTCATGGCTCGCGATCCTTCGCATCAATCGGGGGCTTGCAACGGCATGACATATGGCAAATCGGCCCGCCCCCGGCAAGGCCGATCCGCTGCCCGCGTCAGTCCGCCTTCTTCACCATGCGGCCCAGGGGACGGCCGCTGAGGATATGAAGATGGTAGTGCGGCACTTCCTGCACCCCGGTTTCGCCCGCGTTCGAGATCACGCGGTAGCCCTCGCCGCCATCGCCGGGACGAATGCCCAGCATCCTGCACACCTCGCCCACGGCCCGGGTGAAATCGGCGATCTCGGCATCCGAGGCCTCGGCGGCGAAATGGTCATAGGTCACATAGGGGCCCTTCGGGATCACCAGCACATGATGCGGCGTCTGCGGGGCGATGTCGTTGAAGGCCAGCGTGTGCTCGGTCTCCAGCACGGTGCTGTTGGGGATCTCGCCGCGCAGGATACGCGCGAAGATATTCTGGTCGTCATAGGCGTAGGCCATCCGGGCGCTCCTCAGTCGTCGAACAGGTAGGGTGTATCGGCGATTTCGCGGGCGGCGTCCATGTCGAGATCGAAGAACTCGGCCAGCACGGCGGCGTTTTCGTCGCGGTTGCGATCCTGGTGTATGCGGAAATGGTTGCCGAACCCCGCCTCGCGGATGCGCGCCCCTTCGTATTCGAAGTCATGGCGCAGCGTGGGCAGAAGTTGCGCCACCACCTCGGGCGGAGTTTCCTCGCGCGCAAGGCCCACCCGGTGGGCGTGGCCGATCAGGTAATCGTCATCGAAGGTGCACTGGATTTCCAGGATGCGATTGTTCGACTTGTCGGACATGAAATCGCGCATCAGGTCGACATTGTTGGGATCGAGACAGATCATCAGCCGGTCCACCCCGTAATAGTCGAACAGAAGCCGCATCACCGCACGACGGTGGCGGTTGCGTTTTTCAAGCGTGCGCTCCAGCCCGCCCAGGTGGGGGATGTCGCAGCTGGCTTCGTCGAACATGTATTCCAACCCGCGCGTCTGCGTGACCCGGCGCGCGGTGGCCAGCAGGCGCTTGGCCACGTGCCATTTCTTGCACACGATCATCATCAGCTCGCGTTCCTGGCCAAGCGTGCTTTCGCTTTCCCAGAAGCGCGGCGCGAAGCGGCGTCCGATCCGGCCCCGGCCCGAGAGGAATTCAAAGAGCTTCTTTCCCTCGCCCGAGACCGCGAAATCGCGTCGGTCCGAGGCCCAGAGCTCCCCCAGCCTTTCCTTCAACTCGGTGGATTCGGGGCTGATCTTGCGCGCGAACAGGAAGTCCTGGCTGAGCAGCAGGTCGAAATGGTCGTTATAGAAGGTCACCGGCATTCCATAGTCGGTGAACATCAGGAAGGTCAGCGTTCGCGTCTCGATCTCTCGTTCGGCCACGACATGCCGCACCAAGGTCTGGAAGAAGGTTTCGTCCGGGATCCAGGTGGTGCGGAAGAAGCGGATCACGTCGGGGCGCTGGCGGCAGAAGTCGAGCACCTTCTCGATCGTGGACCTGCGCAGGCACCACCACTGGCTTCCGATCATGATCTGCAAGTCGCCCGGAATCGCCCGTTCCAGCCCGAACCGCCGCTGCAGGTCCATGAGCCAATAAAACAGCTTCTTGTGCTTGCGCTCGTTCACCAGGTGGCGGTAGATCAGCCGCTCGCCCCGCATGCCGGTCTTGATCCAGCCCGATGTGAAGAAATCGAAGCTTTCGATATAGTCCTTGTCTTCGCGATCCAGGAACTCGTGGGCATAGGTCGCCGACTTGATCGAGTTGCAGTCGCCCGACAGCATGTAGAAATGGGTTGCGTCGGGAAAGGCTTCGACCGCGGCCTCGACGGCGCTGAGCGTGGCCTGCACCAGGCTCCATTCCCCCCACCCGCACTTGATACGCTTGCGGGCAAAGGTCACGCCCGGATTGTCGGCCAGACCATCGCGAATGCGGGCAAAGCTTTCAGCCCCGGCACGCGCGTCGAAATGGATCGAGATGCAGTCCCCCGCAGCCGTCAGGCGACGCGCCTGCAGGATGATCGCCTCGGGGTCCTTGTGGCACAAAAGGATGAAGGCAATTTTTGCCATACGTGAAACAGAGGCCTCAAACTTTCCTTATTGTTGTGCCATTACTGTCTAACAGCGTGTAAAGACAGACTAGAGTTTCAAAAAGACCGGATCAATCTGAAGATCTGGCACAGGAAATTGGAGGCAAGGCGGTATGGGTTTCCCCGGAACATGGATGACGACCAGCGAAAGCGTCGTCTATCGGGTGGTGCCGAAATGTGCCTGCTCGACCATCGGGCAGATCATGTATTACTCGGACAATGGCGTGTTTTTCGATGGCGATATTCATGATGCCAAGGACGGTATGCACAAGTGGGCCTTCGACGACTCTCAGCCCCTTATCGAGTCGAATGTGCGCGACCACAAGAGCTATGCCTTCACCTGTGTTCGCAACCCCTACACCCGTATCCTGTCGAGCTTTTTCGACAAGATCTGCGGCATCCAGCGAAACGGCAAACGCTACCGGGGCAACCTGGTGCCGCTCCTGATCCAGAAATACGGGATCGAGGTGGGCGGCGATGACGGCAAGGGCGAGTTCGACCAGATTGCCAGCTTCCGCCGCTTCCTGCTTTTTGCCCGCGACACCATCCGCTGGCGCCGCCCGATGGACCCCGACATCCACTGGTCTGCCATGTCGGGCCATATCTCGACCTTCATCGTCAACGGCGGGCGTTACGACAACATCTTCTGGACCGAGAAGTTCAACGACGGGATGCAGAGCGTCCTGGACAATATCGAGATGACCCACCCGGTGAAGCTGGAAGAGGTGCCCCGGTTCAACGAGTCCGAGGGACACGGGCCCAAACGCGCGCACCCGGTCGAAGACTATTTCGACGACCTGTCGATGCACCTGGTCTACGAGATCTACAAGAAGGACTTCCAACTCTTCAAATACGATTTCGAGAACCCGGCCAACAAGATGCCCACTGGCGAGATCGACCTGGATGAGGTGCATGCGAAGCTGGGGGATTAAGGCAGGTCTGGCGACGCTTGTGCTGGCCGCCTGTCCCGTTTCGGCGACCCCGCCGCGAACCCTTGCCATCGAGGACCGGCTCTTCGCGCGCAATGCCGATACACTGTTTCTCTTGCGGCGCAGCGTGGACAATCACGGGCTGCACGGCGTGGCCCAGACCGACACGCTGATGATCTTTCGCAGCCTTGACGGCGGTGACGACCGCGGCTTTCGCGCGGTCGCGCGGGTGGTGGACAGTGGCCCGGGCAGTAGCCCTCGCGCCGAAACCTTGCCCCTGGCCGCGCCCTTGAACCCTTATTCCGTCTACGGTGACTTCGAAGCCTGGCCGCTCGATCGCCCCATGCGTTGGAACCCTGAGGACGTCACACTGGATGATACGGGCCTTTCCCTTGCGGGGCATGACGCCCGCTATGTCCTGCCGCTCGCCGGGGTGGCGGCCCGTATCGAAGACACGCTGAGCGCCAGTCAGCAGCTTCTGCCAGCGCACCGTATTGGCGGCGGCAGCATCGGGTCGCACCCCTTCGATCCGGCTGGCTTCGACATCCTGGCCGACTGCGCGCCAAGCTCGGCCCTGCCGCTCAATGATCTGCCCGAGGACCCGGCGCTTGTCGAACTGACCTGTGCCGACGAGGACGGGCTGGCGCGGGCGGTTTTGTGGCTGGTGGTGCCCCGGGCCTGAGAGCGCAACAAGGGCGGTTGGCCCCCCGCCCGCTCTGCGCTAAGAGCGGCCGAAATCTTTCACGGGAGCGACCACATGAAAGCACGCGTCAAATGGGCCGAGAACCGGACCTTCATCGGCACCTCCGGCACCGGGCATAAATTCGTCTTCGGCACCAAGGAAGAGGACGGCAGCACGCCGGGCCCCAGCCCGATGGAGCTGGTGCTGATCGGCACCGGGGGCTGTTCGGCCTATGACGTGGTGTCGATCCTCGAAAAGGGGCGCGAGCCGGTCGAGGACGTGGTGGTCGAGCTGGATGCCGATCGCGCGGACGCGACGCCCGCCGTTTTCACCCGCATTCACATGCATTTCATCGTGAAGGGACGCGGCGTGAACCCGGCGAAAGTGGAGCGTGCGATACAGCTGTCGGTCGAGAAATACTGCTCGGCCTCGGCCATGATGGCCAAGACCGCCGATGTCACACACGATTTCGAAGTGGTGGATACGGGCGCGTAAGCGGCGCGCCGCCCGGAACGGGCATGCATGCCCGTTCCCCCCGCGCCCCGTCCCCGGGGCGCAACGCCCTTGCGTTGACGCAAGGGCCCCCGCCTAGATCAGCCCCTGTTCCGCAAACACGACCTTGAGCGGTCGCTTGGGACGCGGACCGATATGGCCGATCACCTCGGCAGCGGCGGCCACGCCCATCAGGCCACAGGTCTTGAGGTCGCGCCCGGTGGCCAGACCGAAGATAAAGCCTGCGGCGAACTGGTCGCCCGCCCCGGTGGCGTCCACAGGCGTCACTTCTGTCACCGGCACGTGAATTTCCGCGTCATCGGCGCGGATCACTACGGGATGGCCCGAGCGTGTGCAGATAACCAGCGGACAGACCATCGCCGCTTCCTGCAGGGCCGTGGCAAGGTCCTTGGTTTCGTAAAGCGAGAGCCACTCTTCCTCGTTGCCGAACACGAAATCCATTTCGTCCTCGATCAACTGCTTGAAGCTTTCGCGGTGCCGGTCGACGCAGAACGGATCGGACAGCGTCAGCCCGGCCTGCCCGCC
>NZ_CAXREX010000258.1:0-4048 GCF_964229645.1 Nioella sp. | reverse complement strand
GCTCAATATCGCGGCCTCTGCTGTTGCAGCCTCTGTCGATCAGGTCGAGGCAGAGGTCGGTGCGGCGCTTCTGGTGCGCACGCGGGCCAAGGGCATCGCGCCAACCGAAGAGGGCCGGATGCTGGCCGCACGGTTCCGCGCATTGCTGGAGGATTGCGACAGCGTGCTGGAGGACGCCCGCGCGGGGGCTACGACGCTCTCGGGGCATCTGCGGATCGGCTATTATGCCCCGGTGGCGCCCGCGTTTCTGCCGGGCCTTCTGATCCCCTTGCAACGCGCGAATCCCGGGCTTGATGTGTCGCTCGTCGATTGCGCCGCAGACGAGGCGCAGGCGGGGCTGCTTGCCGGGCGGCTTGACCTGATCCTCTTCGCTGCCGCCCCGGTGCGGGCCGGGATCGTGACCAGGCGGTTGCTGGACCTGCCGCCCTACGTGCTGGCCCCGCTCGGCCACCCGCTTGCCCGTGGCCCGGTCGCTCTCGCCGATATCGCCGCGCATCCGCTGGTGCTGCTCGACCGCCCGGTGGCCGAGCCCTATGTCACCGCGCTTTTCCGCGACCTGGGGCTGGCGCCCCGCATCGCCGCGCGGGCCAACACGACCGAGATGGTGCGCAGCCTCGTCGGGGCCGGGGCGGGGCTTGCGGTGCTGAACATGCGCCCGCGTACCGACCGGTCCTATGCCGGTGACGGGCTGGCGGCCCTTCCCCTGAGCGACGAGGTTGCACCGATCACCCTGTTGGTGGGGCGGGCAGAAGGGCGGCCCAAGCGGGCCGTGGCGGTGATGCAGGACCTGTTGCTGGGATGGGCCTCGGGTCCGAGGGCGCGCGACCTGATCGTCGCGCGAAATTCCTAGCCTTGGCGCGATGAATCACGCTATAGGGCGGATCAGGCAGGGGCGATGGCGTCGCCCCGGCAGCGACCATGCTGCACGCCTGCGGGCCCTCCCCGCGACCGCCCTGTACGCCGGGGCCGTGGTCATATGAAGGAACATCCCATGGACCGTCCCGATTTCTATCGCCTGCACAATGGCGACAAGCCTGCCCTGCAATTCACCCAGGCCGAATACGATGCCCGACTGATGGGGCTGCGCGCGATCATGGATACCGTCGCCGTCGATGCCGTGGTGCTGACGTCGATGCACACTATCGCCTATTACTCGGGCTTTCTGTATTGCTCGTTCGGGCGGCCCTACGCGCTGGTTGTGACGGCCTCCGAAGCGGTGACGATCAGCGCAGGCATCGACGCAGGCCAGCCCTGGCGGCGCGGTGCGACCGACAACATCACCTATACCGACTGGAAGCGCGACAATTTCTGGCGCGCCGTGGCCCATGTCACCGGCGAGCGCCGGGCGATCGGGATCGAGGGCGATCACCTTACCCTGATGCAGCAGGACAAGATGCGCGCCTTCCTGAAACCCGCGACCGAGGTGGAAATCGCAACCCTCACCATGCAGCAGCGGATGCGCAAATCGCCCGCGGAAATCGCGCTGATCCGGGCCGGGGCCGCGGTGGCCGACGTGGGCGGATACGCCATAAAAGACGCGGTAAAACAAGGGGTTCGCGAGATCGACGTGGCCATGGCGGGGCGCGATGCGATGGAACTGGAAATCGCCCGCCGGTTTCCCGACGCGGAATATCGCGATACCTGGGTCTGGTTCCAGTCAGGGGTCAACACCGACGGGGCACACAACCCGGTGACGGGGCGCGTGTTGCAGCGGGGCGATATCCTGAGCCTCAACACCTTCCCGATGATCTCGGGCTACTACACCGCGCTCGAACGCACCATGTTCGTCGAGGAGGTGGACGATGCCTCGCTGGCTTATTGGGAGGCCAATGTGGGTGCGCATGAATTCGGGATGAGCCTTTTGCGTCCCGGCGTGTCCTGTTCCGAAGTTACCCATAAGATCAACGACTTCTTCGCCGAGCGGAACCTTCTGCAATATCGCAGTTTCGGCTATGGCCACAGCTTCGGCGTGCTGTCGCACTATTACGGGCGCGAGGCGGGGCTGGAGCTGCGCGAGGACATCGACACGGTGCTGGAACCGGGCATGGTGATCTCGATGGAGCCCATGCTGACCATCCCCGAGGGCCAGCCCGGCGCGGGTGGATACCGGGAGCATGATATCCTGATCATCACCGAGGACGGGGCCGAGAACATCACCGGATACCCCTACGGGCCCGGCTTCAACGTGGTGGGCTGAGGGCCCGAAAACAGGGGGGGTGCCCCCCGTACACCCCCTGTGCACCCCCCGTGCACCCCCCGTGCAGACGAAACCCCGGTTTCGCCGCCTGTCGGCGCCGACCGGGGAGCGGCCCGCCTCGACCCCCGCTTGCGCGGGGGCACTCCCCGGGCCGCAGTTGCCACGGACAGGCGGCGGGGACGGCGCATCGCTAAGACGCGTGCGAGCGTGGCGGCGGCGGGATGCCTCCGGCGGGGGTATTTGGGGCAAAGAAGAAGGGCCGGGGGCGGGTTTGAACGGACCGCGCCCCGGGGGCCTTCGCGTCAGACGGGCTGGTAGTGGTCGAGCTCCGACGTGAACCAGGCGGTGCCGCGGGTGGCGCTGCCCAGGGCGTGGGCGAGATCCTCTTCCGCCGCCATCGGCAGCAGCGCGCGGAAGATGTCCCAGCCGGCGGCATCGGGGTGGGGCTCGAAGCCCTGGACCTGGCCCTTGAGCCCGCTGACCACCTGCACGAGGTCGCCCGCGAAGGCGGACGGCACATGGACCGACACCTGCATGATGGGTTGCAGCGTGACGGTGCCGAGCTCTGACAGCGCTTCGCGGACCGCGTTCTTGCCCGCCGTGCGGAAGGCGAAGTCGGAGCTGTCGACGGAATGGGCCTTGCCGTCCTTCAGCGTGACCCGGACATCGACGACCGGGTGGCCTTGCGGGCCTTCGGCCAGCGCTTCGCGCGCGCCCGCCTCGACCGAGGGGATGTAGTTTTTCGGCACCGCGCCGCCCTTGACCACGTCGTCGAAGGCGAAGCCGCCGCCCTCGGGCAGGGGGGCGATATCGATCAGCACGTCGGCAAACTGGCCCGCCCCGCCGGATTGCTTGCGGTGGCGGTGATGCTTTTCCACGCCCTTGCGGATGGTTTCGCGCAAGGCGGTGGGCACGGGCGCGCAAGAGACGGCGATGCCGAAGCCCTCGGCCAGCTTGTCGATCACGCGTTTCTCGTGCTGGGGGCCGTGGACGCCGATTTCCAGATGGCCGCTGGCCGCGCTTTGGGCAACGGTGAGGCCGCGGTCGATTTCCGCCAGCCGGGCCAGCGCCGCGGGCAGCTTGTTCTCGTCCCGCTCGTTGTCGGGCACCACCAGCCGGCGCAGCGCGGGCGGATGGGCCGTGGCCCAGTCGGGCAGGTCGACCCTGCCGTCGGCGGTGAGCACGCCCCCGAGGGAGATATGGTCGCTCTTGATCGTGAGGCCGATCTGGCCGGGGGCGAGGGCGGGCAGCTGCGTGCGCGCGTCGATATCGTCGAGGGTGCCGATCGTGTCGCCGCCCACGCGCGCGCCGGCGGCTACACCCGGGCCGAGGGCGCGGATCACCACCGCCTTGCCGATATGCTTGAGGTTGTCGGCCATGCAGCCCAGGGCAAGTGCCCCGTCCGGCAGCGCGAGCCGGTCGCGCAGCGCCTCGACCCCCGGCACGTCGTGGCGCAGGGATTTCATCAGGCGCAGCACGCCGTTGCCATGACGGGCGGAGCCCAAAAGCGCCTCCAGCAGATCGTGATGCTGAAGCGCGCGGCGGGCCACATCGTAAAGCTCTTCGGTCGGCGGGCGCTGGTCCTCGATGATTTCTTCGAGCAGGTGATCGTCGAAATCGGCGAGCGTTTCCATCATCTCGGCGCGGGCCTCTTCTTCGCGGGCGCGCATCTCGGCGGGAAGTTCCACCAGCGAGGAGCGCTCGCCCTCGTGATATTCCCAGGCGCGCTCGGAGATGAGGTCGATCGAGCCCACCACCCTGTCGCCCTCTCGCATGGGAACCTGGCGCAGGATGATGCCATGGGCGCTGTAGGTCTGGAGCGCGGCGATCACGTCGGAGACGCGGTCGGTC
>NZ_CAXREX010000257.1:0-15044 GCF_964229645.1 Nioella sp. | reverse complement strand
TCTGGAACGCGACCCCGACCTGAGCAGCCCGCGCGGCCAGTCGGCGCGTGTTCTGCTGTGGCTGATGGAGCAGGACAAGGCCATCGGCCTGATCTCGGTTGGCTAACGAAAGTTAATAACCGATTAACTATCATTAATCATTGGGCCGGTTTTGTTCTCTAATGTTCTCATTTAGTTCTTGATTTTGGGGCGCGGATATGAGAACAAAGCGTTAACACCGCTTCTCGTTGTTCAGGAAACCGAAACCATGATTGCCCAGATCCGCCAGGTCCTTCACAGCTCCCGCGACTCGCTGCTCTATGATTTTGCCGGTGTTCTGGCGATCGGTGTCATGACCATGGGGGCGTTGCACCTGCCCGGCCTGATCTGAGATCACCCTCTTCTGCCTGCGGTCGTTCATCCGATTGGCGTTATTGCTGCGGGGGTCATCCCCAACCCGCCTCCGCCTGCTCTCTGCCTCTTGGGGCCCCGGACCTGCCTGCCCGGATCGCCCCGCCAACCGGACCCCAGACGCCGCATTCCTGCCGCCGCCTCCGTGCCCCGGAGCGCGGCGGTTTTTTTTGTCTCCGGATCGCGAAAGATCAGGCGCAGGCTTCGGCTTCGGCCTGGGCCATGGCTTCGACCGTTGCCTCGAAGGCCAGCATGATCGAGGCGTGGCGGTTCTTGTAGTCGCGGGCGGGTTCCAGCACTTCGTAGCCGGTGAAGGGGGGCAGGGGCGGAGGCGCGCCGTCCTTGAGCATGGCACGCAGCTGGTCGCGCCCGGCCTCGACCTCGGACCGGCTGCGGCCAAGGATATTGGCAGCCATCAGCGCGGCGGAGGCCTGGCCAAGGGCGCAGGCCTTCACATCCTGCCCGAAGCGGGTAATGCGGCCCGCCTCCATGTCGAGATCGACTGTCACGGTCGATCCGCAAAGCGGCGCGCGCTTGCGCACGCTGGCCTGGGGGGCGTCGAGCCGGTCGGTCAGAGGAATATCCGCCGCCAGCGCAAGAATGCGCTGCGAGTAGAGCTTGATCAGGTCGTTATCGGTGCTCATGGGCTTTCCCCCGGGTCTTGTCCCCTATAGGTAGCGGTCATGGCTTGAATTGCAAAGGGTGCGCGACATGGCATTCGATCCCGCGACACTGACTTTTTCCGCTGACGGGCTGGTGCCGTGCATCGCGCAGGACGCGGATGCAGGCGAGGTCCTGATGATGGCCTGGATGAATGCCGAGGCCGTGGCCCGCACGCTTGAGACGGGCCGCGTGACCTACTGGTCGCGCTCGCGCCAGGCCTTCTGGATCAAGGGGGAGAGCTCTGGCCATGTGCAGGAGCTGGTGGAGCTGCGGGTCGATTGCGACCGCGACTGCCTGCTGGCGCTGGTGCGCCAGACCGGCCCGGCCTGCCACACCAACCGACGCAGCTGTTTCTACACCGCCCTTCGGGACGGGGACGAGGTGGAGATCCTGACGCCCATGGTCTGACGGCGGCTGGTGTGGCCTCTGTCGGATGCCTCCGGCGGGGATATTTTCGGAACAATGAAGGGGCGGGCGCGCGTTAAGGTTAACGGCGACGCGGTCGGATTTCGTTAAAGATCGACCAGGGCGCGGATGTCCTCAGCCGAGAGCCCTGCCGCGCGGTAGCTGCGGATGGCGCGCGCATCGTCGCGCTTGGCCAGGCGCTTGCCCGCGTCGTCCCGGATCAGCCGGTGGTGGTGATAGACGGGGGTCGGAAGGCCAAGAAGGGCCTGAAGCAGGACGTGGATCGGCGTGGCTTCGAACAGGTCTTCCCCACGCAGCACATGGGTGATGCCCTGCGCGGCGTCGTCGATCACCACGGACAGGTGGTAGGAGGTGGAGAAGTCGCGCCGCGCGAGGACCACGTCGCCGATCCGGGTGAGAAACTGACCCGCGTCTGGCGCATGGCGGCCCAGGTGGCTGGGGCCGGTTTCCTCGAAGATGATGGTCCCGCTCAGCGCTGCAAGAGCGGCTTTCATGTCGAGCCGCAGGTGCTGATCCTTCGGGCGCGGGCTGCCGGGCGCGGGCCGGAGGTTGCGGCAGGTGCCGGGATAGACCGGGCCGTCGGGTCCAAGGGCAGGGGCCGCGCCTTCCTGCGGGGCGCTCATGGCTTGGGCAATGTCGCGGCGGCTGCAGGTGCAGGGGTAGAGCAGCCCGTGTGCCCAGAGCGTGTCGAGTGCGGCATCGTAGGCGGCCATACGATCGGATTGGCGCATCACCGGCCCATCCCAGGCAAGGCCAAGCCAGGCCAGGTCTTCCTTTATCAGGGCCTCCCATTCGGGGCGCGCACGGCTTTGGTCGATATCCTCGATCCGCAGCAGGAACTCGCCCCCTTTTGCCCGGGCCATGTCATGGGCAAGCATGGCCGAGTAGGCGTGCCCCAGGTGCAGGGGGCCAGTGGGCGAAGGGGCGAAACGGGTGCGGAAGGTCACGGCAGGGCTCAGCCGCTGGCGCACTGGTCTTGAGCGACGCCGGTTTGCGAGAGCCAGTCGCGCCAGGCAGCCTTGGCCCGGTCGGTATAACCCTTGTAGCGTGCCTTGCGGTTCTTGCGCCCGCCCTTGAGGTCGATGGGAGGGAATAGGCCAAAATTCACGTTCATGGGCTGGAAAGTCTTGGCCTCGGCCCCGCCAGTGATGTGGTGGATAAGCGCGCCCATGGCGGTTTCCTGGGGCACCGGGGGCAATTCCCGACCCAACAGCTCGGCGGCGGCGAGGCGTCCTGCCAGAAGGCCCATGGCCGCCGATTCCACGTAGCCCTCGACCCCGGTGATCTGGCCTGCAAAGCGGATATGGGGCTTCGATTTCAGGCGCATCTCGTGATCGAGCAGGGTGGGAGAGTTGATGAAGGTGTTGCGGTGGATGCCGCCAAGCCGGGCGAAGCGGGCTTCTTGCAGACCGGGGATCATGCGGAACACCTCAGTCTGGGCGCCGTATTTCATCTTGGTCTGGAAGCCCACGATATTGAAGAGCGTCCCGAGCTTGTTGTCGCGGCGCAGCTGCACGACAGCATAGGGCTTTTGCTCGGGTGCATGGGGGTTGGTGAGGCCGATGGGCTTCATCGGGCCGAAGCGCAGGGTTTCGCGGCCCCGTTCGGCCATGACCTCGATGGGCAGGCACCCGTCGAAATAGCCGGCGGTCTCGCCCTCGTGGAATTCGGTCTTGTCAGCAGCCAGAAGCGCGTCGATGAACGCCTCGTAGGTGTCGCGGTCCATGGGGCAGTTGAGGTAGGCGGTGCGCTCTTCCTCGGTCTCGCCCTTGTCATAGCGCGACTGCATCCAGGCCTGGGACATGTCGATGCTGTCGGCATGCACGATGGGGGCGATGGCGTCGAAGAAGGCAAGGCTTTCCTGTCCCGCCTCGCGGGCGATGGCCGTGGCCAGCGCGCCAGAGGTCAGGGGGCCAGTTGCAATGATCGTGGGGCCGCCCTCGGGCAAGGCGGTGACTTCCTCTTCGCTGATGCTGACCAGCGGATGGTTTCGCAGGCGATCCGTCACCGATTGGGCGAAGGGGTCCCGGTCGACGGCCAGTGCGCCCCCGGCGGGAAGGCGGTGACGGTCGGCCATTTCCATGATCAACCCGTTTGCGGCCCGCATTTCCCAATGCAGCAGGCCGACGGCGTTCTGTTCGTCGTCATCCGAGCGGAAGGAATTGGAACAGACCATCTCGGCCAGGTTGCCGGTTTGGTGGGCGAAGGTGCCGACGGTGGGGCGCATTTCGTGGATGACCACGGGCACGCCGAGCGAGATGGCCTGCCAGGCGGCCTCGGACCCGGCCATGCCGCCGCCGATGATATGGATCGCTTGTGTCATGGCCCGCGATGTAGGCCAGTCACGCCGCCTTGCCAAGATGATTGACGGTCAGGTCAGCTGGCTCCACCCACGGCGGTAGAGCGCGAAGCGGCCACCGCCAAGGGCCAGGAGGGGCAGGGTGGCGATGCAGGCGGCCAGAAGCAGGTAGAGCTGAAACCGGCTGCCGATGCCGAAACCGGCAAACCAGTAGACCAGCCCGGCCGACAGGAGCGTGCCCAGAAGCGCCACGACACGGGTGCGCACGCCGAAGAGAAGCCAAACGGCCGCGAACAGGATGATCGAGCACAGCAAGGTTACCGCCGCCCATTCGACATTGTGCATGCCGTGGATTCCATGTGCCCGGGACCAGTTGCTGATCCACAGCCCGTCAAGGGCAAGCAGGAGAAAGGCCATGCTCAGAAGGAACCTGCAAAATAGCTGCGCCGCGCTCAGGATTGTCATTTCTCTGCCTCACGTCGGTTTTCGAAGAACCTGTCCTTTTAGACAAGTCTACGCCTGATCGTGAGAACGGGAATAGCCATGATCGCAAACCTGTTCTTGCAGGAATAGATTTCAATTTCAGAATGTATTGGAGGCCGGTTCCAATTCCGCCTGTTTGACCAAATTCTTGAAACAGCCGGAGACCCACTGCACGGTTCTCTGAATTGCAGGATCCGTTCTTCTAGAATTATGGTAGGCGATCCAGATATCAATCGATATCGGATCGGCCTCTGGTTCGAGAGGATAAAGATCCGGATCCGCCGCGGCCATGAAAACCGGCAGGGCGGCGGAAAGGCGTGTTGCCTTGACCAGTTGATAAAGCGACATGACCTGTGTTGCGCGCAGGCTGGGTTCATGCCCGAAATAGTCGCGCGCATAGCGCATATGCGCCATGTCTTCGGAGGCCTGTGTAAGTCCAACCCAGGCTGTCTTGCGGGTTCCGTCCTTGTGGCCGTAGAGCCGGAAGTCGATATCGCCGATGCGCTTGGTGACGAGACGGCCATGTTCGGGACGCCCGGCGCGGATCAGGATATCGACGTCATTCAACCCGCCGCCTGAGGGGCGATCATGCAGTTCGATCGAGTAATTTGGATGATTTTCAAAGGCCTCTCCGATCCTGGGGGCCAGTACCCTGTCAGTTATGAGGGGAGGCGCGCCGATCTTGAGCCGTGTCGTGGCGAGGCTTCCGGTGCGGTTCGATATCCAGTTGAGTTCGTTGGCAAGCCGCCCCTCGAAATCTTCGGTGATGCGCAGCAGTCCCTGAACCGAGGGGTTCAACTGCCAATGCCCTGCCGATTTGACGAAAACTGCCGTGCCGACCTCTGCGTTCAGTCGCTCTATGCGTCGGGAAACCGTGGCCACGTTTGTTCCCAGGATCTTGGCGGCCGAAACCATCGTTCCTGTTTTATGAACGGCTAGAAAAAACTTCAGGTCGTCCCAATTATCCAATTCACCTATCTCTTTGTTGAAAATATCCCCACTTAAGATATAAGTTAATCTATGTAAATGGTTCTTTCAATGGTGAATTTCCGGAAGAAAGTAAGGGCGGCTAAGGAATTAGCCGCCCCGTATCCACATGAAATCATTGGTATCTTTTGATTCTATCGCGTCAGCTAACTTGCTCTGCAGAATCTTCGCTGCCCGAGGTGAGGTTCAGCGCCTCGTGCACTTCGTAGAGCGTGTAGCGCCCGCCACCGTAGAGGATCAGCGGCACGGAGAAGACCGACACCAGCGTGATCTTGACCGCAAGTGCGGGATCGCCGTCCGGATTGGTCATGATCGCCGGGAGCACCAGAAGCGCCATGGCCATTGCCGCCACCATCGAGGTGCGAATGCCCAGGATCAGCCAGAAGCTCAGCACGAAGTAGAGCGCTGCCAGCGCGGCAGAGTGGTATTCCAGCCCCTGCATGTTGCCCACGACGGTCGGCACATTGCAGTCCCGCAGTTGCGGGATCAGGCCGATTGCGGCCTCGATCATCAGGGTGGCCGAGAGGCAGACCCTGAAGTTCAGGCGGAGCCATTCGGTAAGGTTATTCATCGTTTTGCCCCGAGTAAGAGTGGTTGCTCGATGGTTAGCACTCTGCGCTTGAAATACGGCAGGAGAAGGCCAAGCGGGGGGAAGGTTCGGGGAGTCTTGGCATCAAAGCCGGGGCAAATCCCCTTCTGGGGGTTGATTGTCTTCAATTTGGAAACCCGACCCGTCTTTTAGGTCAGGCTCTTGCCACATTCCGTTAGGGAAGCTTTGGCGTTTACCAGGCCCTCAAGAGGATGCGCGCCCTAAAAAAGGAAACCGCCGCGCACCCATCCCGAAGGTGCGCAGCGGTCGAGCAAGCCCCCCTGGGAGCAGTCTTCAGCAGGCGGCGGCCGTGTCCGCGAAGATGTTGTCGATCGGTGCGGGCAGGGCGGGCAGGGCACCACGGGTGCCTTTCGCCCGACGGGTCGAGAAGGCCACCTGGGGCGCCGCTTCGGCCGTGGTGGCGGGCATCTTGGCCGCCTCGGGCTGCGTCACGGCCTCGGGGCGGGCGCTGTGCGGGTGGTCGCTCCGAGCCACACGGCGCGGCGTCACCTTGCGCCGGATCGCGCTGCGCATGCGGTAGTCACGCGGTGCGTTTTCCGCGTAGGTCAGCATCAGGGCCGAAATCAACACAAGGTCACGCCAGAACGTGCCAAGTTCGTCCAGCACGCCCAGTTCAATCATTTGCAGGTAGCTGGCAAAAAGCGTCATCAGCCCAAGCACGAGGGCCGCGGGCCGCATGTAAAGCCCGATCATCACCAGGAAGGCGAGCGCAAACACCACCATCGCCGAAAGCGGCTCTGCCACATGCGCCGGCAGGACCTGGCTGGCCAGAATGGTCAGGCTGGTGCCGGGAATGAGGTTCAGCGCCACCGCAAGGAAGTAGCTGGCGATCACGATCCTCAGCAGATTTTGTGCGGTTGCATTCAGCGTGATGCGCTCGGCAGTCGGGTTTGTCATGGCCGTATCTTCTGTCAGGCGACCTTCGGTCGCTCATCGCCCCCCGGCGTTTCGGCCCCAGTGAGCCTAAACTGGTCTGTGATTGGGGCGGATTTATTCCACCTTTGAGGAAAATGCGGTGCGTTCACGCGGCACGGGGCTGGCGGAAATGCGGCAAAAAAATGAATGGCTATGAAAACAAAAGAAAAACCGCCGCAGGGAGGCGGCGGTTTTCCTTGGCAATGACAGGGCGCTCAGGCCAGGGCAGGGCGCGAGAGGCGTTCGTCAACCGACAGGGCCCCGGCACCGTGGGCCACCAGCATCAGGTAACCGCCTGCCATGGCAAGGTTCTTGAGGAACATGACCTGCTGCATGGCGTCAACGGGTGCGTGATACAGGAAGGCGGTCACGACAGAAAAGGCAGCCAGGGCAAGCGCCACAAGCCGGGTCTGGAAGCCGATCAGCAGGGCAAGGCCTGCGATGATTTCGAACAGGACGGCGGGCCAGGCCAGGAAGGCTGGCAGGCCGCCCGAGGCGAGATAGCCCGAGAAACCCTGGACATCGCCGAGCTTGCCGAAGCCCGCGACGATGAAGATGAGCGCCAGCAGGATACGGCCGGCGGGATGTGCGTAAGTTTGAAGTGCGGACATGGGATCGTTTCCTTGCGTCTGTGAGGAGTCGCCGCGTTGCCGCGGATGGCCCTTAGATGCACGGAACAAATCTGTTCCTCAATGCAGGTATGTGCGCGAAAAATCGCAGAATATGTGCGCTGATGATCAGACTTGGCGCTTTGGTTCGATCAGGTCCCACCGATTTCCATAAAGATCTCGGAACACGGCCACGGTGCCATAGGGTTCGTGCCGGGGCGCTTCTTCGAAGTGAACACCAGCGGCCGTCATCCGGGCGTGTGCGGCGGCGAAATCGGCCGTGTGGAGGACATAGCCCACGCGCCCACCTGCGTGCTGGCCGACATGCGCGGCCTGCTCGCCCACGGCGCGGGCAATCAGGAACTGGGTTTCCGCCTGTTCATCGGGGGCCATGCGCACCCACCGTTTTCCACCGCCCATGTCGCTATCTTCCAGCAGCTGCCAGCCAAGCGCCGCGCGGAACCAGTCGATGGCCTCGTCATAGTCGCGCGCAAGAAAGGCCACCAGCGCCAGCCGGGGTGTCACGGGCGCTGTTCCAGCGCCGTGGCGATGCGCGCCAAAAGGGCGTTCTGCTCGCGGATCAGCGCCTGGTGGGCGTCCTGCTGTTCGATCAGCCGGGCCTGGTTGGCGGTGACCTTCTTGGTCTCGGCGGTGTGGCGCGCCAGGTAGTCCTGGTAGCGGCCCGCCTGGTAGCGGGCCACCAGAACGAGGGCCAGGATGACCGCTCCCCCGAAGAGGAACAGCACGATCCAGTCACTCATCACCGGCGTCGTCCTCCTCGCCCTGTTCGGCAATCCAGGCGACCGACACGACCTCTTCACCGCGGGCGGTGTCGAAGACCTTGACGCCCCCGGCAGACCGCGAGCGGAACGAGATGCCATCGACGGGGCAGCGGATCGACTGGCCCTTGGACGTGGCCAGCATGATCTGGTCGCTCATCTCGACCGGGAAGCTCGCCACGAGGGCGCCGCCCCGCATGGCCTTGTCCATCGCCGCGACACCCATGCCGCCGCGCCCGCGCACCGGGTAATCGTGGCTGGAACTGAGCTTGCCGGACCCCTTGGACGTGATCGACAGGATCAGGTCTTCGGCGGCAGACATCTCGGCGTAGCGTTCGGGCGACAGGTCGCCTGCGGGCACGGTCTCTTCGTCGCTGTCCTCTGCTTCTTCCGTCACGCCCGCCATCAGTCGGCGCTGCTTGAGATAGGCGGCGCGTTCCTCGGCGCTGGCCTCGAAATGGCGGATCACGGCCATCGACACGACCTTGTCGTCGCCGGTCAGGCGGATGCCCCGGACCCCGGTGGAATCGCGCCCCTTGAAGACGCGGACATCGGTGGTGCGGAAACGGATCGCACGGCCCGAGTCGGTCATCAGCATCACGTCGTCATCCTCGGTGCAGACGCGCGCATTGACGAGGCTGACCGACCCGTCATCGGGCAGTTTCATGGCAATCTTGCCGTTCGATTTCACGTTGGTGAAATCCGACAGGGCATTGCGGCGCACATCGCCCGCCGAGGTGGCGAAAACGATCTGCAACTCGTCCCAGTGGTCCTCGTCGCGGTCGATGGGCATGATCGCGGCGATGGAGACGCCGGTCGGGATCGGCAGAATGTTGACGATGGCCTTGCCCTTCGAGGTGCGCCCGCCCTGCGGCAGACGCCATGTCTTGAGCTTGTAGACCATCCCGTCGGTGGTGAAGAACAGAAGCGGCGTATGGGTGTTGGCGACGAAGAGGTTGGTCACCACGTCGTCTTCCTTGAGCTCGCCCCCCGAAAGCCCCTTGCCGCCACGCTTTTGTGCCCGGAAATCGGCCAGAGGCGTGCGCTTGATGTAGCCGCCCGAGGTCACCGTCACGACCATGTCTTCGCGCTCGATCAGGTCCTCGTCATCCATGTCGCCGGACCAGTCGACGATCTGCGTGCGGCGTGGCACGGCGAATTGCTCGCGCACCTCGGCCAGTTCCGCGCTGATGATCGCAAGGATACGGTCGCGGCTGGCGAGGATGGCCAGGTAATCCTTGATCTTGCCCGCCAGCTCTTCCAGCTCGTCGGTGACTTCCTTCACCCCGATCTGCGTCAGGCGTTGCAGCCGCAGTTCCAGGATCGCACGGGCCTGGGTTTCCGACAGGTTATAGGTCCCGTCGTCGTTCATCGTGTGGGTCGGGTCGTCGATCAGCCGGATGTAATCGGCGATATCGGCGGCGGGCCAGCGGCGCGTCATCAGCGCCTCGCGCGCCTCGGCGGCATCGGCCGAGCGGCGGATCGTGGCGACCACCTCGTCGACATTCGACACCGCCACGGCCAGGCCGCACAGGATATGCGAGCGTTCGCGCGCCTTGCGCAGTTCATGCGCGGTGCGCCGGGCCACCACCTCTTCGCGGAAGTCGAGGAAGGCGGTCAAAAAGCCCCTCAGCGTCAGCTGCTCGGGCCGGCCGCCATTCAGCGCCAGCATGTTGCAGCCGAAGCTCGTCTGCATCTGGGTAAAGCGGAAAAGCTGGTTCAGCACCACCTCGGGCGTCGCGTCGCGCTTCAGCTCGATCACCACGCGCACGCCGATCCGGTCGGACTCGTCCTGTACGCCAGAGATGCCTTCCAGCTTCTTCTCGCGCACGAGGTCGGCGATCTTCTCGATCATCGAGGCCTTGTTGACCTGGTAGGGGATCTCGTCCAGCACGATCGCGTAGCGATCCTTGCGGATTTCCTCGACGCGTGTCTTGGCACGGATGATGACGCTGCCGCGCCCTTCCAGGTAGGCCTTGCGCGCGCCGGACCGGCCCAGGATGATCCCGCCGGTCGGGAAATCCGGGGCGGGGATATACTCCATCAGCTCTTCGCTGCTCAGATCCGCGTTCTCGATAAGCGCCTGGCAGGCATCGATCACTTCGCCGAGGTTGTGGGGCGGAATGTTGGTCGCCATGCCGACGGCAATGCCGCCAGCCCCGTTGACCAGCATGTTGGGAAAGCGCGAGGGCAGGACCGTCGGTTCCTGGTCCTTGCCGTCATAGTTGTCCTGGAAATCGACCGTGTCCTTGTCGATATCGGCCAGCATGAAGGCAGCGGGCTTGTCCATCCGCACTTCGGTATAGCGCATGGCCGCCGGGTTATCCCCGTCCATCGAGCCAAAGTTGCCCTGACCGTCCAGAAGCGGCAGCGACATCGAGAAGTCCTGCGCCATGCGCACCAGCGCGTCATAGATCGCGCTGTCTCCATGGGGGTGGTATTTTCCCATCACGTCGCCCACGGGGCGGGCCGATTTGCGGTAGGCCTTGTCGTGGCCGTTCCCGGTCTCGTGCATGGCATAGAGAATGCGCCGATGCACCGGTTTCAGCCCGTCACGCAGGTCCGGGATCGCACGGGAAATGATCACGCTCATCGCGTAGTCGATGAAGCTCGTCTTCATCTCCTCCGCGATCGAGATCTGGGGGCCGTGGGCGATCGGGGCCGCCGGGCCGTTTTCTTCCGTGTTTTCAGGGGGTTCTGGAGTGTCGGTCACGCCTGATGCTCGCTTCTGTCCGCGCGTCTATATGTTGTTGCCGGGCAGTATAGAGGGACGGGATATGGGGTGCAATGGCCATGGGTCAACGCCATTGGCACTCACGCCGATATCTGGCTAACAACCTGTTTTCGTTGATTTTTAACCCGGATATGTCAGCATCGGGCCAGTAGGAGCCAACAGGAGGCGCAGACATGGCCCAGGAAGAGACCGAGCTGATGCTGAAAGGCTACGGCCTGACGACGGCGGAAATGTTCTACCACATGCCCGATCATCCGCATGTTCTGAACACCTTTGTCTGGCAGGACTACGACCTTGCCCCGGATCACCCCCGGCTCTTCGATTTCATCGCGTTCTGGCAGGACGAAATCGAAGGACCGCTGCATTCGGTGCGCTTCGTTCACCGCAAGCTGATCCGCCCGGGCGAATGGCGCAACGTGGTGGGGGAATTCACCCTGCACTGATCCTTGACCGATCCTGAAAGACCGCCCCTTCATTGTTCCATAAATATCCCAGGGGGGTGCGGGGGGAGGATCCCCCCGCGGCTCGGCGCGCGAAGGCGCGGCGAGCCTCCCTTATCCCCTGGCACGCTCCAGCATCCCGAACAGATCGCGCGGATCGTCGGGATCGGCCAGCATGTCGAGCCGGTCGAACAGCTGTGTCCCTTCCAGCCGGTCGCGCACGTAGCGCAGCGCCGAGAAATCCTCGATGGCGAAGCCCACGGAGTCAAAAAGCGTGATCTGCCGGGCCGAGACCCGGCCTTCGGCCTCGCCCCGGATCACCTGCCACAGCTCCGTGACGGGATGATCCTCGTCCAGCTGCTGGATTTCACCCTCCACCCGCGTCTGGGCAGGGTATTCCACGAAAATGGAGGACCGGTGCAGGATCGCTGGCGCCAGTTCGGTCTTGCCGGGGCAGTCGCCCCCGATCGCGTTGATATGGACGCCTTCGCCGACCATGTTGTCGTTCAGGATGGTGGCGAATTGCTTGTCAGCGGTGCAGGTGGTGATGATCTCGGCCCCCTCGATCGCCTCCTCGGGCGTGGCGCAGGTCACGACATGCAGGCCCTGTCCGGCCAGGTTGCGCGCGGCCTTTTGCGTTGCCGCCCGGTCGATGTCGTAGAGCCGAACGGTGTCGATGCCGACGACGGCCTTCATCGCCAGCGACTGGAATTCGGACTGCGCGCCATTGCCGATCATGGCCATGGTGCGCGCGCCCTTGGGGGCGAGATGTTTGGCCACCATGGCCGAGGTCGCGGCGGTGCGGATCGCGGTCAGCACCGTCATTTCGCTCAGCAATGTCGGATAACCCGTTGCAACATCGGCCAAAAGCCCAAAGGCCGTGACGGTTTGCAGACCCGCTTTGGTGTTGGTGGGGTGCCCGTTCACGTATTTGAAGGCGTATTGTTCGCCGTCCGAGGTCGGCATCAGCTCAATGACGCCCACAGGGCTGTGTGCGGCCACGCGCGGGGTCTTGTCGAAGAGCGGCCAGCGGCGGAAATCCTCCTCGATATAGTCAGCCAGTTCCACCAGCATCCGCTCCAGCCCGATGGTGTGGATGAGCCGCATCATGTTTTCGACCGACACGAAGGGCACGTAGGCGCGGTCCGAGGCTTGGGGCAGGTGGGTCATGCGGCGAAACTCCGGGTGGGGCGGTCAAAGACGCGGCGGCCCATGAGGGACGCGGTGAGATCGACCATGAGCGAGGCAGTGCGCCCGCGCTCGTCGAGGAAGGGGTTGAGTTCCACGAGGTCGAGCGAGGTCACAAGCTCGCTGTCATGCAGGATCTCCATGACCAGATGCGCTTCGCGGAAAGTGGCGCCGCCCGGCACGGTGGTGCCCACGGCGGGCGCGATGGAGGGGTCGAGGAAATCCACGTCGAGCGAGACATGCAACAGGCCGTTCTCGGCCTCGACCCTTGCAAGGAAGTCACGCAAGGGCGCGGCGATGCCATGTTCGTCGATCGCGCGCATGTCGTGGCAGCTGATCTCGGTCGCGGCCAGCGCCTGCTTTTCCTCCAGGTCGACCGAGCGCAGGCCCAGAAGGCAGACGTTTTCCTGCGGCACCGGCGCGGGCAGGTCGGGGAAGGCTTCGAACCCGGGCAGGCCGGTAATGTAGCCCACAGGTGTCCCATGCAGGTTGCCCGACCCGCTGGTCTGGGGCGTGTGAAAATCGGAATGGGCATCGAGCCACAGCACGAATTGCGGACGGCCCTGGTCGCGGGCGTAGTCCGCCACGCCCGCGACCGTGCCGAGCGACAGGCTGTGATCACCGCCCAGGAAGATGGGAAAGCCCGCCTGCATTGCGTCGCGTGCTGCGCGCATCAGCGCCTCGGTCCAGGCGACGGTTTCGGCCAGCGCGTGCACCTTTCCCGATCCGGGCAGATCCCGCAGCGGGGCAGGGACCACGTTGCCAAGGTCGCGGGTTTCGAGCCCGAGGGCGTGGAGTTGGTCGGCCAGTCCGGCGGTGCGGAAGGCGTCAGGGCCCATCAGGCAGCCCTGGATGCGTTTGCCGCTATCCACCGGGGCACCAATCAAAAGGCAGGTCTTGGGAGTCATCTCGAGTCTGTCCTGGTTCGCGTTTTCCGATGCATAGCGCCCGGTTCGGATTGGACAGAAGGCAGCAGATTGGTCATATTGGGGATGAATTGCGCAACATGGGCGAGTAAAATGATCGAAATGGACGATATCGACCGCCGCCTTCTGTCCGCGCTTCGGCGCGATGGGCGGGCGTCGCTCTCGGATCTCGCGGGCGATCTTGGGGTGACGCGGGCGACGGTGCGCGCGCGCATGGAGCGGCTGTCAACTGCAGGTGAGATCAGGGGGTTCAGCGTGGTCACGCGCGGGGATCTCGCGCAAAGCCCGGTCCGGGCGCTGACCATGCTGGCGATCGAAGGGCCGGGGATGGACCGCATCCGACGGCAATTGTCGGGCCGGCGCGAGGTTCAGGCGGTGCATTCCACCAATGGCAAATGGGACCTGATCGTCGAACTCGGCACCGAGACGCTGGAAGCGCTCGATGCCGCCCTACGGGATATCCGCAGGCTGGAGGGCGTCAGCACCTCGGAAACCAGCCTGCTTCTGTCAACGAGCCGCTACAGCCGGGTGTGATCAACCACGCGGGCGGCGCGGAGGCTGCTCGCCGCCGCGGCGCGGGGCGGGCTTGCCGCCCGGTTTTCCGCCACGCCCCGGCTTGGGTTTGTCACCCGGACGCACGAAGCGCTTGGATGGATCAGCCGCAGCATTGCGGGCGGGCTTGTCCGCCTCGCTGCGCGGCTTGTCCGACCGGGGTTTGTCGGATCGGGGCTTGTCGGTGCGGGGCTTGCCACCGCCCTCGGGCCGGGGGCCACGGGGCTTGTCGAACCCAGCCTTGCCGCCGCCGCGCGGACCGTCACCCTTGGGCTTGCCCTTCCAGGGCTTGTCGCCGTCGCTGCGGGGCTTGCGGGGGCCGTCGCCGGTGCGGGCAGGCTTGCCACGCGGGGCATCCGCATCCCGTTTCGGCTTCGACCTGGACAGAGGCTTGACCGCTTCCTTGTCGTAGGGCTTGCGCTCGGGGGCGTCATCATGGCTGCGGCGCGGGGCGCGCGCGGGACGATCCTCGCGCGGGTCCCGGCGGGGGCGGTCGTCCCTCGGGCCGGGCTTGCCGCGCGGGCCATCGGGGCGGGGCTTACGGGGCAGGGGCGCGATATCGGGCGCGCTATCGAGGGCGCGAACGGTAACGCCGTCTTCCAGAACACCACCTTCGCCGAGCGCGGACAGGAAGCCATCGGCGCTGGCCTCGGTCAGTTCCACGAAGGTTTCGCTTTCCTGCACGCGGATCGCGCCGATGGCGGACTTGTCGAGATCGCCCGCACGGCACAGAAGCGGCAGCAGCCAGCGCGCCTCGGCATTGTCGCTGGCACCGACCGACAGGGCGAACCAGCGGCTCGGCCCGAAGGGCTTGCGCTCGCGCACCGGCTTGGCGTCGGGCGCGCCCAGTTCCTCGGGGGCCGACTGGCGGCTGCGGTAAAGGCGCAGGTAGGCTGCCGCGATGGTGGCCGGGTCATGGGCCTCCAGCAGGCGGGCGGCGAAGGCGGCTTCGTCCTCGGTCACCTCGTCGGCCCACATCGGGTCGGCCAGCAGGCGTTCCTCGTCCTTGCGCAGGATTTCCTCGGCCGAAGGCGGCACGGTCCA
>NZ_CAXREX010000256.1:0-2667 GCF_964229645.1 Nioella sp. | reverse complement strand
GAGAGCGCGCGGATCTATGCCTATCAGGCACTCGCCGCCTGCGATGCGCTGAAACAGGGCGAAGGCGGGCGCGGCGCGATCCACCGGCTCTGCGCGGGCGTGGTGCTGAACGGGTCGGCGATGATCGCCCGGGTGACCGATCTGGCGGTGCAGATCCATGGCGGGTCGGGCTTTGTCTGGGAGACCGAGGTCAACCGCCATTACCGTAACGCCCGCATCGCCTCGCTTGGCGGCGGAACGACCGAGATGCGCAAGATCATCATCGCCGAAGAGCTGTTCCGCGCCCGGGGCCTGCGACCGGACTAGGCGCCCGCCGCACGGGCGCGCGGACGCCGCGTCGTGCAGTCGGCCCGGCCTGCAGTCGGCCCGGCCCTTACAGACCGGTCCTTATTGGCCGGCCATCGCCGGGCGCACGCGAAGAGGCGAGTTTCGGCGAATACCCGGTCCGATCCGTCCGGAACGCGTGCCGACGCGCAGCTGGGCCCGTAGGCGGGCTCAGGCATGTAGGCGGGCATGGCCTGTATGCGGGACGGCGCGTATGCGGGCAAAGTGCGCATACGGGTACGGCGCGAATGCGGATAAGGCGTACCTGCCGGCACATCCGTCGCCATGCGTTCAAGGGCGACGCGCGCCTCGTATTTGGAAGGATCGCCTGCGGTGTGTCCCTCGTTCAAGACCGTGCATCGGGGCTCGTACGACGCTGTGCCCGCGCGGTTGGACAAGCGCGGCCTCCGCCGCCGCGGCAGCCACGTCGTTCGCTGGCGGGAACAACTTCCAGCTTCAGCCGCTGGGAGCGCGTCCTGCTGTCCGGCCCGGTTGCACGGCTCTTGCCGGTTCTCCACCGCCCGGCATATCGCCTCTGGACGTCACGCGCGTCTCAGCCTCCGGCCCGGTCCCCGCCCCATCCCCGGGCGGGCCGCGCCCCGCCCTGACACTCTCCGCCCCGCGCTCAGGGATGTCTGGATCTTCGTCCAGGGCGTTCCCCGCCCGGTCGTCTCTCGCCGGATCGTCGGGGTTGCCCGGGTTCTCCACGTCGGGCCAACACAGGCCGCTGTTCTGTTTGACCCAGTGCAGGGCGTCATCGGCGTCGCGCAAGGTGCGCTCCAGATCCATCCGGGCCGGCACGTGAAGCACGCAGCCGATCAGCAGCTTCGGCGCGTAGATCTTGTCATCGGCGGTGACGGGCGGCATGGCGGCGACGGCAAGCCGGATCCTGTCAGCCAGCCTGCCCAACGCCGGTTCGGTCATGTTGGGCAGGGCGAGGATGAATTCGTCTCCGCCCAGCCGCGCCAAAACCGCCCCGCGCGCGTCGGGGCCCGCCTGCACGATCTGCCGGGTGAGGATGCCCGCGATATCGTACAACAGCGCATCCCGCGCCCGATGGCCGAAACGATGATCGGCCGTCTTGAAACGGTCGAGATCGCACAGCATCAGCCCCACGACATCGGCCTTCAGCCCTGCCATCGCCGTCTCGAATCCCTTGCGGTTCAGCAGCCCCGTCAGCGCGTCCTGCCGGCTCATCCTGTCGATGCGCCGCATCTCGCGCGCGATGAAAATGCCCAGCACGATGGTGATCTGGAACATGACCCAGCCCAGCCCGCCGAATAGCAGGCCGATCAGCGCGGTTTCATCCGGACCCGGCGCCTGCCGCGCGGCATAGATCCAGCCCGCCCCCATCGGCAGGAACAACGCGCCCGCCGCCATGAGACGCAACGCATGCCCGGCCCTGCCTGGCAGGAAAAGCGGCGACAACAGGCTGGCCTTGCGCAAGCCGAGCGCCGCCGACAGCGTCAGCGTGAAGCCGCACAGCGTCGACCAGAGCGACAGCTCCGCGTCCCACAACGCACTGGCCATCGCCAGGTCGACGACGGCCACGTTGGTCATGGCCAGCAATGCGATGACGAACAGCGCCGACAAAAGCCGGTTTCGGCGCGCGCTGAGCAGCGCCAGCGCACAGGTGCCGATGAACACCAGCGACTTGGTTGAGACATGCCCGTTCAGGCCCAAAGACGACAATTCGGCCGCCTTCAGGACCGCATCGGCATGGCCGCCGAACAGACCGGCAAAGCGGTCGGCCAGCACCATCGCTCAACCCAGCGCGATGCCCCCGGCGAGCGTATTGCGCAGGGAAGCGGGCGGACGCGGCCCGGGCCAGAACAATCCGGCCAGCAGCAGGTACGACAACGCGGTGGGCAGCGCCAGAGCAGGCTGCTCCACGCCGGGCCCTGCCCTCAGATTGGCACCGAAACCCAGCACCACCAGCACGATCACCAAAAGGGGCGCGCCGCGAGACAAGGCGGCGCTGACATCGGTCGGCATGACGCTTGTCCCCTTTCATGCGGCCTGCATCCCTTGGGCTGGGTCTACACCTTGCGCCTTAATGAAGCGTGAAGCCGGGCGGAGACCTCCTGAAGTACCTCGAAAAAGGAAACATTCCCGCCCGACCGGCAGGACAAAGCCACTTTCTCGCATAAAGCCCGGAAGCTTCGCAGCCGGCCCCGATCCGCCGCGCGGATGAAAAAAAGGCGATTGTGGGCGCTAACGTCTTCGTGCCGCCATTGTCGTGACCCAATCGCCCGCGTATCCCTTTGCCCAACAGTCAATTCCAGAGGGGACCCGCCATGCGCGCCACCAGAACCGTCCAGAAAATCCTCGCCAATTACGAAG
>NZ_CAXREX010000255.1:0-10899 GCF_964229645.1 Nioella sp. | reverse complement strand
TGCTACGAGGCCGAAGACCCCGGCCTGACGCGCATGGGGCGGCAGGTCATCCGCGAGATGAACCGCGTCGGCATGGTCGTGGACATGAGCCACAGCGCCGACCGCTCGACCATCGAAGCAGCCGAATGGTCCGAACGCCCGATCGCCATCACCCATGCCAACCTGCACAGCTGGCAGCCGGCCCTGCGCAACAAGCGTCACGACGTGGTGCGCGCGGTCACCGAGAACGGCGGGATGATGGGGTTTTCGCTCTATCCCCATCACCTCAAGGGCAAGTCGGCCTGCACGCTCGACAGCTTCTGCTCGATGATCGCAGAGGCCGCCGAGCGCTTCGGTGCCGAGCATTTCGGCATTGGCAGCGACCTGTGCCAGGACCAGCCCGACAGCGTGGTCGAATGGATGCGCGTGGGCCGCTGGACCAAGGAGATCGACTATGGCGAAGGCAGCGCCGCCGCGCCCGGCTTCCCGCCGCAGCCCACGTGGTTCAGGGACAATCGCGATTTCGGGCAGATCGGGGCGGGCCTCAGCGCCAAGGGCTTCAGCGAGGATGAGGTCGCGGGGCTGATGGGCGGGAACTGGCACCGCTTCTTCACGGAAAACTTTACCCCGGCCTGAGCCATGACACCGGAGGACAGTATGACAGGATCGACCATCGCCCCCCGCGACCCGCGCAAGGTGATGACTCTGGCGCGCATGGGGTCCTTCCACCAGTGCCGCCTGTCCTTCATGCGCATCCTGCTGCGCCGCCTGAAGCGGGAAGGCTGGCGTTTCGACCGCCCCCGCTTCGACATCGACGCGCGGGGTGTGGGGGTCGCGGTCTACGCCGCCCACGGTCCCCGCAACAGCTATTCGTTGGTCGCTTTCGCCAATGACCTGCCGCCCGAGAAACGCTCGGACCGGGTGATCGCGACCGAGTGGGACGCGACCTTCACGCTCTTTGACGGGGTGCCGGGCGAGGATGACATTGCCCGGCTTGCACGGAACATCCCGCTTCAGGAAGCGGGCCGCGTCAGCCAGTCGGAGCTGTCCGTCAGCCGCGCCAACCGCTCGGTCAGGCTGTGGGATCACGTGGTCGAGCGTCTGTCCGCGGGGCGTCAGCCGGACCCTGAAATGATCGAAGACGTGGGCTACCTGATGCGCACAACGGCGGTCTATGGCTCTGGCAAGCTTGGCGCGGCCGACCGGGAATGGACCGAGAACCGGCCCGAATTCCGCGCGCCGTTCCAGATCGAGATGCTGAGCGTCTACCTTACCCGCGCCTTCGTGCTGGACCTGGTGGACCACATGGCGAAGGTCCGGGCACCAGGCAAGGCCGTGCCGCTGGCCCAGGATATGCGCCGCCGGCTTGGCATCGGCAATTCCACCGGGCTTGGCATGGCCCCTTTCCTGATCAACCATCCGGTCCTGCTGCACAGCTGGATCGCCGCGCGCGAAAAGGCGCTGGCGCGGGTGCGCGCCTTGCCCCGGATCGGTGCGGATGCGGCCCAAGCCTTGCGCGCGCTGGCCGCGCGGGCGCATGCAGAGGTGGACAGCTGGCAATCGGCCCATCCGCTTCAGGTCGAGAAACTGGCCCGCCTGCGGGCCGATATGCGCGCCCTGTGCGATCACCTTGAAACGGCAGACCTCGCCGGGGCCTTGCCCCTTGATGCGCTCTACATTTGGGGCGAGGCGCAACTGGGCATCGACGGGCAGGAATTGCTGGTCTCGCTGATGCTGGAACCCTTCCCCGATCTGGTCGATCCGCTGGCCGAGGCGATGCATGCCGACGAAGCCAATACCACGCGGATAGACGGCACCATGTCGACCGCAAGACTTCGCGCCATCGTCGAGGATGTCTATGACTGGGCGCTTGCGATCGACTGGGATGATCCGGGCGCGCAGGCCAATGTCTGGTATACGTCCGAGGAAAAGCTGGAACCGCGTCTCGGGGGGCGGGAGGAACCGGGGATTGCCGCCTATGAACAACCGCTTTGCCCGGGGCGGGACGCGGCCCGGATGCATCGCGACCTTGCCGGGGCACCCGATACCAGTGTCGGCGCTTTCCTGATGCGCTTCCCCCAGCACCGCCACATCGCCCGACGCGCCCAGATCGCCGCGCGCTTCCCCTATGCCGAGATCCGCGACAACACGATTGGCGCCGATCTGCTGCCCATCGACCTTCTGCGCGCCAAGCTCGCCTTTTTCGGGGCAGGTCACTTCGACCCGCGCTCGGACAGGTGGGTGCGCATCAACATGTATCGCAACGCACCTTTGCCTGCCGAGCTGTCGCAAGTCGCGGCCGATGACTGGAGCTTGCCCGCACCGGAAAGGACCATGTCATGACGCCGATCTTCTCGCTGAACGAAACCGAGGCGCTGGCCAGGAAGGCCACGCGCGGGGCCGACTACAGCTGGGGCATGGCCGAGGAGGCGGGCCGCGCGGTGCGCTGGCTGGCAGGCAACGGGCTGGACGGGGCGCGCGCGCTCGACCAGTTGTTGCAGGCCCGCGACCGGGGCGAGGCGGACCAGTGCCCGCTGGCCCTTGGCACCGCGATCAGCGACGGGGCACTGGCGGTCGGACCCGAAGGCCTGAGTGTTTCGGGGCTGGACGCGCCGATCCTGCTGATCCCGTTCCTGGTTTGGACGGCGGCGCGGACCGGCACGACCCTGGCCGTGGAGATCGACGGGGCGAAAGCCGTTCTGGGCCCCAAAGGCCCCTTGGCTCTGCCCGGCCCCCAAAGCTGCCCCGCGCGGGCACTCCGGGTGACGGTCACGACATCCGAGGCCGCAGGCACCCCCCTACAGGCGGGTTTCCGAGCCGTCATGTGCGGCGAGACCGCCGACAGCCTTGCCCGCTTTGCCCATCGAACCTATGCGCCAGCAACCGACGAAAGCCGCCTGTCGGGCGCGGGCGCGGGGCTTAGCGACAACGACTGAGCGGTCCTAGGGGTCGGGCCATTCAAGGCGGATATCCCAGGCGAGGTCACGCGCCGACAGCGCCCGCGCGCCGCCACCCGTTGTCGCCTCGACATAGCCCACAAGGCCGAAAGGCAGGTCGCCCGCCAGCGCCCCGGCCACGATCCCGTCGATGACGATGGTTTCGCGATCCAGAACCGCCGTGCGCGGCATGTCGGCTGCCGGATACATCCGCGCGATCATCTCGGCACAGAAGAGCGCGCTGTCATCGGTCGCATCGAAGCGCATGTCGAAGGGCACGCCCATCATGCCAAGCCCGCGCGCCATGGTGGCGGGCGCACTGATGCCGCGGGGGCGCAGCGCCACCACCGCATCGGTGTCGAGCACCACCTCCGGCCCGATCAGACGGACGCCGCCATCGACCGCTTCGAGGTAGATGTCGCCCGCCGCGATCTGCGCCTGGTAGGGGCGCAGGGCGGGCAGGTTCCACAACCCGGCGGCGCGAAGCTGAGCCTCGCTGCCCAGGTAGACCGCACCATGGGTGAACTGGCCGGGAATGAGCAGGCCCGAAACCCGGTTGTCGGAATGGAAGAACAACACGTCGAGCGGTTGCAGCGCGCCCACGAGCGCCGCGCGGGCCTCGGGTTGGTCCGTCATCCGGCCCGGGCGCAGCTGGATCAGCCCCACCTGGCGCATGGTTTCGCTGCTGGCATCGGCCAGTTCCAGCATCCAGTCAGGGTAATCCCCCGCCCGGTCGCAGCACCCGGCCACGATCTGCGGCGGTGTCAGCTCCTCTACGGGGACCGGGCTGTCCACCCGCGGGGCCGCACAGGCCCCGAGCCCCGCCAGAAGACACAGCCCTGCCGCGAATGCAGGTCCGCGCCTCATGGGGCGTTTCCTGACGGGGCGGGGAAGGACTTTGGTCGTGGCGCGATCATCTACTGTGCGGGCCTCCTGGGCTGCCTGTGCGGGTCGCGTACTTGATAGGCCGGAAAGCGCTTTCGGTCTATCAGTATATCTTAAGAAGAAGGTTCGGCTGCCTCAGATCCGTGCCAGCCGCCAGTCGGGAATGATGCCGGAGCGCGCCTCGTAGGGTCGCGTGTCCTGTCCCGAAAAGAGCCCGTCCGCCGTCACCAGAACTGTCCGCCAGCCCTGCGCCGCAGCCCCGAGACTATCGGTGTGAAGCGTGTCACCGCACATGGCGATCCGGCCGGGGGCGCAGCCGGGCAGCGTTGCACGGGTCAGGTCAGAGGCATCCGCGCAGGGCTTGCCGACGAGCCGGTTGGCCCCGTCCGGCAGGCTGCGGGCGAAATGCCCCGGCTCCAGCGTCAGCCCGGTTTCGCGCGGCGCCACGAGGTCGGCATTGCCGATCAGCACCGGGCGTGGGTGAGCCGCGAGGCTCTCGATCAGGATCTTCTGGCGCGCATCTGTCCAGTCCGCGCTGGACAGGAACACGATCCCTTCGGCCCGGTCATAGTCCGCCCGGTCGGCCCCAAGCCGCAGGCATTGCCCCGGAAGGTCAGCCAAAGTGTCGCCCGGCGCGGCGATCACCCCCCACAGCCGGTCATCCATCGCCAGCCGTGTCGCGTCACGGCTCGTGACCAGCTCGTCTTCAGCAAGGGGAATGCCCAGGCGTGCAAACTTGGCGAAGGCGGCCTGCCGGTCGTAACTGGCCGCGTTCGACAGGATCCGCACGGCCTTGCCCATCTGGCGCAGTTGCCCGACCCGCTCGGCCGCGCCGGGGATGGGGCTGTCGCCCAGGTTCAGCACCCCGAACGCATCGAAGACGAAGGCATCGACCTTTGCCGCGATATCGAGGAGCGAGCCAATATCCTGCCCTGCCCCGGCCCGGGGCATCGGGGGAAGAAGGGTCCGGATCGCCTCGTAGGCGTCAAAGACATCGCTGGCGGTCTGCATGGCCCTGTCTGGTCTGTGGTGCACGCGGCCAGACATAGATCATTGCCCGGCGGGGCGCCAGACGGGCCAGCCAAGCTCAGCCAAGCAGCACGAGCAGCCAGCACAGCCCCCACACAAGCCCCGTCATCATCACTGCGGCGCTGGCAATGTCCTTGGCCTTCTTGGCCAGCGGATGCCGGTCGGTCGACACGTAGTCGACCGTGGCCTCTACAGCGCTGTTGAGAAGCTCGACCACCATGACGAGCCCACCGAGCGCCACCAGCAGCACGGTTTCGGCGGTAGAAAGCCCGGCCACGGCCAGCAGGCCCCAGCCCAGAAGGTTCAGCCCCGCCCATTGGCGCAGGCTCTTTTCCTCGCGCCAGCAGGCCAGCAGCCCCTCCAGCGACCAGGTCGCGGTGTTGCGCAGGCGGGCCAGTTCCTGGCCGATTGTCATCTGTTTGCGGGTGGTCATGGGCGTATCCTCAGTTGCAGTCGACGTCAGCGTCAGACAGGGCTTCGACTTCGGCCTGGCCAAGATCGTCGGAATAGACCCCGGCAGCGCCTGCCGCCAGCAGGCAGGCGGTGGTGCGGGGGCGGTTGATGGTGTGGACATAGACAGGCAGGCCGGTGCCTTCGATCACCGCGGCCATCAGGCCCGCTTCGGCGCTGAGATAAGGCATGGTGATCGCATCGGGCGCATGGTCCAGCGCCTCGCGGATCACCGCCTCGGGATCGGTTCCGTGGCGATACTTGTAAAGGGTCCAGATCACCTCCTGGAAGCCAAGCGCGCGATAGCGGTCGATCTCGTCGGGGCGGTAGGCCTGCGGCACGAATTGCGTCACGATGTCAGGATGGCGCGCCACGATCAGCTCATGCGCGGCAACGGGGTTGCTCTTGACGTCGGTCACGATGCGGATGTCGGGATGCGCGCGCATCCAGTCCGCCAGCCCGTCAAGGTCGCAATTGCCGGGCGCATCGGGGGTTTCGGCCAGAAGGCGCTGGAACGTGGCATGGTCGGGCGCGGTTTCGGTCGGGGTGCCGAAGCGGGTGGTATAGCTGATCTCCCAGTCGTGGATGCAGACCAGTTCGCCATCAGCGGTCCATTCGAAATCCAGCTCGAACACCTCGAAACGGTCGATATTGGCGTCGAGCGCATCGTAGGAATTGGTCTTGACCACCCCGTCGAGCCGCCCGCCGCCATGGCCGATGGACATGGTGAAGGGCGCCGCTGTCGCCGGTTCGGGCAGATCGCCCGTCTCGGCCAGGGCAGCCCCGCCCCCCTGCCAGACGGCAAGGATGAGGGCGGCAATCACCGGGCGAAGGGTCGCGCGGGCAGGGTGGGAATAAGGTCTTTTCATGGAATGGGTCCGTCTTGGTAGAAGTCACGAAGGGCAGGGTGCGGGCAGGTCACCCAGGGCGTTCACCTGGTCTGATCCCAGGTCATCCGAGAAGACACCCGCCGCCCCCTCGGCCATGAGGCAGGCAATCTCGGCGGGGTCATTGCTGGAGCGCAGGTAAACGGGCAGCCCGGTGCCCGAGTTCAGGGCCTGCAACGCGCCGCCCCGGGCCGCGTCCAGCGTCAGGGCCAGTGCGGTCGGGGCCCGGTTGCGGGCCTCGTTGATGATTGCGTCGATGGGCAAACCCGACTCCGGGGCCCAGATGACCTGGGCAAAACCAAGCTCGCGCAGGGCGGTGATCTGTTCGGGCCGCATCGCCTGCGGGACGAATTGCGCGCGCAGGTCGGGGTGACGCTCGGCAATCAGAGCATGGGCCGCGACGGGGTTGTCCGACACGTCGGTCACGATCCGGGTGCGGGGATTGGCCCGAAGCCAGCCCGCCAGCCCGTCGAGATCGCAATTGCGCGGTGAATCGGGGCTTGCGGCCAGCAACTGGCGGAAGAGGTCATGGTCCGGCGGCGTCGAGATCGGTGCGCCGAAGCGGGTCTCGAAGCTATGCTGCCAGTCGTCGATGCAGACCAGCTCTCCTTCGGCAGTCCAGTCGAGATCCAGTTCGAACACCTCGAAGCGGTCGATATTTGCCCCGAGCGCGTCGAAGGAATTGCTGGCAGTCAGGTCGCCGATCCGGCCCCCGCCAAGCGCGATACTGCTGCCGAAGGGCGCGGTGCGGTCGGGGTCGAGCCGCACGGATTGCAGCATCAGGCCCAGGCTGCGCTGGTCAGACGCCCCGTCGCGCGTGGCCGGGCATCCCAGGCTGGCCCCGGGCAGGGCAAGCGACAGGCGCAGTTCCTGTCCGCGCGGCAGGGCCGAGACATCGGCCAGGAAGGGGCGGTTTACCCCGGTCTGCTGGCGTCCGATCTGCTGGCCGTCATGAGAGAGCACAAGGTTGACCGCTTCCCCCCCGAAGGCGGCAACGGACAACGCCAGCGTCAGGTCGGCGGGGGTGTCGGGCAGCACGAGCGTGATCTCGGCCGCGCCATCGCCCATCCAGCGGCCGAAGGCCTCGGGCGACCACCAGCCCGCGCCAAAGCCCATGAGCGCGGCGCTTTCGGCCTCGGGCACGGGCACCACGCGCGACAGGGGAAGGGGGGCCAGTCCCGTGCGGGGGGCGGTGCCGGCCTCCGGGCCGATGCAGCCCTCAAGTCGCGCGGCGGGGCTGTCAGCCATGGGCAACGCCACCGGGGTCGCGGCAGGTGGGGGCTGCACGGCTACCGGTCCGTCACTGTCTCCTAGCGTCACGGCCTTCAGCATGACCCCCATCTGGCGCGCGTCATTCCCAAGCCCGCGCAGGGCGGGGCAGGTCAGATCGGGGCCGCCAATGGACAGAAGCAGGGTGACCGGGACACCCCGGGGCAGCATGCCAAGCTCGGCGGCGAAACCCACGTCGCCCAGGACCGGGCGCGCGGCAAGTTCCACCCCGTCATGGATGAGGGCGACCGTTCGGCTCTCGGCAGAGGCAAGGTCGAGCGTGAGCGTCAGGCCCCCGGCGGTCTCGGGCAGGATCAGGGTGAAGTCCACTTCGCGCGCCCCGCTCCAGCGTCCGGCGCGTTCCTGGCTCCACCAGCCGCGGCCAAAGCCAAGCGGGCCGGTCAGAGCCTCGCCCGCGATCCGGGTCGCACGCGGGAAGGGGGCCACGGGCATCGGCTCTGCCCGTGCGCCCGGTGCGTTGCAGGCGGCAAGGTCCGGTTCGATGCGGGGACCGGCGGGCAGGGCGGCGGCAATGGCCGGCGCGGGCCTAGGCTCCGCCGCCGGGGCGGCAGCCAGAACGACCGGGGCCGGGGCCGCAGCCGGAGCAGCAGCCGGGGCCGCAGGCGCAACCGGGGCCGCGGCTTCGACAGGTGCAGGCAGGGTCACGACCGGGTCACCGCCCGACGGTGTCAGCAGCAGGCGCACCCGGGGAAAGGCGGCATTGCCGAATTCGCGCACTGCGCCCGCGTCGTCGAACAGGCCGATATAGGCCTGGCGTGCCTCCAGCGTTCGCAGCAAGGGCAGGTCGAGCCCGTCGAGCGCCGGCGCGATCTGGTCCGACGCGCGCCCGCAAAAAGCGGTGTCCTGCACCATGATCGCATGGCCAACGAAGCGGCCACGGCTCTCGGCGATCTGATCGGCCCAGGGCCTGTGATCGGCCGCGCTGAAGCCGGGCGTGCACTGGTCCATCCAGTCGAGCGGTTCGGCGCGGCCATCGGCGGTGATCCCCACCAGGTGCAGCCCCCGCCCAAGCAGCCAGTCCTGGCCGCTGTCGAGCGTGTCTGTTGTCTGGCGGCGCACGAGGCTCGCCCCCGCGCCGAAGGCCGAGGATTGCAGCAACACGCCCCGCTCGCCGGTCAGAAGGGCGGGGTAGGCGATCTCTTGCGGCAGGTCGCCGCGCAGCACGCCGATGCGCGTCAGCGCCTCGGTTTCGGGAACGCTTTGGCTGTCTTCCGGCGGGCTCAGCATTGCGGCCAGGTCTTCTTGCGACAGGAAGGTGGAGCGCGGCACCGGGCGCGCGGTGGCAGAAACCCCGCGCTGCCCGCTGGCCAGGCACAGCGCCTGCCGCTCCTCAAGCCCCTCGTCCGGGCGCAGAACGCCAAGCGCGCGGCAATCGTCGAACCACATGTAGGGCGTGCCTTCGGGCAGGTTCATCACGATCTGGGTCAGCGAGGTGTTGAAGGCCGGATCGTTGCTGAGCGAAATCTCGGTGATCGTGTGATCTGCGTCGAAGGCCAGAAGCGTCGGCACCGGGAAGGCCGAGCGCCCGTAATTGGCCTCGCCCCGCTCCAGGTTCACGTAAAGACCATCCGAGATGTCGGGGAAGGCCCAGAGCCGGGTATAAACGGACTGGTAGCCCATCACATGCGCATCGAGCGCCCGGCTGTCATCGGCGGCCACGGCAAGCTCTTCTGGGATCGTGGGCGCCGCGCCCAGAAGATCGACGCCAAGACCCATCCTGGGCATGTCGAAGCCCAGGTAGCTCAGCAGGGTGGGGCCGGCATCCAGCGTGGTGGCCGGGCGGTTTACAGCCTGCGGGGCGGCGGCGGTTGCCGGATCAAGGATCATCAGAAGGTTGCGCCGGGGGCCTGCGTTCAACTGGTCGGTCGCCGTATTGCCCATGGCCAGGTGGTCCGACATGACCGCGATCACGGTGTTTTCGGCATGCGGCCCCGACAGGATCTCCTCGATGAACTGCCCGGCCAGGTAGTCGTCGCACAGAACCGCGTTGAGATTGGGGTTGCTGCCATCGCCATACTGCATCCCGGCGCATCCCCGGTTTGTCGCGGCATGGCCATATGGGGGGTGCGTGTCGAGCGTCAGAAGGCTCAGCGCGAAGGGGCGGTCGCCAGCGGCCAGCCGGTCGAACCGCGACCGCGCGAGATCGAAGAGCGAGTCGTCCTGAAGCCCCCATTCGGTCAGGTAGGTCGGATCGTCCAACAACCCCACCAGTTCGTCGCGCCCGGTCACTTCGTCGAACCCGTGCGACTGGTAGAAGGCGCCCTTGCCGGCGAACTCGATCGACGCGCCGCCCATGTAGGACAGGGTGTAATCTGCCTCGTCGAGGATATCGCCAAGGCAGGTCGCCCCCGACAGGAACTGGGTCACGCGCATCGCGTTCCCCCCGCCACCCGACAGGATCAGCGGCACCCCGCACTGCGTGGCCACCATGCCGCCCACGGTGAAGGTGGCCCCGGTGGTCTGGCCAAGATCGGTGAAGGTGATCGCGCGCTCTTCCAGCGCGGACAGGTAGGGGGTGAGCCCGGGAAAGCGGGTCTCGTCCATGTAGGTCCGTTCGAGGCTTTCGAGATAGAGGATCACGAGGTTGCGCGGGCTTTCCGGCCCGGCCGGATCGCGCACCGGGTCATGAAAGCCCTCGACCTGCTGTGCGACCAGCGAAAAGCGCAGCGCGTAGGCGGCCGAGGCCATGGGAACGGGATGAACCGCAAGCGCGGCGAGAACCAAGAGCGCGATTGCCGTGTCCCACCGGCGCGCAGGGGTGTCAGAGCCGGGCCGGATCCAGCGGCGGGCCCGCCACAGGCTGCCCGCCACCGCCGCCAGCGCCAGGAGTCCCGCCGCGATGACCCAGCCATACTGGCTGACATCGCCCCCCTCCAGCCCGGTGCGCAGGTGGTAGAAGACCGCCCCGTTCACGCCTTCCCCGGTGATCTGGCCCAAGCCGATCTGAAGCCCGCTCAGCACCGTCAGCATCAGGATGGCTGCAGGCAGAACCCATGCGAGCCAGCGGCCATGGCCGCGCCGGCGCAACAGCGCCACGGCAAGAAGGATGAGCAGCACCGAGACAAGCATTTTGGGCTCCTGAAACGTCTTTCGCGCCCCACCCGGCCCCGGGGCCGGCAAGGCCGGGCAGGGCACGGGCCGGGGGGCGCGTGAATGCGTGATCCAGATGCGCCACGTCGGCCCCCCGGTAAATCCGCGCAAAGGGAGCCGGGGCCTCTCATCGGTATAGGCCGCGTCTCGAACGGACGGGGGGACAGGCACAACAGGATGCGGGATGAAAATTCGGGCTAGCAGTCCGGGCATCGGCACAGCAGGGGGCGCGCCCGACCCGGCAAGCGCGTAGATTGGCCAGGCATTTCCCCCGGGCTGGCGCAAGACCCGCCGCCCCGCTTTTCGGAGCCTCAGATGACCTGGACCATTCCCAATATCCTCACCGCGCTGCG
>NZ_CAXREX010000254.1:0-4262 GCF_964229645.1 Nioella sp. | reverse complement strand
TTTCGTCATTGCCAGAGGGACCGCCTCGGCTACATCCTAGCCGGAAGAGGAGAGGTTCAAAATGGTCCAGTCCGACTTTCCAGTTCGCGTCCCCTTGGTGACAGAACCCATGGGTGTGTTGAAGAGTTTGCAGACCGCGCGACGCAATGTCTTGGAGATTCTGCCCGAAATCGCGACACGTCAGCCGATGGTGTCAGGGCGCACAGGCAAACGCTGGCATATGGTGATGGACCCAGAGGCGCTGAACACGATTCTGCGTGACAAGCTGGCGGATTACCCGAAATCCACGGTGACCAAGGACCTGCTGCGGCCCGCCATCGGCGAGAGCCTGTTCATCGCCGAGGGGCAGGAATGGATGTGGCAGCGCCGGACGGCGGCGCCTTCGTTTTCGCACCGGCATGTGATGGCCTTGGCCCCCGTGATGTCGGCGGCGGCCGAGCGGGCTGTGCAGCGGCTCGAGGCTGCGGCAGGCAAGCGCGCGGTGAACATGTTCGACGAGATGGTGCAGACCACGTTCGAGGTGATCTCGGATGTGACCTTTTCGGGGGACGAAGGGTTCGACCGCGACGGGGTCCATCACGCGATCGAGGCGTATATCCAGAGCACGGCCAAGATTTCGCTGGGGGATATGCTGGGGCTGCCCAGTTGGGTGCCACGCCTGAGCCGGGTTCGCAGTGGCGGGGCCCTGACCGATATGCAGCGCGTGGCAGACGAGGCGATCCAGCGCCGCCGTGCCTCGGGGCAACCGAATGCGGCGCCCGATTTGCTGGACCTGCTGCTGGCTGGGGCGGACCCCGAATCTGGTCGGCAGATGTCGACCGAGGAACTGCGGGACAACCTGCTGACCTTTATCGTGGCAGGGCACGAGACGACGGCGCTGTCCCTGTCGTGGGCCCTGTATCTGGTGGCGGGCGATCCGCGGGTTCAGGACTTGGCCCGCGCCGAGGCGCAATCGGTGCTCGGGGACCGTGTGGCGGGGGCCGAGGACGTGCCCAACCTGCCCTACATCCGGCAGATCGTGGACGAGGCGCTACGGATGTATCCGCCGGCAGCGTTGGTGTCACGCACGGCGCTCAAGGCGGATCGGCTCTGTGGGCGCGAGGTGCGGCCCGGAGATACGGTAATGATCCCGATTTATGCTTTGCACCGTAACAACCTGCTCTGGGACGATCCTGATGCCTTCCGGCCCGAACGGTTTGCCGACCGCAAGGCGATTCGGCGCTACGCCTATCTGCCGTTCGGGGACGGTCCCAGGATCTGTATCGGCGCAAGCTTCGCTCTGACGGAGGCTGTGATCATTTTAGCGACGTTACTATCGCGCTATCGGTTTGATCCTGTACCCGGTCGCGACCCGAAACCAGTTATGATTCTCACCTTGCGTCCTGAAGGTGGAGTTTGGCTGCAACCAGATGTCGCAAAGGCGAATCAACCCTAGCGTGTTAGCCTATCAAATATGCATGATCGAGATGTGAGCAGGTCGGAAACACTGTGTGTAAAACGAACCTGAAACTATCACTTCGGTATATGGCGCTGTTTTATCAACGAAAAATCTTAACCTCTTATTAAATATTCCGACCAATACTCGCGATTAATAGTTGCCATTAGACTTTCGATAGCGTATCGTCTTTCGTATAGTTGAAGTACTTTTTAGCATGTTTTGCTGGGGCTCCTCGGACTTCGTGAGTGGTGGTCGGAATTAGGAGCCCCAGTTATTACCTTCAACGCCCCTCCCCAATAGGTAGTTTAAGTGTCAGCTTTGCTTGCGCGCATTCGCAAGCCAGATTAGTTGCGACCTGTGACTATTTGAGAGTTTTTGGACCCAACGAAAAAGCGCCACCCTTTGCAGGGCGGCGCTTTTCGCTTTTCTGGGAAATGTCGCGTTCGGTTAGCCGCGCAGGGTGGCACCGGTCGCCTTCTGAACCTTCTCCACGATCTTGGTGCTGATCGCTTCGAGGTCTTTTTCCTTGAGCGTGGTCTCAGTCGGCTGGATGCGCACGGTGATGGCGAGGCTCTTTTTGCCCTCACCCAGCGAGCCGCCGATGAATTCGTCGAACACGCGAACCTCCTCGATCAGGGCTTTGTCAGCACCTGCTGCGGCGTTCACCAGCGTCAGAGCTTCAACATTCGCGTCCACGACAAAGGCGAAGTCACGCTCGACCGCCTGCAGGTCGCTGACCTTGAGCGCAGGACGGGTGGTTGCGGCCTTGCGGGGCAGCGGGATTTCGGCGGGCCAGATGGTGAAGGCCACGGCGGGGCCTTTGACATCCATCGCGTCCAGCACTTTGGGGTGCAGCTCGCCAAAGACCGCGAGGGTTTTCTTGGGGCCAAGGCAAATGCGGCCCGAACGGCCCGGGTGGAACCATTCAGCGGTGTCGCGCATGATCTGGACCTTGGCGGGCGCGCCGATGGCCGACAGGATCGCCTCGACGTCCGCTTTGGCGTCGAACACGTCAACGGGGCGAGAGGAGCCGTGGGTGTCCTTGGGGCCGGTGCGGCCGATCAGAACGCCGGTGATCTGGGTGTGCTGCTCGCCCGGTTCGCCGCCGTGGAAGGCAGGGCCGCATTCGAACAGGGCCAGATCGCCGAAGCCGCGCGCTTGGTTGCGCGATGCGGCTGCCAGAAGGCCGGGCAGCAGGTCGGGGCGCATGTGGCTCATTTCCGAGGAGATCGGGTTTTCCAGACGGGTGGCATCTGTGCCGCCGCCGAACAGAGCCGCCTGCTTGCCGTCGATGAAGCTGTAGGTCACGCATTCGTTGTAGCCGAGGCTGGCAGCGGTGCGGCGACCGATGCTTTCGCGCTTCTGCATCGGGGTCAGGATCTGCTTGGGCACGTCGGTTGTCATGCGGGGCAGCGGTTTGCCGACCAGCTTGGTCAGCGAGGCCATGCGGGCCACTTCTTCGACCAGATCCGCTTCGCCCAAGACGTCAGGACGCCAGCTGGGGACGTGGGCCATGTCGCCTTCCATCACGAAGCCGAGCGCTTCGAGAGTCGCGCGCTGGGTTTCGGCAGGAATTTCCATGCCAACGAGGCTCTGGCAGCGGTCAGTGTCCAGCTTGTAAGCGCGGGAATGGTCGGGCAGTTCGCCGGCCATGACCACTTCAGACGCCTCGCCGCCGCAGAGATCAAGGATCATCTGGGTCGCGGCCTCTAGGCCTTCGGGGGTCCAAGCGGGGTCGATGCCGCGCTCGAAACGATAGCGCGCATCGGAGTTGATCTTCAGCGCGCGGCCGGTCAGCGCAGTGCGAACGGTGTCAAAGAACGCAGCCTCGAGGAAGACGTTGGTCGTCTCGCCAGTGCAGCCAGAGGGCAGGCCACCCATGACGCCCGCGATGGATTCAACACCGTTGTCGTCGCTGATCACGGTCATGCCGGGCTGCAGCGTGTATTCTTTTTCATCCAGCGCAACCAGTGTTTCGCCGCCCTGAGCCGCGTGAACGCGCAGGTTGCCAGCAACCTTGTCCGCGTCAAACACGTGCAGCGGGCGGTTGCGGTCATAGGTGAAGAAGTTGGTGATATCGACGAGGGTCGAGATCGGACGCAGACCGATGGCGCGCAGGTAGTCCTGCAGCCATGCGGGCGACGGGCCGTTTTTCACGCCCTTGATCACGCGGCCGTAGAACACGGGGCAACCGGCCAGCGCTTCGTCGTCGATGCTGACATTGATCGGGCACGGGAACACGCCAGCCACGGGGGTCACGGGTGCGGGCTTCAGCGTGCCAAGACCGCGGGCGGCCAGATCCAGCGCGATGCCGCGCACGCCAAGGGCGTCGGGACGGTTCGGGGTGATCGCGATCTCGATCACGGGATCCACCTTGGCCGGATCGTTTTCCGCCAGCCAGTCGGTGAACTTCTGACCGACCTCGCCCGAGGGCAGTTCGATGATTCCGTTGTGTTCGTCCGACAGCTCCATCTCGCGCTCGGAGCACATCATGCCATAGCTTTCGATGCCACGGATTTTGCCCACGTTGATGGTGATGTCGATGCCGGGAACATAGGTGCCGGGCTTCGCGACCACGACGGTGATGCCAGCGCGGGCGTTCGGCGCACCACAGATGATTTGCAGCTCGCCCTCGTCGGTGGCGACGGTGCAGACGTTCAGCTTGTCCGCATCGGGGTGCTTTTCGGCGGTCAGCACCTTGCCGATGGTAAAGGCACCCAGTTTCTCGGCAGGGTTTTCAACGCCTTCGACCTCGAGGCCCAGATCGGTCAGGGCATAGAGGATCTCGTCCAGAGTGGCCGAGGTATCGAGGTGTGACTTGAGC
>NZ_CAXREX010000253.1:0-12009 GCF_964229645.1 Nioella sp. | reverse complement strand
GGTGCCGGAGAGCGGTGCAACGCTCTCCGGCACCTGTCGCCCGCCCATCGGAACCTGAGAGGACGAATTCGATGAAGGAAAAGCCGGTGGACAAGTTTCTCGCCAAGACCTGGGAGGTCTACGAGAGCATGTGGCCCCAATACCTCGCCATCGTTGTCCTTGAGTTCTTCGAGAAACAGGACGGAGTTACCCGCCAAGAATTGATCGCAGAACTGGAAAGCCGATTGGCCAAGGACAGCACAGGCGTTTTCAAGGCGCAGGCAGAGGGTGCGCTGAAAGCGCTGCGTGGATGAGATAAGGACGACGGTCATTGACCGCCCTCCGCCTCGATTGCATCCGCCAAGCCGCGCAGAAAGGTAACAATCCGATCACAAGATCCGTAGGGGGCAGACGCGACGATTTCGGTGCCGAGCAACGTCGCATCATCGCGTGACATCTCGGCGAGGGCGTAGGCCAACTCTTCGGGATCGTTGGCCAAGGCCCGGCCGATCGTCCCACCGTAAATCGTGGTTTCGATCTGGATACCCATCACGCCCTCGCCATGTCGATGGTGATCGCCTGCCACTCTGCCTCGGCGCTGCCGCGGCGGTAGCAGCGCACATAGGATTTCGAGCCCACGACACGCATCGCGTCACGGATGGCCTGCATCGCGCGCTGCCAGCGTGCGTCCTCGATGTCGAGGCGCAGCAACATGAAAATCTCGGCCCGGTTCACCTGACCGGGCTTGTCGGTGTTGAAGGCCCGGGTGACGATGGCGCGGAGTTCGGGCCGTGCATCGGCACTCCACTCGGTCAGACACTCGTCGAGCAGTTCTTTCGCAATCTGCAGCTCCGGGCCGAACTCGATGTTGTCCGCGACCTGGACGGTAACCTTCAGACAGCCGTCATAGCTGGTGAAGGTCATGTTGCCCTTCTTGCCACCGCGCGTCTGGTTGTATTCCTGGTCGAGTATGGCGATGAAACCTGCGACGTCCTCAAAGCAGTGCTCTTTGAAGCGGCGGACCTGGTCGCTCAGATCCTGCCCATAAGCAACGATCTTGCGGACCATGTCGTCCATCAGCTGGTCCTGTGGCTTGATCAATTCGACTGGTGTCAAACGCCCCTGGGCGTCAGCCATGTAGCGCTCACCGTTCTTCTCGATGATGCCAGACGAAATTGCGACACGGGGTTGCTCATTCATGGATGGGTTCCTTCTGCGATCTTGATGTTGAGAACCGAGCGGGCCTGCTCGGCAACACGTCCTTCGGCCCGGATCAGGCCCGCGCAGGCTGCGAGGCAAGTCAGCGCGACGATCTCATCGACGGTAACGAGGGTCGCGCCGCGCACGCCCTGGTGGGCGACCTTGGCCGCTGCGCTGGCGCTCAGCGTCAGCATACGCGCTTCGGTAAGGGGTATTTCTTCAGCCATGGTTGGCTCCCTTCTCTTCGGTGGTGGTGTGACGCGGGCAGCGGTTGCACGCCCGGAACATGCGAAGCCGAAGGCTGTTCACGTTCGAAAACTTGGCGGCCTTCTCCTGCCAGTCGCGGCAGGCGCTCGAGGCAATGGGACCCATCACGGGGCAGTCGACGCTGGACGCCTCGAAGGTACTGCGCACGATCTCTTCGACCGCGCACATGTCGCCCTTGTACTTCCGGCTGAGGACGGTCGAGACCAGCGCCGGCGAGCGCTTCATGCGCCCCGCCACCTTGTTCTGGCTCGATGCCTGGCATTCCAGTGCCAGGAGCTCGACCCACGACGGGATTTCATCGCCCCAAGCCGCGCGGGCGGTTTCCATTGGCCCGCTCATGCCTTGTTCTCCGCCGCGAAGACCTCGCCGGTATTCGGGTCATAGACCTGCTTGATCCGCTGAACCTGCGGAGAACGGGGCCCGGAATGGCGGATCAGCACATATTCCGCGATCCCGCCCTTCTTCGGTTCAGCCTTGCGCAGGACGCGCAGGTAGCCTGCGGCCAGCAGATCGCGGCAATAGGCAGAAGCGGTCGCTTCCGGGATATTGATCGTGGCGGTCTGGATCAGGTCGCGGAACGTGAACCGCTTCAGGATGATCATGCTGCGCCAGAGCTGCTCGGTGGCCCGGCCCTGCTGGACCTCGCTGCCATCACGCCGCAGGCGCGGAGCGTGATGCCCCGTGTCGCGCAACATGGTGTATTCCGCTGGCTGGCCGCGGGTGCCGGCAGGGGTGTGAAGGACGTATCCTCCCGCCGCCAGGCACCCGAGATAGTCGTGGATGGTCTTGCGTGCCGCACCTGTCTCGGCGGAGACTTCGGTCACCGTGAACGGCGCATCCTTGCGGCGGATCGCGTTCCAGATGTCCTGGCGGATCGGCGTGCCTGCATTCGCGGGTCTGCGCCCGCTCGTCTTCCGGGTGGTCATCAGATGTTGCCTCGCGGACGAGGGGCCTCACCGGTGAAGAACCGGACCTTGTCGATGTCCGCCAGACCAAGTTCGCGCTTGTCGATCTTCAGCGCATGTTCGGAGATCTGGCGCAAGTTCACCACGATACGGCGCGCGCGGGCCTGCGACCGCTCCAGCACCACCTGCAGCACGTCGTCGGACAAGGTCAGGGTCGGGCATTTCAGGCGCGCCAGCAGCCCGACCTCGCGCAGGTCGCAAGGTTGTGCCTGCACCCAGTCCAGCATGCGGTTGTGGACCCGCTCCCAGCGCGCGATGGCCTGGGGAAGCATCTCCTCGCCAATCAGAACGACAGTCCCGCCCGCCGAGCTTTCATAGATATCGTATACGACACCCATCATCTTGGGCCGCACCAGCAGATGGGCCTCATCCAGCAGCAACGGACGGGCCGACTTGGCCAACTCCTCGCCCGCCAGGTCCACCAGGTCGCCAATCGTGCCCTTGGGTGTCATGCCCATGCATTCCACGATCTTCGACGCGAACTTCTTGACGCTCCAGCTTTCCTTGATCTCCACGTGGTAGCATCCGTACTCGTTGGCGCTCCAGGCCGCGGCTTTCGTTTTGCCCAGGCCGCTCGGCCCGGAGAAGCATGCCATCCCCGGCAGGTCCGGGTCCCGCGACCGCACGCGCTCGATAAGTTCTGCCAGCAGCATCACGTTGCGCAGCGGCATGACTGTGGTCATCCGGTCGAAATCTCCTGCTCCGTCCATTGTCCTCTCCGTCTCTGGTTGCGCCGGCGGCTTGTGCCCCGGCGGGGTCGTCATCCGATGGCTTGCGCCCCGAATTTGTCGTAGGCCTTGCGCTTGGCCCGGTACTCGGGCAGCTGGCGCATCCGTGTCAGAAATTCTGCCTCGCGCTCCGAAACCTGCTCCCCGGCTATCGAGCGTCGCTCGATGTCCAGCGCCTGCCAGAACAGGTCGGCGAATGCCGCCTGCGCGGGTGGCTCCGGTTGGTCCGCACGGCGCTTCTCGCGCTCCACCGTGAAGTCCTTGATCCGCTGATCTGCATTCTCGTCTGGCGCCGGCAGCGGACGCTGCAAGAGGCCACCCTTGCGGCGCTGCTCGATCTGCGCCAGGCGATCCAGCTGGACCACAGGTGTGTCAGGCACCCGTTCGACCGGCTTCGGCACGGCATCGAGCTGAGCCGCGAACTCCTGGATGGAAACCGGTCGCTGCTCCTTCAGCAACGCGCGATACTTCTTGCGCCGCTGCGCCTCATCCCGACCCGCAGCCTTGGCGGATGCGATGTCCTGGAACGGTGATTTCTGGCGGCAGGGCGCGTAGCCCAGGAACTCCCCCTTCATGCTGTAGATATTGGCGCCCTCGTGAAGGTCCTCTGGGTTGAACCGCGCGGTAACCCATTCGCCAGCCATCTCGCTCATCCATTCCGCCCAGTAGGCGTTCTTGAACAACGTGATCTGACCGTTCTTGGCATCCAGCTTGCGCTTGTATTGCGCCATCAGGCACAACCGCAGCTGCTCCTCGGTCGGCTTGCGGATCGGGGTCCGCTCAAAGCTCGCGGCGAAGGTTTCGTCGAGGCTGCGGCCCGCGGCCACGTCGGACGTCCGGCCCTCGCGCGCATTGTGCTCGTGGATACGCTCGTCAACCACCCGGATGAACTCTTCCAGGTCGATCGCACGCGACATGTAGTTGGCGGGCTTTGCGAGCACATTCGGGCCGGTATAGGCACCCGCGAAACGCGGATCCCGGGCAATGTCGATTGTGAAGTCCCGAAAGCCGCGCTCGACCGGCTTCGACTGGCCCCGGGCGGGACGGGCGAAACGCACGTCGATCCCCATCATCGCCAGAACACCCATCGGTTCCTCGTTCGAGATCTTGAAACGGAAACGGTGCTTGGCGCCACCGGAGACGTCCTTGTTTGCGAACTCCATGCCGTTATCGAACAAGCAACCCTTCGGCAGACCGTAGGTCCGGAACAGCCGCATGAAAGCCTGCATGACGGCGACCTTGTTGGGATTGAGGTCAATCGCCCAGGACAACATCTTTCCGGACATCACGTCCTGGATCATGATGATCTGCGGACGGACCGGGTCCTTGATGCCCGGCCAGTGCACGAAGACGTCGATCTTGTGGCAGTCCGCATTGACCATCTCCATGGCCACCATGCCGCTGCGATCCCGTATCTGGGCGGGAAAGCACTGGCGCAGGCCTTCCTCACCCTGACGAGCGAAGACCTGCACGACGCGCGGCACGGTTTCGTCCATCCAGCGGCGCGCCGTCTGCTCTTCGAGATAGTCGAGCCCCTTGGCTTTGCAGACCTTCACGACGTCGCGCCAGCATGGGCGGAAAAGGGGGCCATCCTCGCGCAGGTAGTCCGCCTTGAGCCAGTCGAAGAACTCCTGCGATGCCTTCGACTTTACGCCTGTCGGCGTCTTGGCCTGATGGCGGGGTGCCAGGTAGGGCAGTCGGTCGGCCACCGCCACCCCGTCGATGCGCGCAAACAGGTTCCAGATCGTACGTTCGGAGCGGCCGACTTGGCGGGCGATCATCCTGGCTGCCATCGCCTTGGTCACGGCTGGCGTCAGTGCCTCGACTTCCTGGATGATGCGCAGGTTGCGCTTGGCCTTGTCTTTCGTCGTCTCTGGCAGCGTGTCGAACCAAGTCCAGATTTCGTCCCGATCCGGCCGGGCCGGCGTCACTTGGATTGTAGTAGCCTCTCCGATCAACGCGCGCTGCGCCCGGATGGGCAACAGCCGCCAGCTGTATTCCCAGCCGCCACCGCGTCCCTGCCGGGGGCGGGCGAGAGCCGCGTCAAAGGCCCAACCCTCCCGCTTGGCGTGAGCATCGACGCCTTGCCGGCTGCGCGGCAGATCCGGCAGCCTGGCAGCGGCGATCTCCGCAGCCGTCCACCATTCCTTGTCGGGTTGTGCCTGGGTCATTCCGCGCCGGCCTCACGATTGGCGTCGGGCAGCAGGCGGCGGATCTCGTCGCCGCATTCGTCGAGGAACCGGCGCCGGGCCACGGTCGAGCCGCGCATCCACGCCGTGAAGATCGCCTGATAGCCTTTCTCATCCTGCGACAGAGGGGCCTTGATGCTGCGGCCTTCCTCGTGGGCCAACTCGGCGCGCGCGGCTCCGGCGGATTTGGCCTTACCACCGAACATCTTTATGACCACGGACCGCCGTTCGGCCATGTCACCGATCTTTGCCAGCACGGTCAGATCGGCCAGTGTGACCGCCTTCGGCGCGCTGCGCAGCAGCTTCACCTCTTCAGCTTCCAAAGCACTGCCTGCGGCGATCATCCGCCGCACATGCCGGTCCGTCAGGCCGAACTTCTCGGCGGTGGAAGTGGCGAAGGACATCATGTCCGCCGCCAGCTTTCCGGTGTGCTGGTTGCCTTTGAAAGCTCCGGCCATGGTCTCCGGATGCAGCTTCTCGTAGACCCGCTTGCGCTCGGCCAGGAACACCGCCGTATCCAGCGCGTTCATCTCGGCACCGGCCAGGTTGTCGTCGATCTCCATCAGCCGGGCCCAGTCGTCGGTGACATCGGTCCAGACCTTGGCCTCGATCTCGGCCCAGCCCAGGCGCTTCGCCGCCTCCAGACGGTGCCCCCCGGCGATCAGGACCAGCTTTCCATCCTTGCGCTGCCGGACATGGATCGCGTCTTTCATCACGCCCACCTCGGCGATCGAGGCCATCAGGCTCTCGACACCGGCAGCACTCACCGGGCGCAGACGCTGGCTGGCATCCACATCGGCCACGGCGACCATTTCCTTGACCATCAAGCGGGGCTCTTTCACGACTTCGGTGCCTTTGTCATTTTGTAGTACCAGACCGGGCCGTTCGGCCCCTTCTTGCGGGTGCAGTCGATCAGCGCGCCGTTCGCGCGCAGCTCGGATACGCAGGTGCCGGGCGCGGGCGTCTTTGCCCGCAGCACCAAGTCGAACGAGGAGTGTTCCTTCCCGTCGGAAAGGACCTTCAGCACACGCTGCAAACGGGCGCTCTTGATGGCCGATGCGGCGTTCATGCGCGCACTCCGATCCGGGCGCGGCGATGCCCGATCTGATACGGCCCGTCGGCGCTCCGGCCTCTGCACGGGTTGCACATCCGGTTGTGTGCCCCTTCCGACCAGAACAGGGTGCCGCAGGTAATGCAGGGGCGCTGCTTGCGCGTCTCCTTCTTCACCGCTTCGCGCAGCACTGCGGCCGCCGCGGCAATGGATCCATGCCGGGATACGACCTCGCCCGTCCCCCGATCCTTGATGACGTAGCCGTCATCCGCCTGCGCGATGAAACGGTCAGCCATTGGTCACCCCCGCAGGCATTGCCTGCACGGCCAGCGCCAGCGTGCCGTTCTGCTCCATCTGCTCCAGGTAGGTCAGGATCATGTCCTCCTGCGCGCGCATCACGCGCCGGTGGTCCTGCACGGCAGGGCCGTCCTGGCGCATAGCCGCCTCCGCCCAAAGCGCCCGGCGCTCACGTCGCGCCCGGACCATCAGCCGGACCTCGTCCAACCTCTCGCGCGCGGTCATTTCCAAACCCCTTCAAAGGCAGGCTGAACCAGCGGAAGGAACATCAGCCCGATGGCCACGATGGCAAAGCACAGCCCCGCCAAAACATGTCCCCACCAGCCATCCTCGATCGCGTCATTTGCGGCGCGGATACGTGCCCAGGCCGCTCTCAGGGAGGAGGAGGGAGAGCGGCCCGGGGCTCCCCGCATCGCCCCGTCACTCCGGGGGGCGGGGATCTCGGACAGGACCATGCGCTCGATGGTTCCGTGAGTGGTGCCCGTTCCGGCCCCGCCCGAGATGTTCGTGATCAGCCGGGCGTCCAACCGCCCGGCACCGGAAAAGTCTGCATCCAGCAGCGCCTCGCCATGTTCTGTGATATGATGCGCCGCCAGCAGAACCTCCGGCGCGCGGGCGGGGTGCAGCACCGTCTGGACCAACGCCGCACCCAGCGCGATGCGTTCGCGGTCGGTCAGTGTCATGGCCATGGCATGGGCGCGCAGGACGATATCTGCCCGGTTCATTTCCGCGCTCCCGGGTAGTTCGGGTCGAAGACGCAGCGCAGGACATGTACCGCCAGCGCGACGCCGCACACGATCCAGAAGGCAATCAACGTGGCAAGGAAGAGATCCTCGACGAACTGTGCAATAACGGAGAGGGTCATGAGTGGCGCCCTCCGAAGTCGAACACCGGGGCGATCAGGTCCTCCCACATCCAGCGCAGCGCGCAAGACAGGCAGAAGACGACCACCAGCGCCTGCATCACGGCAAGGATCAGGCCCAGGGCGATGAACAACCAAACGAGAAGATCGAGGATCATGACGTCACCTCGTGCATCTGCTTGAGGTGTCGAACAGCGCCTTCCAGGATCTTCTGGAAGGTCTTCGGGTGCGGCATGCGCGCACCGTTCTCGTACTTCACAAGGGCATCCAGGTGGAGGCGTGCCACACTGGCAAACTCGTCCTGAGTAAGTCCGGTAATCCGGCGGAGCGCCACGATGTGACGGGCGAACAGGACACGCTCGGCCTTTTGCGAAGGCAACGTCTCCATTGCCCGCCGCGCATCCGCCAGAGCGGTCCGCGTCTCGGTCAACAGCTCGCGCAGCTCGGGGCGCAGGGCGCAAAACGGAGCCGCCATCACGCCACCCCCTCCACGTGATGCCCGGACAGGCAGGCCGCGGCCGTGCATTCCCCGGCCAGCCAGGCCAATTCCCGGTCCAGCGTGATGCCCCGGCTGATCATCCGCGCCATGCGCCACGCCGCGCGCCATGTGGCGCGATCCGTGAACCACAGCCAGCTGGTGTAGGCATCCGCGACATCGACGTCCTCGATCTGTCCGGCCAGCGCAACATCCGGCACCGTGCAGACCGCCAACATCGGCAATGCCTCGTCACCTGCGCCCGGCACCCGGGCGCGCCAGGAGAATATCCCGGCCCATTCGTTCTTGACTTCCATCTGCAGACCTCCTGCCTGCCAGCCATGCCAAGGGGACCAGCCCCTCAGCGGCGGGATTTACGTCGCGCGCTCAGCACCTGCTTGCGCGCCTGCATTTCCTCGATGTGATCGTCCAACAGCCGCTCCTCGATCAGCTCGGCGTATTGGTTCTCGATGACGGTCAGCCCGAACTCGCCGGGGACGAACCCCAGCAGATCCCTGGCTCCCGTGGCGTGGACCAGCCCGATGAACGCATCGAGCGGGATCCGGTGCTCCTCCGACCCTTCCGAGGACCACTTGTTCAGCATCGCCTCAGACACGCTGCGGCCCAGGTATGCACTCAGGGCGCGGGCGATATCCGCCCGGCTCTGGCCGTCGTCACGGGCATCCCGCAGCGCCTGGGCGATCAGCCGGGCGATCTTGTTGTCCAGACGGCCCCGTCCGATGACATCCTCGCTGTAGCCCACGCCCACCTTTGGCGGTTGCCAGCTGAACAGGTCCTTGGTGAGGGGATCGCGATACCGCGCCATGGGTCACGTGCTGCTCGAAAGGGTGTCTGGAGTGTCAGGATCGGCGTCCAGCCTGGACGAATTCGCCTTCAGGCCACCCGGCGCTTGTCAGCGCGGGCATCGTCTTTTTGACTCGCCACCGGCGGGAACTTCTTGGTATCCAGAATGCGAGGCTTTCCCTTGGGATAGCGATCCGGCCACAGCGCCTCGGGCTTAAGCCCGAGGAACTCGGCAATGACCTGCTGGGCCTTGTAATGGCCCTGCGACGGAACCTTGCGGCAGGCGCCTTCGGGCAGACCGTTGCGCCGCGCAAGTTCGGTCAGGGTCATTCCCTGGCGGTGCAACTCGGCAACGATGCCGGGCCAATCCATCTGGGGCGGGGACTTATCGCTCATGGGGCGTCTCCAGTATGGGGCGGGTGCTGCAAACACCCGCCTTTTGCTGAGGGTTTCGGAACAACAGCGCCAGCCGCTAGGCCGGGGCACAAGATAGGGATAATCTACGAATGGGATTTAGTAAACCCCGCTCGTGGATTAACGAGTATTTTTATGGGAAGGCGGCCCTCCGAGCCAAAAACTGATTTAGCTGAAAGGCTTAAGGTGGCCCGCGAGGTGGTCTGCGGCGGTGATCGCGAGCGTTTCGCCAACATGTCGGGGATTAGTAAGGCGACAATTGGGAACTATGAGCGAGGTGATCGGGTCCCTGATGCCGTGATGCTGCGTAAGTACCGTGATGCAACCGGTGTCGATCTGACTTGGTTGGTGACTGGCGAGGGCAGCATGATGCCAGCTGCAAGCCTAGCGAACTTTCCTGACAGCGGAGCAGATTGGGTGATCAACGGGCCCGAGGGCAAGGTCCAGATTGAGGCCAAGCGGTCCCAGGTGCCGCAAGCCTCGTCCGAGATCGACGAGGATCGACTTGTCCTCGCAATCGAGACGATCGAGGAGGGTCTCGACAGCCTCGGTCGCGTCGCCTCGGCTGAGGTCAAGGCCGGGCTGATCATCCAAGCTTATCGAATGATGCAAGCCGAAGGGCAGAAAGCGATGCCAAGGATTTTCCGACTGGTCGCAAGTGCATAAATAATAAGGAGTATGTGAATGGCAGACGGCAACGATCCAAAACAGGCGATCATAAACCTGATGGCACGGACGAAACCCCAGTCAGGCGATGGTGTCTCATCGGCGCCGACGGTGTCGAACGTGGTCAGCTTCACCGGTACCGGAAACATCGCATCCGGCAACATCGTCGCCGGCGACATCAACTTGACCGTGAACCACGCGCCCAAATCGCGTGTGATCGTCCAGACGGCCAATGGCACTATTGACGCCGCCCAGAAGGCCCGGATCAAGGACAAGGTCACCCGCTACGTCGATGCCTGCAACGCCCTCGAACCCGGCAGCATGTCATACCAGGCCGCCTGGTCAGCCCTGAACCGCAAGATGAAGGTCAACAGCTACCACGAGCTGCGCCCCGACCAGGTCCCCGCCGCGATGAAATGGCTGCGCACCCAGACCGGCCGGGTTCAAAGCATGGCTGGGGCGCCCGACCGCGATCCGAACTTCCGCACGGACGCGATCCGCTTCATCAAGGCCCGCTGCAGGCAGCTCGGCGATCCCGACCTCTACCGCGCCCGCGCGCTGGAAGCCTTCGGCAGCAGCAGCCTCGCGGATCTCGACAACGTCGAGCTTCAGGCCATCCGCCAATGGGTGGCGCAGAAGAAGGGCTGACAACTCCGCCTATCCACCGTTGCAGGTCATGGGCACGGACGCCAACACGCTGCAGGTCCATGGCCGGATACGTGCGGCAATCGATAAATTTTAATCTGTACCAAGGAGTTATTTATGAAGGTATCTGCCCAACTGTTGATTTTCGCGTTGCTCGCAGGGTGCAGCGCCCAGACGCAACAAGGCATCAAGCACGCGATGACAGTCTATCAGGACGTGGACTACAAGGATTATGCAATTCTTGGTGAAACATGGCGGGTTTTTGACAACAAAGACTTGAAGAAAATGATGATCATCGCGCCGTTTGATAGAATTCACGCAGCAGGGTTCCGAGACGGAGTGACGTTCGGTTTGGCCAAGAAAGACTTGATCGAGGAACACGAGTTCCGGCCGGCCGCAACGGCATACTTAGCAAACATTGGATGCAGACCCACGGACGGGCGTCTTGTCATGAGGACCCAGTACGAGTTCGATTACACCTGCTAACGGCAGCGCCGGGCCTCACGCCTACCGCGTTCGATGGCCCGGCGCATCAGCACCTTCTTCTTGGCCAAAAGCTCTTCGATGGACGCATATTTGAGCTCCAACCGTCGCTCGATCACTTCAAGCTCTTGTTTTTCCTCGCGTGTTTGATCTCCGCGCCATTTCGCGCCCACCGATCCCCGGTCAATTCGCCTGCTATACATCCTGCCAAGCCCCTGATTTCACGCAATCCCGACACACTGTACCATGGTCAATCGCCACCACATAGACGGGCGTCGAGCCACCGGAAGTGGTGCTCTGACGCTCTCAGGATGCGATCTGCTGTCATCCTCAGCATGTGATGACCGCTGGCGAACACATCGGAATGGCGAAAATCGTTTGCATGTTCGGCTTACGGCATGCCAGCAGTACGAACCCATTAAGACGTTGATACCGCAGCGAATTCCCGAACATGCAAATGGAAATCCGAACATGCAACGCCATTTGCATGTTCCCACGGGACGCACGATGCCCGCACAGGCTTCATTTCGGCTCCAAATCCCTTGTTTCATTGACGTTCCGGGCGGATCACTGATCAACGCTCCGTCGCGCCTCGCCGCTCACAATAGCGCCCTGAAGGCCGTTTTCTGCACTTACTGAATGACAACCTCCAATCGGCCCCGCAGGGCGCTCGATGCCCCTCATTCCCCTTGTTTACAAGGCCTGCCCGGACAAGCCCGCCTATGGACGGCCTCTCCCGGCTTCACTGCAAGAATGTGTGTCACCTAACACCCACGCTTCCAGGGAGTTTTCCCGTTGCATGACGGCCCAGGCGCCCCACCGTTAAGGCATCAATTGGAACCTGACCAAAGACAGACAAAAAGCCCTTGTTTCCCCTTCCCGGGACCTCTAAACGGGTCGGCGGAGACGTGGCCGAGTGGTCGAAGGCGCTCCCCTGCTAAGGGAGTAGGCGGGAAACCGTCTCGAGGGTTCGAATCCCTTCGT
>NZ_CAXREX010000252.1:0-8315 GCF_964229645.1 Nioella sp. | reverse complement strand
CAATAGTTGACGTAGATCAAGGATTGGAATCGCAATCAGTCATTTTCTTCTCATCGGTCTCACTTTGATGAGGAGGAAACGACATGAGCACCAAGACATTTTCACTGATGAAATCCGCGTCCGTTCTGGCACTGGGTGTGGCGATCGCCGTTGCAGGCGTGACGTCCCCGATGCCCGGGTTCCAGGGCTATGCATGGGCCGATGAACCGTCGGACGGTGACGGCGGCTCGGGTGGCCAGCAGGGCAACCAGGGCGGTCAGGGTCAGGGCGGTATCGGATCGCAGCAGGGTCAGGGCAACCAGGGCCAGGGCGAAGGTCAGGGTGGCCCAGGCGAAGATTCCGATGGCCAGGGTCCGCAGGCCGGTGGCCCGTCGGACAGCGCCGGTGGCGGCATGCCGCCCTGGGCCTCGGAAGGCATCCCGGAAGTTGAGCTGGGCCGTCTGAGCGTGGCGCGGTCGCCCGATCACGTGATCGACCGGGCCTATGCCGAGGCGCTGCTGACGATTGGTGAGATGGCGGATTTCTACAATCTTTCACTGGATGAGATGGTCGTCGAATTGTCCCTGAACTGGGACGACATCACGATCATCGACTCGCCGCTGCAGAACCTCGCGATCTTCCGCGACGCGCTGGATGGCAGCATCGATCTCAGTTCCTACGGGATCACCAATGACGCCTTCACGCTGATGGCGGTGTCGCTTGGCGTGGCATCGGACAAGAACGTCCCGATCTCGCCGGAAACCGTCTACGCCGTTTCGGTGATTTTCGAGATGCCGCTTTCGGAAGCTGATGCAACCGCCATCGCGGCGGCTGCGGAAGCGATCCGCATCGCGGTTCTGGCCGGCCACGGCTGACCAAGAGCCCGCCGTCGCCCCCGTGTCCTGGCGGCGGCGGGTTTCTTTCAGGAAAACCATGCACTTGGAGGACAGGATGTCTTTGAACGGTTTGAGTAAACTTGCAGGTCGCGCGGGCCTGTCTGCGATCGCCATCGCTGCCGTGATCGGCGCGGTGGCTTTGCCGGTGAGCATCGCGCTGACCGCACAACCCGCCCTGGCGGACCAGCATTCGGGGCCCGGTGAAGGCCCGGGGGAAGGTGCTGGCGGCGGCGGGTCGGGCGGATCTGGTGGCGGCGGCGGCGGCCACGAGGATGGTGACGACCACGACCATGAAGACGGCGACGACCACGAAGGCGGGAGCGGTGGCCATAGCGATGGCGACCACGAGTCCGGCGATCATGGTGGTGAGGGCCAGGGTCAGGGCGGATCACCGCAAGGTGGTGCCGGCGAAGGCGGTCAGGACTCGCGCCCTGATTGGGCCGGTGAAGGCATCCCCGAGGTTGAGCTGGGCCGTCTGAATGTTGCCCGCTCGCCTGATCACGTGCTGGAACGCGCGCTGAACGAGGCCCTGGCGACGATGACGCCCGAGATGATCTCGTTCTACAACCTGACCCTGCCGCAGATGATGGACCAGTTGGCCAACAATTGGGATGGCGTCAGCTTCATCGATTCGCCTCTTCAGAACCTATCGATGCTTGACGCGCTGCTGACTGGCGCTTCCAGCCCGGCCTCGATGGGGATCAGCAACGACCCGATGACGCTGGCTTCGGTGATGCTTGGAGCCGCCTCGGACAAGAACGTCCCGATTTCCGAGGACACCGTCGTTGCGCTGGCGATCATCATGGAGATCGACCTGACTGCTCAGCAGGTGTCCGATCTGGCCGCCGCGGCCGAGTCCGTTCGCCAGGCCATCGTCGAAGGGCACGGTTGACAATTTGGCAACGCAAATAACTATCGGGCGCGATTTATGGCGTCCGATAGTTGACCTTAGCAAGTTAGCGAAATTAATAAGTCTTTAGAGATATTACGGGGACGTGAAATGCTTGCATCCATTCATCGGCTTGGCCTGGTTCTTGGTCTGACACTGTGCGGCGCGGCGATGCCGGCGGTGGCGCAGGACGGCGATCTGGTAACTTTCAGCACCCAGACAGCCAGCGTGACCTATGGCCCCTATGGGCGCTTCGCGCTCGGCACTTCTGCCAACAGCTATGACAATGGCCGCTGGCAGAACGGGCAAGGCGATCCGACGATCAGCTTTGGCCTGATGGATGAGGACACCGGGTTTGGCGAACTGGCCGTCGGCTTCGACTGGCAAAACGGGTTTCGCGCAGACCTAGCTTTTGCCCATTTCGGATCGGCTAACGCGATCGGGCCCTGTGTGGCGGTGTCCGATCTGACCCCGTGCAACGACCACGCCGATATTTCTGCCGCGACGATCAGCACCGATACGATCATGGCGAACCTGTTCTATGCGCCCATGGAGCATCGCGGCAGCAACTCGGTTTTCCAGCCGTTCGTGGTGGCCGGTTTGGGGATTGCCATCAACGACGTGGGCAACTGGACGCGTGAGGCGAACCCAGGCAGCCCCGCAGTCAATAACGTAAACCCGGCTGATAACCGCCCCTTCCGGACATTCGAAGGCAATACCGAGATCGAGTTCGCCTGGTCCGTGGGCCTGGGGGCCTCCTGGCAGGTCAGCCGTCCCGGCCGTCACCCGGTCATCCTGGAAGCGTCCTGGCGTTACTTCGATCTGGGAACCGCCTCGGGCGGGGCCAATCCCGTGCCACCGTCCAGCATCAACGGCAATAGCAGCCCGACTGTCCCGCTGACCTTCGACAACACCCGTCAGGTTTTCAGCCTCGGCGTGCGAATCCCGCTGCAACGGCTCTGAGCCAGCCTTGCACCCCATGCATGACAGGGCCGCCTTCGGGCGGCCTTCTCTTTTGGGTAACTGCCCGATACTGTGCCGGGAACCAATGGAGGGTGACATGGACAACGCCACGATCTGAACCGAGTATCCCGATTTCAGACGAGAAAGGCTTTTTCCATGCCCGTTTCCTTCCCAGATCCCGCAACCCGAACACCTGTTTGCCTGCCCGATGGCAGCGCGCATGAGGGCACCGTATTTCTCAAGCCGGCCATCACGCATCCCCGCTGGCAGGTGGGTGATTACAGCTATGCCAGTGCGCATCATCCGCCCGCAGACTGGGCAGCACACCTGGCGCCCTATCTGTTCGAGTTCTCGCCCGAGACGCTGGTGATCGGAAAATTCTGCCAGATCGCGGACGGGGTGACATTCATCACCTCCTCGGCCAATCACCGCTATGACGGCTTCACCAGCTATCCGTTTGCGATCTTCGATGGCGGCGCTTCGGGTGGCCGCCCCTCTATGCCGGAACCCGGCCCCGATACCGTCATCGGCCATGATGTGTGGCTGGGCCAGGGGGCAAAGCTATTGCCCGGCGCCCGGATCGGTAGCGGGAGCATCGTGGGGGCAGGGGCCGTCGTGGCGGGGGAGGTGCCGCCATATTCCATCGTGGCGGGAAACCCCGGAACCGTGCGCCGTGCCCGCTTTGGCCGCGAGGTGATCGAACGGCTGCTGGAACTGGCCTGGTGGGATTGGCCCATCGAGCGCATCCTGGCGCAGGAAACGGCCTTGTGTTCCGGGGATCCCACCCTGCTGGACGCGCTATAGGGCATCGGCGGAAAACGGGACATGCCTTTGGTGCAGCGTTGGTTGGAATGGCCTGCCAACCTGCGCCGTGCTAGCATTGTGGATCATCAGGAAGATCATCTTCATGCGTATTCGAAATGCACTCTGCGCCTGCCTTGCCCTGCTGACCCTGAGCGGTGCGGCAACGGGGCAAGCCGTTCAGAACGAACAGCTGATCCGATCGGTCGAGCGGGAATTGCCGCGCTACATCACGGGTGTCGATGTGCGGTCGCTGGAAACCTCGCAGCTTGCGGCGCTGCACCTCGCGCTTTACCGCGATTCCAGCTTTTCGGAGATCCGGGGCGAAGTGCGCTCGATCATCGGAGGGCTTGATGTGCTTCTCTTCGGGCGGAACCTGACCTTCCGCTGATGCCCAGTCTTCCCGGCCGCGCTCAGCCCTGCGCAACCGCGCGGTCAGCTGCTGCCGTGACAGAGTCCAACGCCTGCTTCAGCGCCTCGGAAAGGGCGGTCGTCTCTTCGGCGCTGAGCCGCTTGGGCACCTCGGTGTCCCAGATGCGCCACACCAGCGTGCAGCGGTTGAAAAGGCGTGGCAGCATCAGCTTGTCCCAGGTGGGCAGGGTCCAATAGCGGCGGCACGAGAAGGCGAAACACACGACGGGCACCTGTGTGGCACGGGCCCATTTGATCGGGGTTTCCTTGACCTCGAACACCGGGCCGCGCGGACCATCCGCCGCGATCCCGATCGAGCATCCCTCCCGCAAGCCGGAAATCACCGTCCGGGTCTCGGCCACGCCAATGGTGCCACGCGGCATCGGGATCGTGTGAATGCCGAAGCGTTCATGCATCATCCCCGCGATACGGCCCGGCCGTCCTGTCGACGTCAGACTGCGGATGGCGAAGCGGCCATTCCCGAAGCAATAGGGCGTCATCATGAGCCGCTGATGCCAGACGACCAGAATGACCGCGCCATGCCGTTCCACAAGGCGCTCGACCTCGTCCCACCCATCGAGCGATATGCGCGAGGTGCGATAGACCAGTCGCATCCAGCCCGACAGAAGCCGGGAGGCGAAGGCCAGGACGGCGGGGTGGTCTGCTATCCGTCTGCGAAGGGTCAAGGGTTGCCCGGGTTTGTCGATTTCTTTCGCAGCGGTTTAACGGACAGGCACGGCGCGTCAATCTTTGGCGCGGAGTCTGCTGGAGAAAACCCCAAGGCGCGGTAGATTGGTCCCATGCGACTCGATCTCGTCTTCCTGACCCTCGGGGCCCTTTTCCTGATCGGCCTTGCTGCCGACCAGTTGGGGCGGCGCACTCGGTTGCCGCGCGTGACGCTGCTTCTGCTGGCAGGGGTGCTGGTCGGCCGCTCGGGCCTGGACCTTGTGCCCAATGAGGCCGAGCATTGGTACGAATTCCTGTCTGTTGCGGCTCTGACGATGGTGGCGTTCCTGCTCGGTGGGGCTCTGACACGCCGGAATCTCGCAGCGCATGGGTCCGAGATCGTGATCATCTCGGTCAGCATCGTTGTCGTGACGCTGGCCGTGGTGACCGCGGGACTGGTGGCCGTGGGTGTGCCGCTTGGGCTCGCCCTGGTCCTGGGGGCCATTGCCACCGCCACTGCGCCCGCCGCGACCGAGGACACGATCCGCCAATCGGGGATGACCGGGCCGTTTCCGGACAAGCTGCGTGGTATCGTGGCTGTGGATGATGCCTGGGGTCTCATGGCCTTCAGCCTGGCTGCGATTGCCGCCGGGCAGCTGTACGGGGAACCGCAGGCGGGTGTCTTCCTGGAGGCGTTGCGGGAAATCGGCGGGGCGCTGTTGCTGGGGCTGGTGGTGGGGGTCCCGGGGGCCTTCCTGACGGGTCGGATCAAACCGGGAGAGCCCCTGCAGACCGAGGCGCTCGGCCTTGTCTTTCTGACCGCTGGCCTGTCTGTCTGGATGGGGGTTTCCTACCTTCTGGCCGGGATGACTGCCGGCGCAATCATCGTCAATTTCGCGCGCCACCACCGGTCTGCCTTTCACGAGATTGAAAACGCGCGCTGGCCCTTCATGGTCCTGTTCTTCCTGCTGGCGGGTGTATCCCTTGAACTTGGGCACCTGGCGCAGATGGGCCTGATCGGCGCGGCCTATTTCATTCTGCGGATCCTGTCGCGCCTTGTCGGGGGCTGGATCGGGGCGCGCTTGGGGGGCGAGAACGCGGCCGAGCGCAACTGGTTTGGCGTGGCCCTGCTGCCCCAGGCAGGGGTGGCGATCGGGATGGCACTGGTTGCGGCAGAGAGCTTTCCCGAATGGGGGGAAACCATCATCACGTTGACCATCGGCACCACGGTTGCTTTCGAGTTGCTTGGCCCGCCCGCGACCCTCTTCGCGTTGCGCCGGGTCGCGCGGGCAGAAAGCGGGGATCCGCCGTCAAACGGGCCTTGATTCCCCCTCTGCGATCGCGTAACCGATGCCTCGGTACAGGGGTGTAGCTCAGTTGGTAGAGCAGCGGATTCCAAATCCGCAGGCCGCGGGTTCGAGCCCTGCCGCCCCTGCCACCACAAAAAAACCCGGCGTTCTGCGCCGGGTTTTTTCTTGGATCAGTGGTTGTTGTCCATCGATTTGCGCCCGACGGACTCATACGCCTCGAACCCTGCCTTGCGGGCGTCCCTGGCGGAATAGATATTGCGCAGGTCCGCCATGCGCGGGGTGGCCATACGCTTGGCGAGCTTCGGCAGGTCGAGCGCGCGGAACTCGTTCCATTCGGTGAGAATGACCAGAAGATCGGCCTTGTTGGCGGCCTTGTAGGGATCGTCATGCCAGTTGACCCCGGGCAAGAGCGCCTCGCCTTCTCGTTTGCCTTGTGGGTCCACGACGCGCACTTTCGCGCCACCGCCAACAAGAGCAGGCACGATCGTGAGCGACGGGGCATCACGCATGTCATCGGTGTTGGGTTTGAAGGTGACGCCCAGAACGGCCACGGTCTTGCCGTTGAAGGTGCCATCACAAAGATCTCGCAGTTTTTCGACCATGCGCGTCTTGACGCCGTCATTCACCCGCATGACGGTTTCCACGATGTTTTGCGGCACCGCGTGATCCTGCCCGATCCGGGCGAGCGCGGACGTGTCCTTGGGAAAGCATGATCCACCATAGCCGGGGCCGGCATGAAGGAAGAGCTTGCCGATGCGCCCATCGAGCCCCATGCCCTTGGCCACTTCCTTCACATCCGCCCCGACGCGTTCACAGAGTGCTGCGATCTCGTTGATGAAGGTGATCTTGGTGGCAAGGAACGCATTTGCCGCGTACTTGATCATCTCTGCGCTTTCGAGGTCGGTGGTGACGATGGGGAAATCGCGCAGGTAGAGCGGACGGTAGATGTCCTGCATCACCTCGGCGGCCCGTTGGGACTGAACGCCGACGACCACCCTGTCGGGCTTCATGAAATCGTCGATCGCCGCCCCTTCGCGCAGGAACTCCGGATTAGAGGCAACTTCGAAGTCGGCATCTGGGTTGGTCTTGGCAATGGTCTGCTTGACCTTTCGGTTGGTTCCCACGGGAACGGTCGATTTCGTCACCACGACCGTGAACCCGTTCAGGGCTTTTGCCACGTCTTCTGCCGCGGCCATCACGTAGCTCAGATCGGCATGCCCATCCCCTCGCCGGGTTGGGGTGCCGACGGCAATGAAGACGGCCTCTGCGCCAGCCACGGCTTCGGAAAGCTCGGTGGTGAAACTCAGCCGCCCAGCCTCGACGTTCCGGGCCATCAATTGTTCCAGCCCCGGTTCGTAGATGGGGACCTTGCCTGCCTGCAAAGCCTCGATCTTACGCGGGTCACGATCGACACAGATCACGTCATGCCCGAAATCCGAAAGGCACACCCCAGAGACAAGGCCGACATAGCCTGTTCCGATCATGGCGATCTGCATGATACCAATCCTTCTGCCCGTGACCGGCTATTCCCGGCGCTTCATTCCTATGGGTCGCATTCTGCAAGCAAGCACGGCGAGAACCAAGCGAAGATCGTTGAGCTAAGCCTGATTTCCCCTCAGACGAAGACGATATCGTCGACGAGGTCGAGCCTGTTCGCGATGGCGTTGAAGGTGAGGCGATCCGGCACAAGCCATCGTTCGGCGGCTGTCTTAGATGCGGCCGAGGTGGGGCATTATCAGGCATTTGGGACGCGAAAATTTCTGAAAAATTAATTTGTTTCAATTACTTGAATGCGATTTGCAACCTATGGGTGTATTTGGCTTTGTTTCGGGAAATCAGGCCTATGCGGATTACGCGGCCTTGCGTGTGTCCCCCCTGGCCAGGGCCCACGCAGCGAAGGCCTTCCTCCTCTCCGATCGGGCCTCTCGCACGTAGCGACTCAGCAGGCGGTGCCGCCTGCCGCGCTCCACCGTCTCGTCCCTCTCAAACTTTACGATGCGGCCCAGCAGTGCCAGGCCCGATAATTTCTCCCTACCCGTCACACCATCCTGACGGAGTTCGTGCGCAATCAATTCCTTGCAGCGCCTGAGCTCCTGCAGGGCCTCGCTGGGCTCGTCACTGCCTGCCTCGAACTCCCTCAGCGCCGCCTCCGTCGCCACCACGCGCACCTCCGCCTCGGCCAGGGCCAGTGCCCGGTACCCCGCGTCGTCCCCAGGCAGGAGGTCTCCAGGCGTAATCTCGGGCCGGTCTAGAATGATGGCCAGCCAGGCGGCCACGCTCCTGGGGTCGGGTCTGGCCGTGGCGCCGTGTTGGCGCGCATTCCCTGCCACAATGGCCTTGCCCTCCGCCGTCTTCGGCCCCGTGCTCTTCTGCGCATTCGCACGATTGCGGGCAGTGATC
>NZ_CAXREX010000251.1:0-2214 GCF_964229645.1 Nioella sp. | reverse complement strand
GCACCGGGAGCCCGTGGGTGTTGTGGGCGCGATCGTGCCGTGGAACTTCCCACTGATGATCGGCGCGTGGAAGCTGGCGCCTGCGCTGGCCGCGGGCAATTCGGTGGTGCTGAAACCGGCGGAAACCGCTTCGCTCACGCTCCTGCGCATCGCCGCACTGGCGCTGGAGGCAGGGCTGCCACCGGGCGTGCTGAACGTGGTAACGGGCGAAGGCCCGGTGGTGGGCGAGGCCATGGGGCTTTCCATGGGCATCGATGTGCTGGCCTTCACGGGCTCGGGTGCGACGGGGCGGCGACTGCTGGACTATTCCGCGCGGTCCAATCTCAAGCGCTGTTACCTGGAGCTCGGGGGCAAGTCGCCCAACGTGATCTTTGCCGATGCGCCGGACCTGGCCACGGCGGCCAAGGTCTCGGCGGCGGGGATCTTCCGCAATGCGGGGCAGGTCTGTGTCGCGGCCTCTCGCCTGTTGGTGGAGGACAGCATCCATGACGAGTTCGTCGCGGCTCTGGTCGCGGCGGCAGAAAGCTTCAGGGTCGGCGATCCGCTGTCTCTGGAGACCCAGATCGGCGCGGTGCACTCGGAACGGCAGATGGCGCAGAAACTGCGCTTCGTGGACGAGGCCGAGGCGGAGGGCGCGCAAAGGCTGACCGGCGGCCGGCGTATCCTGACGGAAACCGGCGGCACCTACATGGCCCCCACGGTCATGGCCGGGGTCGCGCCCGACACAAGGTTGGCACAGAACGAGGTCTTCGGCCCGGTTCTGGCGGTGACGCCCTTCAAGACGGAAGACGAGGCCATAAGGCTGGCCAATGGCACCGACTACGGCCTGTCTTCTGGCGTCTGGACGCGCGATTTATCCCGCGCGCACCGGATGATCCGGGCTATTCGTGCGGGCGTGGTGCATGTGAACACCTATGGCGGGTCGGACCTGACCGTGCCTTTGGGCGGCGTGGGCCAGTCCGGCAATGGCAGCGACAAGTCGCTGCACGCGCTGGCGAAATATGAAAACCTGAAAACGGCGTGGATCCAGCTTTGAGCGGGGGGACAATGGCGGACAAGACCATTCTGGTGGTGGGCACCTACGACACCAAGGACGACGAGTTGCTCTACATGGCCGAGCGCATCCGCGCGCAGGGTGGTGGCGTGCTGACCATGGATGTCTCGGTTCTGGGGGATCCCTCGCAGCCGACGGATATTTCCAAGCATGACGTGGCCGAGGCGGGCGGGTCCAGCATCGACGCGGCCATTGCCTCGGGCGACGAAAACACCGCCATGCAGATCATGGCGCGCGGCGCAGCGGCGCTGGCGGCGCGGGCCTGGGCCGAGGGGCGCTTCGACGGGGTGGTGGTTCTGGGCGGCTCCATGGGCACGGACCTGGCGCTCGACCTGTGCAGCGCCCTGCCTTTGGGCGTGCCGAAATACATCGTTTCGACCGTGGCCTTTTCCACCCTGATCCCCGCCGAGCGGCTGCCTGCCGATATCCAGATGATCCTCTGGGCCGGGGGGCTATACGGGTTGAATTCCGTCTGCAAATCCTCGCTTAGCCAGGCGGCGGGCGCGGTTCTTGGGGCTGCACGGGCAGTGGAGCCGCCGGATCGGTCGAAGCCGCTCATTGGCATGACCAGCCTTGGCAAGTCGGCGCTGAAATACATGGTCTACCTCAAGCCTGAACTGGAGGCGCGCGGTTTCGAAGTCGCCGTGTTTCACGCCACCGGGATGGGTGGGCGCGCCTTTGAATCGCTGGCCGAGCAGGGGGCTTTCGCCGCCGTTTTCGATTTCTGCACGCAGGAGCTTGGCAACCATACCCACGGCTCGGACGTGACCGCCGGGGCCGACCGGCTGACAAATGCTGGCAAGGCGGGCATTCCGCAGCTGGTGTCGACTGGCTGCTATGACCTGGTGGACCTGGCCGGATGGCGAGGCATCCCCGAGAAGTGGGCCGACCTGCCAAGCCACGCGCATAACCGGCTGATTTCCTCGGTGGTGCTGGATGCCGACGGGGTGCGCACGGTCGCCCGTGCGCATGGCCGGGCGCTGGCGGAGGCCAAGGACGAGACCGTGCTGCTGTTGCCGCTTGGCGGCTGCGGCGAATGGGACCGCCCAGGCGCGCCTCTGCACAACCCAGATGGCCTTGCGGCTTTCTGCGAGGAGATGCGCGCAAGCTGCCCGGGGAATGCGCGGCTGGAGGAGATTGACGCCCATATCAATGACGCG
>NZ_CAXREX010000250.1:0-10281 GCF_964229645.1 Nioella sp. | reverse complement strand
CGCTCGTCTACACTCTTTCCCTACACGACGCTCTTCCGATCTCCACCTTCGCCGCTTACTGCGGATAGCCCATGCTGCTGCCACCCAGAGCCAGGATGAAGAACACAAGGAAGAGCGCAGGCACCAGCATGTCGGCATCTTCGGTGGCGGTCATGGTGTCGTGGGTGACCATGTCAATGGACATGGTGGGCACCTGTTCATCTGCCAGGGCCGGTGCGGCGGCCAGAAGACTGATGGCGGTCAGGGCAGCGGTGACGGTCTTTTTCATGAGTTCCCCTCCTGCATGCGAAGCGACAGCATCCCTTGACATGGGCGCGCTGGAATGACTTCCGAGCGGGTCGGGACGCTTATCCTTGCCTTTGTAAACAAGTAGCCCCACTGGAAAACAAAAGAAAACCTGCGAGGTCTTAAAGATGACACGCAGGTCCAAAGTGAAGCCGATTTGCAACGGAATCTGGCCCAAGTGATCTGGCAGAACTTGATTCGTAACCGATTCGCGGTCCTCCTAGGCGGATTGCCGCTGCCAGCCATTTCTTGGTGCCATTATGAGACTGATCACACGTCGCACGTTTTCAACCGGCTTGACCGCCCTCGGCGCCAGCGTCGCGCTGACCGGGCGGGCGTCGGCGCAGTCTCAGGCCAGCTTCACCATCCCCGAGGGCGTGACCCATGGCGGGCCGACCACGATCACCCGTGTTCCCACGGAACAGCCCCTGGTGGCGATGACCTTCGACGATGGCCCGCATGAACGGCTGACGCCGCAATTGCTGGACATGCTGTCTGCGCGCAACATCCGCGCGACCTTCTACCTGATCGGGCGGCGCGTGAACCTTTATCCGCAACTGGCCCGGCGCATTGCGGAAGACGGGCACGAAATCGGCAACCACACCTGGAACCACCCGCGCCTGACGGGGCTTGGCAACAGCTCTCTCTTGCGGGAACTGGATCGCACAACGGTTGCCATTCACGAAGCGACGGGCCGCCCGCCCGTCACCATGCGCCCGCCCTACGGGGCCTTGTCGAACCGGCAGCGCGCCCTGATCTACGAGGCGCGCCATTTCCCGACGGTGCTGTGGTCGGTCGATCCCGAGGATTGGCGCCGCCCCGGCAGCTCGGTCGTGGCCAACCGCATCGTCGGGCGCTCGCATCCCGGCGCGGTGATCCTGGCCCATGACATCGTGGCCCCGACAGTGCGTGCGATGCCAGCCGCGCTCGATGGGCTGATCGCGCGGGGCTATCGCTTCGTGACCGTGTCGGAACTGATGGGGTGGCCCCGCTGGCAAAGCCGGAACCTGCAACTGAGCATGCTGACGGGCAGCCAGACCTGACGCCGCTGGTCAGCCCTGCGTTGCGCGGACACGTTGGGGCATCAACTTTCGCTCATTGACGACTCACCCCCTAAGGTTGTTTCCATTTGGGAAGCGATTAACCAGTGAAGATAAGGGGCGAGCAGATGAAAGATAACCAGGCAGATGACGCGATCGAGACCGAAGAGGCCCGGGCCGCGTTCAAGATGAAAGACTTGATGGAAGCCATCGCCAGCCAGAGCGAGCTCAAACGCTCGGACCTGCGCGAGGCGGCAGGGCTCGTCTGCGATGCCCTTGGCGCGGCGCTGGCAGAGGGGCGCAGCCTGCAACTGCCGGGGCTTGGCAAGATCACCGAACGTCGCCGGGAATCCAAGCCATCGGGCGAGCTGATCGTGGCCCGTATCAAGCTGGCGAAGCCTGCCGAAACCGGGTCTGGGGCCAGCGACGAGGAAGAGTGAAATTTCCCGGCTCTCGCCTCTTGCGCCCCCGCGAAAGCGCCGCTAAAAGGCGGCTCCACAGCGGGTGATTAGCTCAGTGGTAGAGCGCTTCGTTCACATCGAAGATGTCAGGAGTTCGAATCTCTTATCACCCACCATTTCCTTTCAAAGGCGCCCCGGATCCCCGCGGCGCCTTTTGACTTCGAGACGGGGCCAGGGCGCATGACGACCTATCCGGAGCTTTGGGTGCTGCGCCACGGCGAAACCGAGTGGAACGCCGAGGAACGCCTGCAAGGTCATCTCGACTCGGCCCTGACGCCGACCGGGCTGGCGCAAGCCCGGGCGCAGGGCGACATTCTCGCGCAGGCCGGAGTGCCGAAAGACGCGCGTGTGCTCTCGAGCCCTTCGCCCCGGGCGCTGCGCACCGCCGAGATCGCGGTGAACACCCTTGGCCTGCCGATCGAGACCGACCCGCGCCTGATGGAGATTGACCTCGGCCAGTGGCAGGGAATGACCCTGGCCGAACTGCGGGCCGGCAACCCGTCGATCCGCGCCGCAACCGATCCGCACCTGTGGAAATTCCTGGCCCCCGGCGGCGAAACGCTCGGCCAGATGGCAGCCCGTGTGGAGGCGTTTCTGGACGACCTCACCTGCCCGAGCGTGCTGGTCACGCATGGGGTGACCTCACGGCTCCTGCGCTGCATCGTTCTGGGCCGCGCCCGGGCCGATCTGTCATCGGTTCCGGGCGGGCAGGGGGTCGTTCATCACCTTCGGGACGGATCTGCCACGATCCTGACCGCTTAGGGCTTGCATCCCGCCCCAAGGCCGCGCTATCCAGCGCGCCGGACGGGTCGTTAGCTCAGTTGGTAGAGCGCTTCGTTTACACCGAAGATGTCGGGAGTTCGAGTCTCTCACGACCCACCATTCCCTCCTCGAAGTTGCGCCCGATCAAGGGCTTGGATCTCTGTCGACCCCGAGAACCGGCTACCGTGGCAAGGTCAGGGTCTTCATCGCGCTTGCGCGGTGTGAACAGTGTGTTTCCACGATTGTTCGGCTTTGCAACTATTAATACGGCAAATTCTCGATAGATTTATGGCGAAATTGTGAACCCGCATCTTGTTGTCCTTAGTGCGCTTGTCCGGTTCTGCGGGTTGTTTTCCAAGACATGCGTCTCATCGGGAGGACATCCGAATGCCTGTTGAAAACAAGACCTTCAGCTATGAGGTCGAAGGCCTTTCCTACATCGTCACCGTCTACGAGGACCCCGCGAACCCGGGCCAGTTCCTGGCCGAAATCGAGGTCACAGAAGGGGCCATGGACGTTAACGCGATCTATTTCGGGGATGACGACTTCTCCGGTTCAAGCGCAAGCCTGGGCGGGTCGCTCAACATGAATGGCTCGCGCCTCGGGGATGAAGAGGTGCAATGGGACAATGCAGTTTATGTCAGCGATCCGGGCCTTGGGCCGGATGGGGACGAGAAGGCGAGCTACCTGGAAGCTGGCGATGATCCGCTCGTATGGCCGCTGTCAGGTGTGACCAGCCTCGACGACATTGATGTTCTGGGCATCCGGGCAACCTCGACCACCAATGATGCCGGCTCCATCAAGGGTGTTTCCGAAGAGGAAGAGGAAGATCCCACCTTCGACAAGGTTGGCTTTGGCTGGATCATGGACGACTACGGCATCGCGGCCGGGGTCTACTTCACCGAAGACGACCTGCCCGAAGGCGAAGAGGGCACGTTCGAGAACTACGTGAACCACTATGTCAGCATCTACGGGGAAAACGAGGATACCGATCCCGATGCGGACCCGGATTTCAACCTGTCCGAAGTGCAATCGGTCATTTTCTACGAGCTTTCGCCAGTAGACGGCCCGATCGAACTCTTCCGCATAGATGCGCCTGAGGACGTCATCGCAGATGACGGAACCGTCGTTAGAGAAGGCGGGTTCCAAAGCGCCGATGACCTGCTCGACGCCTATGATGCGGCGATCGAAGGCGGGGCGCTCGATGCGGCCAGTGGCGGTGACGAAGGGCTTGAACTGATGGCCGCGCTGTCCCTCGACGAGGTGTGGGACGAAACCATGCCAAGCGGCGTGGAGATGGACGAAGAGGATTTTGAACTGGCCTAGGCGGGTCCATCCGAAATGAAAAACGGCCCGGGTGGGATGCCCGGGCCGTTTGCATGTCTGGAAGACCGATCCTAGTGCATGATCGACAGGAGGTCCGCGAAATCGTCGGTCCAGATCCGGCCGCCGTCAGAGGTCAGAACCTCCCACCGGTCATCTTCTGCCAGTCCCGCCAGCGTCGCGTCATCCTCGGCCATCACGACCACAAGAGAGGGCGAATTGCCTTCCTCAAGGTCCATGTGCTGACCGTAGTTCTGGATCCGCGCTGCAAGCCCAAGCGCTTCGGCTGAGCGGCTGAGCGGGCGCTCGATCTCGTAGTAGCGGTTCGAGATGTGGAACATCAGGATGCCGCCGGGGTTCAGGCGTTCACGGTAAAGCTCCAGCGCCTCGATCGTGGTCAGGTGCACCGGCACCGCGTCCGACGAATAGGCGTCGATCACCAGCACGTCGTAGCGCGCCTCTGCCTGGCCCTCCAGCACGATGCGTGCATCGCCCAGGTAGGTGGGGGCATTTCCTGCGCATTCGCTCATGAAGGTAAAGAGCGACGGGTCGCGCGCCACGCGGTCGACCATGGCGTCGATCTCGTAGAAGGCCCAGGACTGGCCCGGCTGCGCGTAGCAGGCCAGCGAGCCGACGCCGAGACCGACGATGCCGATCGACTGCGCCGCTTGCCCGAAATCGGAGGTCATGACCTGCGCCATCGGCCCCTCGGGGTGGTAGTAGTAAAGCGGCGTCGGACGGGTGCCCTCGGTGAAATCGGCCAGGCGCTGCGCGCCATGCACGGTGGTGCCGTTGGCATAGAGGCGAAGCCCGCCCTCGTCGGCCACCCGATGCGTGCCGAAGAAGCTGCGGTCGCGGAAGATCGCGTTGCCTTCTGCGATATGGGCGCCGAAGATCACCACCATCCCAGTCAGGATCATGGCCGACAGGCCCGTGCTGCGCACCAGCGTCAGCGTGACGAGGAAGAGCGCCGCGGTCATGCCCACCAGCATTTCCAGCGGCAGCACGCCCGGACGCATCGCGGCAAAGAACATCGGCGCCAGCGTCACCAGGCCCAGGATGAGGCCCTTGAACCCGTCCTTGGGCTGCGGCACCGCGCCTTTGACGAAGAAGAGCGCCGCGGCAAGGATCACGGCGATCCGCGCTTCCAGCAGATCGTTGAAAAGCGCCGGGGCGATGATCGAGTTGAACAGCCCCCCAAGCGCACCGCCCACGGACATGGTCACGTAGAAGATGGTCAGGTTGCCGTGATCGGGCCGCGCGTCATACAGCATCTGGTGCGATTTCAGCGCGATGAAGAAGAAGGCCACCACAAGCGCCACGGTCATCGCGATGGTCAGCATCGACAGGGGCAGTTCCGACATGGCCATGCCCAGGATGAAGACACCCGCGATCAGAAGCCAGGTCTGCACCCCGCGCGGAATCCACGGACGGTTGGTAAAGACCAGTACGAAGGTCAGCAGGTAGAGAGCCAACGGAATGACCCAGACCAGCGGGAAAGACCCGATATCGGTGGAAATCTTGGTCGTCACCGACAGCATCAGCGACGAGGGGATGAAGGCCAGAAGCAGCCACTTGCCGATCTGGTTGACCTTCGGCAGCGCCACCTTGGCGGGGGCGGGGCGAATGGCGGCCCCGTCGCGGGCGGCAAGGCCCGACAGCAGAAGGAACAGCCCAAGCGCCACGAAGCCCGCGGCCCAGCCCCACCCGATCATGGTTGCGCCGAAAAGCGGCTCGGCGGCCAGCGGAAAGGCCAGAAGGGCGATCAGCGACCCGAGGTTCGATGCGCCATACAGGAAATAGGGATCTTCGGCATTGGGCCCGCCGGAACGGGCATACCAGCTCTGGATCAGGGGGGCGTTGGCCGACAGGACGGCGAAGGGCACGCCCACGCCGAAGGCAAAGAGACCAAGCGTTTGCAGCACCGTCGATTGTTCCGGATCATAGGTCCAGCCCGCCCGGATCGACAGCGGCAGAAAGAAGAGCGCGACCGCCCACAGCGCCAGGTGCAGCGCCATCTGGCCCTTCACCGGCAGGTAGCGGGTGGAAAAATGCGCATAGGCATAGCCCGCGATCAGGATCGTCTGGAAGAACAGCATCGCCGTGGTCCAGACCGCCGGTGCGCCGCCGATATGGGGCAGGACGATCTTGGTAAAGAGCGGCTGCACGAAGAACAGCAGCGATGCCGACAGGAAGATGGTGGCGGTAAACAGGATGGGGACCAGCTTGGGTCCGATGCCGGGGATGGGCCTTGCATCCGTGGTCATGGTCATGGGGTCTGCCTCTTTGGTGCTCTTCATGCGCTTTCGTTTTGACGTCCATAGACCAAGGGAATGTGGTCAATATTGGGCGGAAGGCAGGATTTGTTCGGATTCGGGGGACAAAAACCGCCCTCCCTTCGGGCTGTTTCTGCGCGTTGATGCGCAAAACATGTTCATGGGTCGCCTTTGTGTGCGTTTGGATTTGACCTATCTTCAAAAGGCGTAATCACCACCCCCGTCCGGGAGAACATGACATGAGCTGGAACCCCGCCCTCGACCCCAATTGCCCGCTTGGCGACGGCGTCGATGCGATCGACACGTTGATCATCCCGCGCGCCCGCGACCTGGGCGGTTTCGAGGTGCGCCGGGCCTTGCCCGCGCCCAGGCGTCAGATGGTGGGCCCGTTCATCTTCTTCGACCAGATGGGCCCGGCCGAGATGCTGCCCACGCAGGGGCTCGACGTGCGCCCGCATCCGCATATCGGGCTGGCAACGATTTCCTATCTCTACCGGGGCCGGATGCATCACCGCGACAGCCTTGGCACCGATGGCTGGATCGAACCGGGCGACGTGAACCTGATGGTGGCGGGGCGGGGCATCACCCATTCCGAACGGACCGACGACGAAACCCAGACCCTTCCCATGCCCTTCTTCGGCATCCAGACCTGGATCGCGCTGCCCGAAGACCAGGAAGAGCGCGCGCCGGAGTTTCATCATGCGGATGCGGGTGAACTGCCGCTGCTCGAAGCGGAAGGCAAGGAACTGCGGCTTATCCTCGGCTCTGCCTATGGCGAAACCGCACCGGTGCCCGTGCCATCCGAGATGTTCTATGCCGATGCAGTGCTGAAGGCGGGCGCGCAGCTGCCCTTGCCCGACGATCACGAGGATCGCGGCGTCTACGTGGCCGAGGGATCGGTCGAACTGGGCGGCGAAAGCCATGGCGCGGGCGAGATGATGGTCTTTCGTCCTGGTGACCGGCTTGCGCTGACGGCAGGTCCGGCAGGGGCGCGGCTGGTGCTGCTTGGCGGTGCGACGCTGAACGGCCCGCGCCATATCTGGTGGAATTTCGTCTCGTCCAGCAAGGAGCGGATCGACGAGGCGAAAGAGGCCTGGCGTCAGGCGGACTGGCAGTCGGGGCCGTTCCACCTGCCGCCCGGCGACGATGCCGAATTCATCCCCTTGCCGGGGCGCGAGCCTGCCTTCAAGAAGGGCGGATGATCCTGCGAAAAGCCCGTGACTCGGACCTGCCCTCCATTGCGCGCCTGCACAGCGACAGCTGGCAGCGGACCTATGCCGGGATGCTGCCGGACCGCTTCCTGACCCATGATGTGCCCCTGCGTATGGCGGCCGACTGGCAACCGTCGCGGCTTTGGCGTCAGCATGTGCTGGTGGCCGAGGCTGGCCAGCTGGCGGGCTTTGCCGCGGCCGATATCGGGGACGGGGTGCTTTATGTCGACAACCTGCACGTGGCCTTTGGCAACATGGGGCAGGGGATTGGACGGAAACTGATGGGCGCCATGGCACAAGAAGCTCTGGCGCGGGGCTGCGCGCGGCTGTGGCTGACGGTGCTGGATGACAATGGCGCGGCCATCCGCTTCTACCAGGGGCTTGGCGGCACGGTATCGGAACCGTTCGACGATGACGTGATGGGCTGCCCGGTGCGCTCGGTCGCGGTCGCGTGGGAGGGGCCCGTGCTTGACCAGCTTGGTGCAGGGGTTTCGCAAGGGGCAGATCCGCGCTAGGGCTTGGGCAGGGCGCAATTGATCCACGCCCGGACCCCGAAAGGACAGACCCGATGACCGGCCGCCCGCGCCCGACCGAGGAGACACCGCCCCTCGCGATCCTGCTCATTGTGGCGGGCATGGTGCTGATCACCATCAACGACTCGCTCATCAAGGCGCTTGGCGGCGACTACCCGCTGCACCAGATGGTTTTCGTGCGCTCTGGTATCGGCATCCTGTTTTCGCTCCTGATCCTGCAATTCGAGGGCGGCTTCCGCGAGCTGCGCACCTCCACACCGGGGCTGCACCTGCTGCGCGGACTTCTGGTCGTGCTGTCCAACATGACCTATTTCGCGGCCCTTGCGGTGATGCCGCTGGCCGATGCGGTGGCGCTGTTCTTCATCGCGCCGCTGCTGATCACGCTGTTTTCGGCGCTGTTCCTGAAAGAGCGGGTGGGTGTGCACCGGATCACCGCGATCCTCGTGGGGTTTGCGGGGGTGCTGGTGATGATGCGTCCGGGCATGGGCGGGGCGGGGCCGGGTGACGGCTCCGAACGCTGGACCGTGCTGCTGCCGCTGCTGGCCGCCGCGGCCTATGCGGCAATGCAGGTGCTGACGCGCAAGCTTGGCGTCTATTCCAAGGCGTCGGCGCTGGCGGTCTACATCCAGGGCGTGTTCCTGGCGGTGAGCGTGGCCTTCTACCTGGTGGCCGGGGATGGCCGTTTTGCCGAGGGGGTCGAGGAGGAAAGCCTCGTCTTCCTGCTGCGCGCCTGGACCTGGCCTGCGCCGGGCGACTGGCCGCTTTTCATCGCGCTCGGGATCATGTCCGGCGGCATCGGCTACCTCTTGTCGGCGGCCTACAAGATGGGCAATGCGGCGACCGTTTCCTCCTTCGAATACACCGCCCTGCCGATGGCGATCGCCTCGGGCTGGCTGGTCTTTGCCGAGGTGCCGGACCTGTGGGTGCTGGCCGGAACCGTGCTGATCGCGGGGGCGGGGATCCATGTCTTCATGCGCGAACGACAGCGCCGCAGCCCCATCGCCCCGCGTCGCCCGCTGCGCCGGGGCTGAGCCCGCCGCGCCATGCCCGCTGGCGCGCCTGCAAAAAATTTGGCCGGCGGGGAAAATATGCGCAAAACCGCGCTTGACGGGGGGGCGCGGGGCACATAGAACCCGCTTCACGCCAGCCGGGCCGAGGCCCTGACGGCGATGCAGCGGGCGGTTGTAGCTCAGTTGGTTAGAGTACCGGCCTGTCACGCCGGGGGTCGCGGGTTCGAGCCCCGTCAACCGCGCCACCGCTGCCATATATCCGGGCGAAAAGCCCACTCTGCGCGGTTGTAGCTCAGTTGGTTAGAGTACCGGCCTGTCACGCCGGGGGTCGCGGGTTCGAGCCACGTCAACCGCGCCACTTTCTTCCAGACCTGTTGAATTGCTGCCCTCACGGGCGGCGGGGGCGCGCCTCCTCAACCCCCCGTTTTCACGGGGGGCCTCGTCGGCCCGCTGTCCGCTGAAGCGGACGGGTGCGCCTGTGGGAAAGGGGGCGGGGACACGACGGGGGCGTCCGTGGCCCCGTCGGATCCCTCGGTGACGCCGCTGGCGATCAGCCCTGGCGTCCGCGCTTTTCGAAGCGGGGAAGCATGGCCGAGAAGTCCATGCCCTTGCCGTCCTCGGTCTCGACGAACTGCGCATAGAGCGCCGCGGCCGCCTGGCCCATCGGCGTATCGGCATCGGCGGCTTCGGCCGCGGCCTGGGACAGGCGCAGGTCTTTCAGCATCAGTTCCGCCGCGAAACCGGGCTTGTAGCCATTGTCGGCGGGGCTTTGCGGCCCCACGCCCGGCGCCGGGCAATAAGCGTTCATGGTCCAGCTGTAGCCCGACGAGGTGCTGACAACATCGAACATCTTGTCGCGCGCAAGCCCCAGCTTGTCAGCCAGCGCGAAGGCCTCGCAGGTGGCGATCATGGTCACGCCCAGGATCATGTTGTTGCAGATCTTGGCGGCCTGGCCATTGCCCGCAGGCCCGCAATGCACCGCTTTCTGGCCCATGATGTCGAAGAGCGGCTTCGCGGTTGCGAAGGCTGCGTCGCTGCCGCCCACCATGAAGGTGAGCGTGCCCGCCGCGGCCCCGCCGACGCCGCCCGAGACCGGCGCATCCAGAAAGCCAAGGCCCGCAGCCTCGCATTGGCCCGCCACGTCGCGCGCGGCGTCCACCTCGACGGTGGAGCAGTCGAGCAGCACCGCGCCCTTTTCCATGGCCGGGATCACGTCGCCCGCCACCGCCTTGAGGATCGCGCCATTGGGCAGCATGGTGATGACCACGTCCTGGCCCGCAGCGGCCTCGGCCGCGCTGGCGGCCATGGTGACGCCCTCGGGCGCGGGGGCGGCAAGGTCGAACCCTGTTACCGCATGGCCTGCCGCCACGAGGTTCAGCG
>NZ_CAXREX010000249.1:0-4338 GCF_964229645.1 Nioella sp. | reverse complement strand
CCGCCGGGCAGCCAGCAGGTATCGGCGCTGTCGTCGGGGGCCTCGTCATTGAGCGGAGAGAAGGGCAGGATCTCGGCCCCCGCGCGCCGCCATCCATCCAGTTGATGCGGGTAGACGAAGGAAAACGCCCCGTCGCGGGCCAGCGCGATGCGCTGACCGGGGGGCGGCAGGACAGGAGGCGCACCCTGCGGGTGCGTCGCCCCGGCCAGAGCCAGCAGCGCGTCGAGATCGACGTTGTCCGCCACGAAGCGCGACGCCGCCTCCAGGATGCGCGGCATGTCTTCCTGCTCGCCCGCCTGCACGAGACCCAGGTGGCGCGAGGGCATCTCGATGTCCTTTCGCCGGGGCAGGGCGCCAAGAACCTCGATCCCGACCTCCTGCATGCCCGCGCGCAGCATCGCCTCGTGCCGGGGCGAGGCCACGCGATTGAGCACCACGCCCGCGACCCGCACATCAGGGCGCATCGTGGCAAACCCCTTGGCCACGGCGGCAGCCGATTGCGCCTGACCGGAGGTGTCGAGCACGAGCAAAACGGGCCAGCCCGTCAGCGTTGCAAGCCCCGCCGAGGAGCCGTTGCCGCTTTCCCCGTCGCGCACCACCCCGTCGAAAAGCCCCATGGAGCCTTCGGCGACGATCAGGTCGGCCCCGTCGGCCACCCCGATCAGTCCGCCGATCATCCCTTCGTCCATGGCCCAGGTGTCGAGGTTGATGGATGCCCGGCCCGCCGCCGCGGAGTGAAAGCCGGGATCGATATAGTCCGGTCCGCTCTTGAAGGGCTGCACGGTCAGGCCACGGGCACGCAGGGCCGCCAGGAGGCCAAGCGTCAGCGTGGTCTTGCCGGTGCCCGAGGCGGGGGCAGAGATGATGAGGCCCTTGGGGATCACTCGGCCGTCTCCGGGAAACGCGGGTCGGTGCCCACGGGGCGGAAGCGGCGGTCGTAATCGCCGGCGTAAAGGCAGCTTTCGTCGAAATCCTCCGCGCCGAGCGCAGGCCCCACGAGGATAAGCGCCGTGCGCCCGCGTTCGCCTCCGGTCGCGGCCTCAACGGTGGCAAGCGTCGCCTTGACGATGCGCTGGTCAGGCCATGTCGCGCGCCAGATCACGGCCACAGGGCAATCGGGGCCATAGGCGGGGGAAAGGCGGGCCACCACGTCCTCCAGCACATGGACCGACAGGTGAATGGCCAGCGTCGCGCCTGTGGCGGCGAAGTTTTCCAGCGTCTCGCCCTCGGGCATGGCCGAGGCGCGGCCAGAGGTGCGGGTCAGCACCAGCGACTGCGCCACGCCGGGCAGGGTCAGTTCCGCGCCCAAAGCGGCGGCAGCGGCGGCAAAGGACGGCACGCCCGGTGTCACGTCGTAAGGGATGCCCTCCGCACGCAGGCGGCGCAATTGCTCGCCCATGGCGGACCAGACCGACAGGTCCCCGGAATGTAGCCGCGCCACGTCATGGCCTGCCGCATGGGCCGCCTTGATTTCCGCGATGATCTCGTCAAGCGACAAGGGCGCGGTGTTCACGATCCGCGCGCCTTCGGGGCAATGTGCCAGCAACTCATTCGGCACCAGCGACCCGGCATAGAGGCAGACCGGGCAGGACGCGATCAGGTCGCGGCCCCGGAGGGTGATGAGGTCGGCCGCGCCGGGGCCTGCACCGATGAAATGCACGGTCATGTCCTAGGTCCTTTCTGCCAGCGCGATCGTGGCCATGCCGCAGGCGCTTTGCACGCGCGGCGCGATCAGGCGTGCCCTGTAGCCGCCTTTGCGCGCCGATGCCAGAGCCAGCGCCTCGGCCACGCTGCCGGTGCCGAAACGCGCCTTGATGCGGGGCGAGCAGGTGAGCGTCTGCTCGCCCGCGATGTCCTGTTCGGTCAGGTGGGTTAGGGGAAGGCCCTCGGCCTTGACCCAATCGGTCAGTGCCTGGGTTGCCTTGATGTCGAGGCAGGCCAGCGCATCGGGGCGGCGACCCGCGCGGGCCAGCGCATCGGCAAAAGCTGCCCCGGTCGCGTCCTCGCGCAATCCCACCCCGGCCCAGATCATCGCGTCACCGTCCATTGCATCATGGGCCGCGCGCGCGTCCAGCCGCGCATGGACCCAAGCGGCCCGGCCTCGGACAGGTCCGCGCGCAGAAGGTGGCCGCCATAGGCCTCGCTCCAGCGAATGAGCAGCGCCTCGGTTTCCAGCGTGACGGCGTTCATCACGAGCCGCGCCCCTTTCGGCATCCGTTCCCACAGGGCGGTCAGCATCTCCTCGGTCGCGCCACCGCCGACGAAGACGGTGTCGGGGTCGGACAGGTCCTCCAGCGCCTCGGGCGCGCGGCCTTCCACGACGGCGATCCGGTGATCGAGCCCGAAGGCCTGGGCATTGGCGTGGATGTTGACGGCCCGGTCGGCGCGGGTTTCCAGCGCCGTGGCGGTGGCGCCGGGCGCGGCGAGGCAGAACTCGACCGAAATGGAGCCCGAGCCAGCCCCCAGATCCCACAGGTGCTGACCGGGCCGGGGTGCAAGGGCGGAAAGGGTCAACGCGCGCACCGGGCGCTTGGTGATCTGGCCATCGCTTTGAAACATCTCGTCGGGAAGACCAGATGCGCGGGACAGTCCCGGCGCGCCCATGGCTTCGATCGCGGCGAGGGTGGGGGAGGCGACCTCTGCGAGGTCAAACCCCGCTGCATCGATGTTGCGCAACCGTTCGCGCGGCCCGCCGAGCGCTTCGCAGATGGTCAGCCGTGATGCGCCAAAGCCCTGATCGGTCAGCCATGTCGCCAGTTCCGCCGCCGCATCGCCATCGCGCAACGTGCACAGAAGGCGGGCGCCTTCGTGCAGGACCGGGGTCAGCCGTTCGAAAGGCGCGGCATGCAGGCCGAGGCACAGCACCTCTTCCAGCTTCCAGCCGAGCCGCGCTGCCGCCAGCGAAAAGCAGGACGGCGCGGGGAAAGCGCGCCATTCGTCCGCCGCAAGGTGGCGCGACAGCGACCCGCCCGCGCCAAACCAGAAGGGATCGCCCGAGGCCAGCACCGCAACGCTCCGCCCGCGCAGGGCCAGAACCGGCTCGACCGAGAAGGGCACGGGCCACTCACGGCCCCTGTCCCCGGCGCCAGCGAGGCCCAGGTGCCGCGGCCCGCCAAAGACGATTTCTGCCGCATCCAGGGCATCGCGGCTTGCGGGCGACAACCCGTTCAGGCCATCTTCCCCCAGACCGATCAGGGACAACCAGGGCTCAGCCATGACACGCATCCTCCTGCTTGGCGGCACGACCGAGGCCACCACGCTCGCCCGCCTTCTGGCCGAGGCGGGGGCGGATGCCATCTTCTCTTACGCGGGGCGAACCGACAAGCCGATGGCGCAGCCCCTGCCCACGCGGGTGGGGGGCTTTGGCGGCATTCCGGGCCTGGTGGACTACCTGCGCGCCGAGGGGATCACGCATGTGGTCGACGCTACCCATCCCTTCGCCGCCCAGATGAGCACGAATGCCGTTCATGCCTGCGCCGAGGCGGGGGTTGCGTTGACGGGACTGGAGCGCCCGGGTTGGATCGAGGGGGAGGGCGACCGCTGGGCCCATGTCGCGGACATGGGCGGCGCGGTCGCTGCCCTTCCGTCCGAAGGGGCGCGCGTATTCCTGGCGATCGGCAAGCAGCATGTGGCGGATTTCGCGGCGAAGCCCGGAAACTTCTACCTTCTGCGCCTGGTTGATCCGCCGAAAGACGCGCTGCCGCTGCCGGATGCCGAGGCCGTCATAGCTCGGGGGCCCTTCGACGTGGCGGGCGATCGCGCGCTGATGGAGCGTCATCGCATCACCCATGTCGTGGCCAAGAACGGTGGCGGTGCAGGGGCGCGCGCCAAGCTTGACGCGGCTCGCGTTCTCGGCCTGCCGGTCATCCTGATCGACAGGCCGCATGTGCCAGCCCGCCGCATCCTGACAAGCGCCAGCGCGGTTATGGACTGGCTGGATCACAGCGCCGATCTCGGGGTGTAGACGTAGGGCCCCACCCGGCGCGTGTCGCGGTTGCCGACGATCACCATCGTGCGCATGTCGGCCATCTCGGGCGTGGCCTCGGCCAGTGTCACGGTGCGGATATCTTCCTCGGGCGTGCTGACCGCGCGGGCGAAGGAAATCAGCGTCTCTTCCCCACAAGCCTCGCGCAGGATCTCCAAAGCGCGGGCAAACTGGTGCGGGCGCGATCTGGACCGTGGGTTGTAGAAGGCCATGGCGAAGCCCGCTTCGCCCGCCGCGCGCAGGCGTGTCTCTATCAGGTCCCAAGGCTTTAGGTTGTCAGAAAGGTTGATCGCCGCGAAATCATGCCCCAGGGGCGCACCGATACGTGCGGCGGCGGCCAGCATCGCGGTGAT
>NZ_CAXREX010000248.1:0-5541 GCF_964229645.1 Nioella sp. | reverse complement strand
GCGGCATTCCTCCAGGAACAACCCGTCCGAGACTCGCAGAACATTGCCCTTGTGCACCGCAGTCACATGTCGGGCGGGGCGGGTTGCGGCGAGGGCGAAGGCAGCTTCGGCAATGCGGGCCGAGGCGCGGCGCGTGACTTTTCGGAGTGCGAGGGCCATGTCCGGGTCTGGCATCAGCTCTCCGGGGCCGGAGGCCATGTTCCTGTCGGCATAGAAGCCTTCGGTGTTTTCCCGGACGATCACCAGGTCGAACGGGCGGTTAATGGGACTGGGCAGCAGGCTGCGGGTCGCGGCGGGGCGGATATTGGCGAAAAGGTCCAGTTCCTTGCGCAGCACTCCCGAGGGATTGCGCCCCCCTTCGGCCACCGGGGGATAGTCATTGTGAGACACTGGACCGAGTACGATGCCATCAGCTGCGCGGGCGGCCTCGATCACATGGGTCGGGATCGTAGCGCCGTGCCGGTCCAGCGTGGCAAAGCCGATCTCGGCTTCGTCCAGCTTAAGACCAAGCCCGAAAGCATGGTCTGCGGCCTCCAGAACCGTGCGCGTGGCCGCAACGATTTCCGGTCCGATCCCGTCACCGGGCAGGAGCAGAAGCCGTGTCATGCGCCTTTCCTCTGGGCATCGCGCACAAGCGCGGCGAGGCGATAGGCACCATGCACCATTTTCGAATAGGGCATGGTCAGGAAGAAGGTCAGCACGGTGCCAAGATGCAACGCCAGCAGCGGGGCAACCAAGGCGGTGCCGGTCGCGGCGAAGAGCGCAAGCCCGCTGGCCCCTGTCGCCGCGAGAAGGAGCACGAAGGCCATTTCTCCGCCCCAGGCCGATGCCGCGCCAAGGCTGCGATCTGCCCGCAGTTTGAGGCCCGCCAGCCCAAGCGCCCCGAGCGTCAGCAACACGCCCCCCGGCACGCCGAGCAGCTTGGGTAGGCTGAAGGCCCCGTAGGGTGCCGGCAGATCGAAACCGTAATGCAAAACGGTTCCCGCCGATGTGGAGGCGAAACACAGCAGGAACCCCCAGAACACGGCCTGGTGGGCGTGCTTACGGGCGAGGGTGTAGCGGTCGCCTTTCTCGTAATTGCAGCCATGCGCCGCGCCGCCCGACAGGTTCCTGAGCGATGCTCCGTCACGCAGGGCGCTGGCCAGTTGAGAAAGGGTCACGCGCGTGCCCCCGGTTTCGCGCCAGTAGCCGCGCAAGCCCATGGCGATGACGAGGATCGGCAACAGGAAAGCCGGGCCGAAGATCGCCACCATGATCGTGTGGGACAGGTGGGCATAGAAGCCCGTCCCGCGTTCGGGCGTCAAAGCGGCCATGGCCCAAAAGAGGGCAGCGATCCCCAGGATCAGCGCGCCCGCAAGGGCCACGCCCCGCGTCTGGAACAGGCGTCCAAGACCGCCGGGCCAGGCGAACCGGTCCCAGCTTTCGACGCGCACCTCGGCCAGCGCGGCGGGCAGGTTTAGGGCGAACTCATGCGGCTCGGTGTATTGACAGGCATAGTAGCAACCCCGGCAGTTATGACAGAGGTTCGCCAGCTGCGTGATGTCGCCATCGGAAAAGGCGCGCTCGGCGAAGGTCGCCGGGAAGACCGCGCAATAGCCCTCGCAATAGCGGCAGGCATTGCAGATTTCCAGTTGGCGTCGGGCCTCGTCGGTCGCGGTCAGGATCGGTGTGGTGTCAAGCGACATGGGCGGCGGCCTCCTGTCCCGCGATGCGTCCGAAGACGGTGCCGATTGTCATGCCGAAGCCGGCAAGGTAGCCCTCGCCCAGGATCGAGCCGGCCATGATTTCGCCCGCGGCCCACACGTTTTCCAGGCGGCGGCCACTGGCCGAGACACGGGCGGTGCGGTCCACCTTCAGGCCCAGATAGGTGAAGGTCACGCCCGGGCGCAGGGAATAGCCGTAGAAGGGCGGGTCACTGATGGGACGCGCCCAGTTCGTCTTTGGCGGATCAAGTCCTTCGGTCGCCAACCCGTCCAGTTCGGTCGGGTGGAACCTCCCCTCGCGGCAGGCCGCGTTGAAGGCGTCCACCGTTTCGCGCAGCTTGTTGGCAGGAAGCCCAAGCTTCTGCGCCAGTCCCTCCAGAGTGTCGGCTTTCTCGGGCGGGTAGACAGAGGGCATGAACAGCTCGATGCTTTTTGAATCGATAATGGAATAGCCCACCTGGTCCGGCTGCGCGGCCACCAGCCGACCCCAGATCGCGTAGCGCTTTGGCCAGACATCCTCGCCCTCGTCATAGAAGCGCTCGCCGTGCCTGTTGACCACGACCGAGAAGGGCACGCAGTCCAGCCGGGTCACGATGCCGCCATCGAATTTCGGCGCGCGCCCGTCGATCGCGACCGCATGGCACTGGGTCGGATCGCCGACGCTGTCTGCCCCCTGGTCGAGCATGTCGCGAAGCACGACGCCCCGGTTGTAGGGTGTTCCGCGAATGAGGAAGTTGCGCGCGGCTGGCCCCCAGGCGTCGGCCAGCCAGTCGATATCGCCCTGGAACCCGCCCGAGGCCAGCACCAACGCCTTGCCTTCGATGCGCGCAGGCTGCCCGCCAATGGTGACGTCGAGCCCTTCGAACCGACCATCCGTCACGGTTACATGTGTCACTTCCGCTTCGTAGAGAACCGTCACCCCGAGATCTTCGGCCGTGTTGTAATAGGCGTTGACCAGCGCTTTGCCGCCCCCCAGGAAGAAGGCGTTGGTGCGCGATAGCGACAGGGTGCCGGAAAGCGAGGGCTGGAAGGCGACGCCGTGGCGTTCCATCCAGGGCAGGCAGGTTTCCGACTCGCGGATCGTCATGCGGGCAAGGTCCTCGTCGGTCTTGCCCTTGGTGACGCGCAGAAGGTCGTCGTAATACTCGTCTTCCTCGTAGCTGTCGGTGAGCACGGACAACGGCCCGCGATGCATGCAGCGGAAGTTGCGGGTGTGGCGGGAATTGCCGCCCCGGTAGGGTTTGGGCGCGGCTTCCAGCATCAGCACGCGGGCCCCAGCCTCGGCGGCTTCGATCGCGGCGCAAAGCGCGGCATTGCCGCCGCCCACGACCACGAGGTCCCATGTCCGGGATGAGAGATCGGTCATTGGTCCTCCTCGGCTGCGCGCTGACGCAGCTGGCGCAGGCGTGCCCTATGCGCGGCTTCGATATGGACGCGCATGGCGGCTTCGGCGGCGTCGCCGTCATGGGCGCGCAGGGCGGCAAGGATCGCGCGGTGCTCGGCAACGGCCGATTGCGCGCGGTCGGCTTCTTCCATCGTGGAGCGCCCGAGGATCAGCAACGTTTTCTGCACCGCGTCCACCGAGCGGATGAGAAAGCGGTTGCGCGCGGCATTGAGCAGGACGGAATGGAAATGCCGATTGGCATGGTAAAGCCGCTCGGGATCATCGAGCGCTGCCGCCATCTCGTTGGTGATTTCCTCCAGCTCGGCCAGTTCGCTGTCATAGGCGGCGCGCGCGGCGAAGCGGGCGGCGGTGCCTTCCAGCACCACGCGCATCTCGTAGAGTTCCGTCACCTCGGCGTAGTCCAGTTTTCGGATGCGCGCGCCCGCGCGTGGCTGGTGATCGACCAGCCCGTCGGCTTCCAGCGCCCGGATCGCCTCTCGGACCGGCGTGCGCGAAATGCCGAGCCGCGCGGCGATCTCTGTTTCCGTTAGCCGGTCGCCGGGTCTCAGAACACCGGTCCTGATCTCGGTGATCAGGCGCTCATACGCGTCGCGTCCCTGGCCGGAGTCCGATTGTCTGAGGCTGTCGTCGGGCATGGGTCCTCATCCATGGCTTGCAAATTGCATACAGATGGATACAACAGGATGCAATTTGACGGAAGCCCCGAATATGTCCCCGAGTCGGTCCACCACGCTGAAACACCGCGCGCTCACGCTGGCGCTGGCCTTTTGCGGCGTGGGGCTGTTCCTGGGTCTGGGCCTGCCATTGCCGTTCCTGTTCGGTCCGATGACGGCTTGCCTGCTGGCGGCCCTGATCGGACTGCCGCTGAAGGGGATGGGTGTTGTTTCTGTCGCGGGCCGCACGGTTCTGGGGGTGGCCGTGGGGGCCTCGGTCACGCCTGCGCTTGTGGGCCAGATCCCGCAGATGGCGGCCTCGGTCGCGCTTATCCCGCTTTATATCTGCGTCATCGCCGCCGTGGGGGTGCCCTTCTTCCGACGAGTCTACGGGTTCGATTGGGCGACCTCCTGGTATGCGGCGATGCCGGGTGGTTTGCAGGACATGGTCATTTTCGGGCAGGAGGCCGGGGGCGACGTTCGGGCGCTGTCGCTGATCCACGCCACGCGGGTTCTGATCATCGTGACGCTGGCCCCTGTCATTCTCACCTTCGGATTCGGTCAGACGCTGGACAACCCCATCGGTGCCCCTGCCGCCGATCTGCCCTTGGCTGAACTGGCCCTCATGGTCGCCGCGGCGCTGATCGGCTGGAAAGGGGGCGAGCGGATCGGGTTGTTCGGGGCGTCGATCCTCGGACCGCTGATTGTCACCGCCGCGCTGTCGCTGGCCGGCGTGATCCACTACCGCCCTCCGTCAGAGGCGATCCTGACCGCGCAATTCCTGATCGGGATCGGGATCGGCGTGGGTTATGTCGGTGTCACCCTGCACGAACTGCGCCGGGATGTGGCTGCGGGTGTGGTCTTCGTCCTGCTGCTTGCGGGGCTTGCGGCGGGCTTTACCGAGGTGGTGGTCTTCTTCGGGCTTGCCGAACCTGTCGAGGGGTTCCTGTCCTTCGCGCCGGGCGGGCAGGCGGAAATGACGGTGCTGGCGATTGTCGCCGGGGCCGATCTGGGATTTGTTATCGTCCATCACCTGACGCGGATCATGGTGGTGATCACCGGCGCGCCGATTGCGGCCCGGATTTTCCGGGTGCGTGAGCGCCGCCGAGAGGAGAACAAGGCATGACCTTCACCACGCGCCCTGAACTCGCTGGCACCTTCGGCATGGTCACCAGCACCCACTGGCTGGCCACGGCAGCGGGCATGAAAATGCTGGAGGCAGGAGGCAGCGCCGCCGATGCCGCCGTTGCCACGGGCTTCGTGTTGAATGTGGTGGAGCCGCATCTGAACGGTCCGCTTGGCGATATGCCGCTTTTGTATCGCGCGGCGGGGGCCGAGGAGCCGGTCGTCATCTGCGGGCAGGGAACGGCCCCGGCGGGCGCCACAATCGACCACTACCGGGCCGAGGGGCTGCGCCGCATTCCCGGTTCGGGCCTGTTGGCGACAGTGGTGCCCGGGGCGTTTGACGCCTGGATGCTGCTTCTGCGAGATCACGGTCGCCTGCCGCTTGCCGAAGTGCTGGCACCTGCCATTCACTACGCCCGCCACGGCCATCCGATCCTGCCGCGCGTCGCGAATGAAATCGCGGGAATGGCCGATGTCTTCCGCAGCGAATGGCCGACGTCAGCCCCGGTCTGGTTGCCCGGCGGCCACGCGCCTGAACCGGGCACGCTCTTTGCCAACCGGGCGTTGGCCGATTTCTGGGACAGGCTGGTTGATGAGGCCAAGGGCGCGGGCGTGGATCGCGAGGCACAGATCGAAGCCGCCCGCACGGCCTTCT
>NZ_CAXREX010000247.1:0-7594 GCF_964229645.1 Nioella sp. | reverse complement strand
TTTCAGGAGAAGTTCCGCATGACATTCACTCGGTTTCATATGACCCTGTCCGCCCTTGCCCTTGGCGCTCTTGGCGCGCTGCCTGCCGCCGCGCAGGACGAGGCGACGCCGCAGGAACTGGCCGTGCGCCAGGCCAGCCCCGGCGTGGTGGTGAACTCGGAAACCGGGGACTACACCGCTATCGAACTGGAACTTCAGGGCTGCATGCTGGTGCAGACGCTTCTGACCAACCAGGGCTACCAGATGGGGGGACCCGCCGGGGTGCAGGTTCTGCGCATGGACCTGCGCGACCTCGACCCGCTGACCGGCATCCTGCCCGCCGAGGACACTGCAAATGGCGACCGGCGGATGATGCTGGTGCCCTCGCAGGCGGCATGGGAGGAAATCCAGGCCGCGGGCGGCGTCTTCTCGGAAATGCGCATGGCCGCGACCGAGCAGGGCGACCAGGACAACCCCGATGCAATCAACGGCGCGCGCACCCTGCGCACCCGCGCGCAGCGCATGTTCTCGGCCGACGTGGTGCTTGGCGGCTTCGGCGAGGTCATGGCGCGCACGCATGTGATGCAGATGCGCGGTGACCGTGGCGCGCTGATCTACCCGCTGGTGGCGCCGATGCAGATCACGCTGGACGCCGACCATGCCGAGGTTGCGCTCAACGCGATCAACGAATTGAGGGCTGGCCCCTGTGCCGCCGCCGACGGCATGGCCGCCCAACCCGAGGACGCGCCGGAAGATGAGGCGGAGGCCAGCGAATAACAAGACGTCGCTGGACCGCGCTCGCGCTCCGTCACAGCATCAGGCTTGCACTTTTTCATGCGCCCCGTTCGCCTGCCGGACGGGGCGTTTGCATGCTTCCGTCGAGCAAGAGGTTTGACAGATGCATTGCCTGACCGCTGCGCTGCCTTTGTCCGCAAGCCTTGCCAGCGCGACCAGAGCCCCCGTCGAGAGCGATTTTCCCAGGCTGCAAGTGGCAGGCGCGGGCGGGCAGGGACCCCGTCCTAGCCGGGGCCGGCCTTTACCTAGTTGCCGAAGCGGGCCGCGAATTCGGCCATCAGCGCCCCCCAGCCTCTCAGCGCGGCACCTGCGTCGCCCAGGGCGGCCTCGTCGGTCAGCACCACCCAGCCATCGGGCCCGGTGACCACCGAGCCGCCGAGCCCGGCTGCGGCCCAGGCCGCCACCGCCTCGGGCGATGCGGGCGGGGCAACCGCCTGGAAGGCGATCCGGTCACAACCGCTGCCGCCGGGGGCGCAGCCCGCGCCCGACAGGGTTGCGACATAGCTGTTGGCCCCGGCCTCGCCAAAGATGGTGGGCTGTCCGCCCGCGGCCTCAAGCCGGGCGGGGCCCAACAGCATGGCCTGATCCAGCACGCTTTCCGGCGCGCTTTGGGCCCAGGCAGGCGCGGCCGCCAGGGCCAGGATTCCGATCAGAATGCGGTTCATGTCAGGTCTCCTTTTCACGCCGTGGCTTACGGGTAGATGTGGTCGCTGAATTCCCCGAGCGTCAGCCGCCAGATGTCGAAGCTGTCCTCGAAATTGGCGCGGGTGATGCCGCCGTCGATATTGACGCTCCAATGCAGGATCACCTGTCCGTCTCCCGCCACATAGGCCGCGCCGAAGCGCTGGTCCTCGTTCCACTGGTTCATCAGCGTCAGCCCGTTGCGCGAGGTGGTGAAGGTGGCGAAGAACTGGAGCGAGTCGCAGGGCCCGTCTTCGCAGCCATACATCAGGATCCCGTAATTGGTGCCGTTGATGTTGCCGCGCATCATCGGCTGGCCGTTATTCGACGGTTCCAGGTTCGCGCTGCCATATCCGCGGGCCACGTTGACGATGTCCTGGGGCAGGGCGCCCAGCATCTGCGCCGAAGCGGGCAGGGCGGTGACAAGCGCCAGCGCGCAGGCTGCAAGGAGGGGTCTCATGGGCAATCCTCTATAGCTGAAATGAACAAATACCCCCCAAGGGTAGGCCCGGCCCCGCCGCCTGTCAAAATCCAAATCGGAGCCGGGGCGGTGCCAAGCGAAAGGGCGCCCGAAGGCGCCCTTTGCAAGTCCGTCCAGTCCGCTGAAATCAGCAGCTGTAGTACATCTTGTATTCCACCGGGTGCGGGGTGTGTTCGAAGGCGTAGACCTCTTCCCACTTGAGCTCCAGGTAGCCCTCGATCTGGTCCTTGGTGAACACGTCGCCCTTGAGCAGGAAGTCGTGATCGGCTTCCAGGTTTTCCAGGGCTTCGCGCAGGCTTGCACAGACGGTCGGGATGCCAGCCAGTTCCTCGGGCGGCAGATCGTAGAGGTCCTTGTCGGACGGCTCGCCCGGATGGATCTTGTTCTCGATCCCGTCGAGGCCTGCCATCAGCAGGGCCGCGAAGGCCAGGTAGGGGTTGGCAGCCGGATCGGGGAAGCGGGCTTCAACGCGCTTGGCCTTCGGCGATTCCGCCCACGGGATCCGCACGCAGCCAGACCGGTTGCGAGCCGAGTACGCACGCAGAACCGGGGCTTCGAAGCCGGGGATCAGGCGCTTGTAGGAGTTGGTGGAGGGGTTGGTGAAGGCATTGAGCGTCTTGGCGTGCTTGAGGATGCCGCCAATGAAGTAGAGCGCTTCGTCAGACAGGTCGGCATACTTGTCGCCTGCGAAGAGCGGCTTGCCGTCCTTCCAGATCGACATGTTGACGTGCATGCCGGTGCCGTTGTCGCCGGAAATCGGCTTGGGCATGAAGGTGGCCGACTTGCCGTAGGCGTGGGCCACGTTGTGGATCACGTACTTGTACTTCTGGATCTCGTCAGCCTGCTTGGTCAGCGAGCCGAAGATCAGGCCCAGTTCGTGCTGGCACGAGGCCACTTCGTGGTGATGCTTGTCGACCTTCATGCCGATGCGCTTCATCGTGGACAGCATCTCGGAGCGCAGGTCCTGTGCCGCGTCGGTCGGGTTCACCGGGAAGTAGCCGCCCTTGACGCCCGGACGGTGGCCCATGTTGCCCATCTCGTACTCGGTGTCCGAGTTCCAGGCCGCGTCCTGCGCGTCCACTTCGAAGGACACCTTGTTCATCGAGACCGAGTAACGGACGTCGTCGAACAGGAAGAATTCGGCTTCGGGGCCGAAATAGGATGCGTCACCGATGCCCGAGGCGATCAGGTAGGCTTCGGCCTTCTGGGCGGTGCCACGCGGGTCGCGCGAGTAGGACTCGCCGGTGTCGGGCTCGACCACGGTGCAGTGAATGCACAGGGTCTTCTCGGCATAGAAGGGGTCGATATAGGCGCTGTCGGTGTCGGGCATCAGCTTCATGTCGGACTGGTCGATCGACTTCCAGCCTGCGATGGAGGAGCCGTCGAACATGAAGCCTTCTTCGAGGAAGTCTTCATCGACCTGGTCGGCCATCACGGTGACGTGCTGCAGCTTGCCGCGCGGGTCGGTGAAGCGGATGTCGACATATTCGACGTCCTCTTCCCGGATCAGGTTCAGAACGTTTTCGTTGCTCATGTCCAGAGTTCCTTGAGGGTAGTGTGTGTGAGATGGGTTGGGGCGGCTCAGAGCGCGTCGTCGCCGGATTCGCCCGTGCGGATACGGATCGCCTGTTCGATGGACGAAACGAAGATCTTGCCGTCGCCGATCTTGTCGGTCTTGGCAGCCCCGACAATGGCTTCGATGGCACCGTCGACCATGTCGTCGGCCAGGACCACGTCGATCTTCACCTTGGGAAGGAAGTCGACCACGTATTCCGCGCCGCGATACAGCTCGGTATGGCCCTTCTGGCGGCCGAAGCCTTTCACTTCGGTGACGCTGAGGCCCTGGATACCGATTTCCTGGAGCGCCTCTTTCACCTCGTCCAGTTTGAACGGCTTGATGATGGCTTCGATTTTCTTCATGTCTGCCGACTCCTCCTGCCGAGTTTTGCCCGCCCGTGACACCACTTTCCCGCGGGGCCCGCAATCGGGTAGCGTGACGCAGGGGCGCTGGTCCGGGGGATTCCACCGGGTGCGCCAAAAATATGCGCAATGCGCACAAAAAATGCGCAGTTTGAAAACTTGCCGCTCCACCGGAGGTCCGAAACCCATGGCTGACCTGCTGACCGCTGCCCAGATGCGCGTCATTGAACAGGCCGCGATCCAGTCCGGCGCCGTCACGGGGCTGGAGCTGATGGAGCGCGCGGGCAGGGGCGTTGTCGAGGCGATCTTCGAGACCTGGCCCGATCTTGCCAAGGCCAATCACCGGGCGCTGGTGCTCTGCGGTCCCGGTAACAATGGTGGCGACGGCTTCGTCATCGCGCGGCTTCTCAGCGACTGGGGCTGGCAGGTGGAGCTGTTCCTTCTGGGCGATCCGGACAGGCTGCCGCCCGACGCAAAGGCCAACCACGCCCGCTGGCAGGGGCCCACCCTGGACGTCGCGGACTATGCGACGCGCGACTGCGACCTGATGGTGGATGCCTGTTTCGGCACCGGGCTGGCGCGCCCGATCACCGATGACGGGGCGCGGGCCTTTCTCAAGGACTGCGCCCTGGCAGAAGACAGCCACGAGGCCCGCCGGGCGGGCGCTGCCGTGTATGGCGCGCCTCCCCGCACGGTCGCGGTGGATATCCCCTCGGGGCTTTGCGCCGATTCCGGCCGCGTTCTGGGCGGCGAACATCCCTGGCAGGACAGTCCCGATTGCGGTCGCTTCGGCCTGACCGTGACCTTCCACAGGGCAAAGCCAGGCCATTACCTGGCCTCGGGCCCCTATCTCTGCGGTAAGCTGGCGATCAAGGATATCGGTATCACCCTGTCCCCTGTGCTCCAAAGGGCGGCGCTGATGAAAGCGGCTGCTCCCGATGGGGCGGGGCGGCGGGCGGCCTCGCTTCTGGGCCCCCGCGCGGCACAGCCGGTTCTGACCAAGGGACAGGAGGCGCATAAATACGACCACGGTCACGCGCTGGTCCTGTCCGGACCGATGGGCCGCTCGGGCGCCGCGCGGCTTGCGGCGCGCGGGGCGCTGCGCGTGGGCGCGGGCCTGGTCACGGTGGCGGCTCCCGGCTCGGCCATGATGGAATGCGCCTGCCAGTTGACCGCGGTGATGTTGCGGCGCGCCGATGATGCCGAAGGCCTGCTGTCCCTGCTGGACGATCCGCGCATGAACGCGCTTTGCCTCGGCCCGGGCCTCGGGGTCGGCCAGGACACGCGCGCGCTGGTGCTGGCGGCCCTGTCCCGGCGTCGGGCGATCGTGCTCGATGCCGATGCGCTTACCTCTTTCGCCGACGCGCCCGACGATCTCTTCCAGGCCCTGCACCCGCTGGCGGTGCTGACCCCGCATATGGGCGAATTCGCCCGCCTTTTTCCCGATCTCGCCCAGGGCCTTTCGGACCTTCCCCGCCAGGGGCCAGCCCCGTCCAGGCTCGATGCCGCCCGCAGCGCGGCTGCACGCGCAGGCTGCACGGTGCTCCTCAAAGGTCCGGACACGGTCATTGCCGATCAGACCGGAGCGGCATCGGTCAACTCCGCCGCCTATGACCGCGCGGCTCCCTGGCTGGCCACCGCCGGGTCAGGCGACGTGCTGGCGGGGATCATCACGGGCCTGCTTGCCCGCGGCTTTGCACCGCTCGAGGCCGCGGGCGCCGCCGCCTGGCTCCATACTGAGGCCGCGCGCCAGATCGGCCCCGGCCTCATCGCCGAGGACCTGCCCGACAGCCTGCCGCAGGTTCTCAACCGCCTGGCAGCCGAATCCTAGCCCTTCTTCTTGGCTCAAATACTCCCGCCGGAGGCCGCCCCCGTGCCGCCGGGACAGATGGCCGATCTGTGCCACCAGGGGGGGAGGCCTGGGGAAAAGCGGCGCAAGGAGGTCCCCGCGTCAGCGGGGGGTGACGCGCGCCGCGCCCCGGTCGACGCGCCGGCGGCGCGGCGAAACCGGATCAGGCGCCGGTCCTGGCGGGGCAGGGGCTCATCACCTCCAGCCCGTCTGCATAGATCACATGCGGATGCGCGAAGCTCAGCACCAGCAGCGCCTCGGGGCGGGCATCGCTCCACCGGATCAGGTCGCCATCCACCAGCCGCGCCAGCGGCACCCGCGCCGCCGGAGTTGCAAAAAGCGCCTGCGCGCGCCAGTCGCGCAGCAGGATGCGCTGTTCGGCGGGCAGGATCACGTCGCGTGTGGGCTTGCCGCCAAGCGCATCGCGGGCGACGCGCACGAAGCGCATGTCGCGGGGCACCGGGTGGCGGGCGATCCCGATCAGGCTCTGCGCGCCCGCGTCCCGGGTGATGACCCGGTCGCCCGGGTAAAGCGCCTCGACCGGCAGTGCCCCGGCAAGTGTCAGCACCTCGGTCCCCGGCGGCAGCCCCGCGCGGATGGTTTGCATGGTCTCGTGCCCGTCCTGGCCCGTTGCACCTGGCATCGTCATGGGTCGTCCTGCTCTTGCCCGTGGGCGAGTATGTCTCGCCTTGTGTTGCGACAAGGTTAACACCCCGCTCCCCCGACCCCCAAGGCCTTTTCCGGGTGGAAAGGGTGAAAATCCCCTCGCCACCTGCGCGCCGCCCTGCTAGAAGGCCGCGGACCACCGGCAGGGGCTTGCCCGCGCGGTGGTCCGTGCGGGTGTGGCGGAACTGGTAGACGCACCAGATTTAGGTTCTGGCGCCGCAAGGCGTGGGGGTTCGAGTCCCTTCACCCGCACCACCCTGATTTTATTGAGAAATATGTGAGAAATGCAGTTGAGGTCCCAGAGGGGTTTTCCACTTTTTTCCACATCGTTTTCCACTTTCACGTTCCGTTCTTGTTCCGCATGGACTGGGCTTCACGGCTCAGGCGCTTCTGGTTCGCACCAGCTCTATACTTCTGAACCATCTCTAGGGTCCTGTGTCCGGTGACTGCCTGGATCTGGCTGTCACTGCGGCCGGCTTCAGTAAGGATGGCAAGGTCAGGGGTGCCATGCGCAAAGCCCCAAAGGGCGACCAATGCGACCGCATCGGTTAAGAGATCATCCGGATCATCGCCAAGATGCGTGCAAAGGTCGAGCATCCCTTGCGAGTAATTAAGCGCCAATTCCGTCATGAAAAATCCGCTATCGGGGGTTGGCTAATAACCGGGCGCACCTTTTCGCGCTCAACAACCTATCCTCGGTGCGACGCAAGCTGATGGAATGAGAACAAGCCCGACTGAAATCGCCATATCCGCCGCTTAGGCAAGTAAAACGGTGCGGAAGGTGCAGAAAACGGACCATTAAAGGCCGGTGATTACCATCACGGTGCAAAAACGGCGTCGCAGCGGACGTTGATCAGACGTTCCTCAATGTGACCTATTGCCTAACCTAAAAAGTGTTAAATTGGTGCCGGCGTCTCCGATGGAAAGGGTATTTATTTTCAATTTTGCATTTTTGGCATGCTCTATTTTCGAGCGGGCATTATTCCAATAATAACAAGAAATACAACGTTAAAAACTGGAACAATTATCCAAACTAAAGTTGATATCTTCCAGCCAAGTGTCAGCACTCGACGCCATACAGCGGTCAGCCAACACACAAATGCAAGGCTAACAACAAGTGTTACAGTGAAGATGCTGTAATAGGAAATATAAAGAGATAGTTCTGGTCCATATCGAGTGAGAATTAAGATCGAAATTGCCATTTCCGCAAATTTCAAAGCAAT
>NZ_CAXREX010000246.1:0-12658 GCF_964229645.1 Nioella sp. | reverse complement strand
GGGGCCCCACCGAAAAGCGCATGGGCAATGGCCGCGGCAGAGGTCGTGTTGCCGATCCCCATCTCGCCGGTGACCACCAGGTCGGCCTCGGGGTCAACCGCGTTCCAGCCTGCCGCCAGCGCGGCCACCACCTCGGCCTCGCTCATCGCGGGGCCTTGGGTGAAATCCGCCGTGGGCCGGTCAAGCTCCAGCGCATGCACCTGCATCTGTGCGCCAGCCGCCTTCGACAGCTGGTTGATCGCGGCACCGCCCGCTTCGAAATTGGCGACCATCTGCACCGTGACCTCGGCCGGGAAGGCCGATACGCCGCGCGCCGTCACCCCGTGATTGCCCGCGAAGATCAGGACCTGGGGCGCCTCGATCCGGGGCCGCCCGTCGCCGCGCCAGCCCGCGTACCAGATTGCCAGGTCTTCCAGCCGCCCAAGCGCGCCCGGCGGCTTGGTCAACTGGCCGTTGCGGTCCTGGGCGGCGGCGTTGGCGGCGGTGTCGGGGCCGGGTGCCTCGGCCAGAAGGGCGCGAAACTCGGCAAGCGTGCTGAACGGGGCGGTCATGGGTTCTCGTGTCTCTCTCTCGTTGCCACGGGGGGCTTGGCCGGATATGCCGGATTGCCAGAAGGAATGCGACCCCGAGGAGCACGCCGCATGGCCAACCGCGACATCCTGCGCCAGTTTTCCGGCGACCTGCGCCTTGCGCTCGGCCTGCTGACCCGGCTTCCCCTGCCCGGCACGCCCGACATGGCCCGTGGCGCGCAGGCAGCCTGGGCCTGGCCGCTGGCCGGGCTCGCGCCCGCGGCGCTGGCCGCGCTGGCCATGACGCTTGGCAGCGCGCTTGGGGTGCTGCCCGGCGTGACGGCGGCGCTCGGGCTTGCCGTATCGGTCATGGTCACGGGGGCGATGCACGAGGACGGGCTGGCCGACACGGCCGACGGGCTCTGGGGTGGCTGGACGCCCGAGCGGCGGCTCGAAATCATGAAAGACAGCCGCATCGGCGCTTACGGGGTGATCGCGCTCATCCTGTCGCTGCTGGCGCGCTGGTCGCTGCTGGCGGGGATCGTGGCCTCGGGCAGTCTCTGGGCGCCGCTCCTGGCGGCGGGGGCGATCTCTCGGGCGCCGATGGTGCTGCTCATGGCGTGGATGGAACCCGCCCGCGAGGGCGGCTTGTCGCGCGCGGTCGGTCGCCCGTCGATGGAAACTGCGGGCCTGGCCGTCCTGGCCGCAGCGCTGCCCGCCCTTCTCCTGTCCGGCCCCGGCGCGGTGTTGGCCATCCTGGCCGCCTTCGCGGTCGCGCTCGGGCTTGGCCGGATCGCGCAGGCCAAGATCGGCGGCCAGACCGGCGACATCCTGGGCGCGAGCCAGCAGCTGGCCGAGATTGCCGCCCTGTCCGTTCTGGCCGCATCGCTCTGATCCGGCGCGGGGCGCGCACGAAAAAGCCCCGCCTGCGAAACCGCGGACGGGGCTTTCCTGTTGCTTTTCGGGATCGGATCAGGCCGCGCGGGCGGTCAGAACCTCGTCGACGCGCTTCTGCGCCCCGGCTTCATCCATGCCGTTCACGGCGGCCAGTTCGCGGGTCAGACGCTCCAGCGCCGCTTCGTAAAGCTGACGCTCGGAATAGGACTGCTCCCGCTGATCGTCGGCGCGGTGCAGGTCGCGCACCACTTCGGCGATCGAGATCAGGTCACCCGAGTTGATCTTCTGTTCGTATTCCTGGGCCCGGCGCGACCACATGGCGCGCTTCACCTTGGCCTTGCCCTTCAGGGTGTCGAGCGCCTTCTTGACCACGTCGGGGCTCGACAGCGAGCGCATGCCCACTTCGGCGGCCTTGGCGGTTGGCACACGCAGGGTCATCTTGTCCTTCTCGAAGGAGATCACGAACAGCTCGAGCGTCAGCCCGGCGATTTCCTGCTCCTCGATGGACACGATCTGCCCGACCCCATGCGCGGGGTAAACGACATAGTCGTTGGGGCGGAATTCCTGCGACTTGCGCGATTTCGTCATGTGTATTCCTTCTCATCCCCGGATTTCAGGCGACAAAAGCACCGCGCGGAAAGGCTGGCTTTCCCCTACGGAGTGTGTTGGCGCTGAGTTTATGCGCGGCTTGGCGGGGCCGCAGCTATCCGTTCGCAGACATCATTTGTAACGGAAATATAGCACAAGAATTGACCAATTAAAAGATTCGCACGTGAACCAGCGCGAAAAGCCCTGTTTTCACAGGGATTTGCCGCACTGCAACATTGTTTGCCGCCCCCGCGCAAGGCCAGGGCGGGCCGAATCGGTCAGCCGCCCTCGCCCGGGGCTTCGGACAGAAGCGGCAGCTTGCCTTCCTTGCCGTCAAATTCCTCGGCGGTGGGAAGGGGATCTTTCTTCGAAACGATGACGGGCCACATCTCGGAATATTTCCGGTTCAGCTCCACCCATTTCTCCATGTCCGGCTCGGTATCGGGCCGGATGGCGTCGGCGGGGCACTCGGGCTCGCACACGCCGCAGTCGATGCATTCATCCGGATGGATCACGAGGAAGTTCTCTCCCTCGTAGAAGCAATCCACCGGGCACACCTCGACACAGTCGGTGTACTTGCAGTTGATGCAGTTCTCGATCACGGCGTAGGTCATGGCACATCCACTCTCTCGACTTACTTGGGGGTTTAGACCCCCCGCCCCGATCATTCAAGCGGGCTGCGGCGTAAAGAACCAAGCGCCCGGCGATCCTTGCCGGTCGGGCGCCCTTTTCCCTCGTATTGCGGATTTTCGGGGACGCTTTCCTTGACCGGTGTCAAATCCTCGTAAAGCGTTCGTGCCTCGGGCGCGGGGCCGCGCCGCTCACCGAGCGCCAGCACCTTGACCACCCGGATATCGCGCCCCTGAAGGAAGGTCAGCACATCGCCCGGCCCGACCGAGGCCGCGGGTTTCAGAACCTTCTGCGCATTCACCCGGACATGCCCGCCCGACACGACACGCGCGGCCAGGCTGCGGGTCTTGAAGAACCGCGCCTGCCACAGCCACTTGTCGAGCCGCAGCCGGGGTGCAGGGGCGTCGCTCAGCTGTTGCCTTTCAGCCCCATCAGCGCCTGCGCGAAGGGGTTGTCGGGGTCGATCTGCTTTTCCTTGCGCTCGGGCTTGGACGAGAAGCTCTTGGGCTTGTCGTTGCGCGGGCCCTTCGGACCACCCTTGCCTTTGGGGCCACCCTTGCCACGCGGCTTGCCTTGCCCTTGCGGACGACCACCGCCCTCGCGGCGGGGGCCTTTCGGGCCCTGGCGGCGACGCGGCGCCCAGGTGAAGGTGTAGAACACTTCCATCTCGGGCGCCTCGGCTTCGGCGCTGGCCTCGGCAGGGCTGTCGGGCAGCTCGACCGGGGCGTCGGCAGGGGCCTCTGACGGGGCCTCGACCGGGGCTTCGGCAGGAGTTTCGGCAGGCGTTTCCACCGGGGCCTCGGGGGCCTCGGAAGGGGCGTCGCCCGGCACTTCGGCGGGGGCATCGGGCGTTCCGCCCTCGGCGGCGGCCTGCTTGACCTTGACCCGCTCGCCCTTTTCGGCGGCGTAGCCCAGGCCTTCCATCAGGTCGGCGAACTGGTCCAGCGTCATGCCGGTGATCGACAGCATGTCTGCCGTGGCCTCGAAGCCGCCCCGGCTGTCCTGCTGGCGCAGCATGTCGGCCAGGCGTTCCAGCATGTCGATGCGGATCGCGCGCGCACCGGCCAGCCGGTAGCCCGAATTGGTGTAATATTCTCGCGGGGCAGCCTCGACGGCGGGGATCGTCACCAGGCCCGGCGGCGGGCTTTCGTGAAATTCCGCGTGATCGCTGGCCAGCCCCCAAAGCACCAGGCGCAGGCGCGTCGGTGCGGGTTTGAGCAGCAGCTGCTGGAAGATCGTGAACTGGCCGAAGCGCACGCCATGCTTGCGCAGAAGGCCCCGCGATTCCTGGTCGAGCGCCTTGACGTCGTCGGCCACTTCGGCACGGGGCAGCACGCCAAGCGCCTCGACCAGCCGGAAGGCGAAGCCACGGGCAAGCCCGGTGATCGCCTCGTCGCGCGACATCGCCAGCAGCGGTTCAAAGAGCGTCGCCACCTTGCGGTCGATGAAATGCTGCAAGCGGCGCTGTACCTTCTGCATCACCTCGGGGCCGGCTTCCTCGTCGACGAAGGCCTCGGCCACGGGCTTGAGCGGCTCTGCGCCCTTCACCAGCTTGCCGATCGCCTGGTCGCCCCACATAAGGCCGCCCTGCTCGGTGAAATCGAACTCGGTATCGGGGGCATTGTAGAAGCGGTCGGCGCGCAGGTGGAATTCGGGCCGAAGCGCCGCCACCGCCGCCTGGCGCAGCGTTTTCGCCTCGTCCGGGGTCGCGCTGGCGTCCTGCCGGAAACGGAACCCTTCCAGACGGCCGACGAATTGTCCTTCGACCGTCACTTCACCCTTGTCGTTCACGTCGGCCACAAGGCCCTCCTTCTGCTTCAACCGGCGCAACAGCACGCTCGTGCGCCGGTCAACAAATCTTTGGGTCAGACGCTCGTGCAGGGCATCCGACAATCGGTCTTCTACGGCACGCGTGGCCCCGCGCCAATGGGTTTCGTCATCGACCCAGCTGGAACGTTGCGCCACGAAGGTCCAGGTGCGGATATAGGCCAGACGTTTCGACAATGTGTCAATGTCGCCATCTGTCCGGTCGAGCCGCTTGACCTGCCGCGCCATCCAGTCGTCGGGCACCCGGCCCAGGTCATGCAGGAATTCGAAGATGCGGGTCAGAAGGCTGGCATGCTCGGCATGGCTGATGCCCCGGAAATCGGGCACGCAACACACATCCCACAGAAGCTGCACGTCGCGCGCGCCCCTGATCCGTCCGGCCACGTCCTCCTGCCCCGATATGGCCTTGAGCGCCATGACATCGTCGGCCTCGCGCGCCCGGGTCAGCCATTCGCCTTCGGCCGGGGCTTCGAGCGAGGCCAGAAGCCGCCCAACCGATCCGAATTCCAGCCGCGAATTGCGCCAGAAGAGCTTGCCCACGGGCCGGAAGCGGTGGCTGGTGATCGCCTCGACCACCTCGTCCTCCAGCGGGCTTGCCTCGCCGGTCACGCCGAACGTGCCCGGTTCCGTGTGCCGCCCTGCCCGTCCCGCGATCTGCGCCAGCTCATTGGGCGCCAGCGCCCGCATCTTCCGCCCGTCGAACTTGCGCAGCCCCGAAAAGGCCACGTGCCGGATATCGAGGTTCAGCCCCATCCCGATGGCATCCGTCGCCACCAGGTAATCCACGTCGCCGTTCTGGTAGAGCTCGACCTGCGCGTTGCGCGTGCGTGGGCTAAGCGCGCCCATCACAACCGCCGCGCCCCCGCGCTGGCGGCGCAGAAGCTCGGCAATGGCGTAGACATTATCGACCGAGAACCCCACGATGGCCGCGCGCGTCACCATCCGGCTCAGCTTCTTCGACCCGGTATAGCTCAGCTCCGAGAACCGCTCGCGGCGCATGAACTGCACCCCGGGCACCAGCGCAGCAATCGCCCCCTTCATGGTGTCGGAGCCCAGGAACAGCGTCTCGTGCAGCCCCCGCGCGTTCAGCAGCCGGTCGGTAAAGACATGGCCCCGCTCGGGATCCGCGCAAAGCTGGATCTCATCGACGGCCAGGAAATCGCAGCCCATCCCCGTGGGCATCGCCTCGACCGTGCAGACCCAGTACTGCGCGCTGTCGGGCACGATCCGTTCCTCGCCCGTGACCAGCGCCACCACGCGCGGGCCACGCAGGGCGACGATCCGGTCATAGACCTCGCGCGCCAGCAGCCGCAGCGGCAGGCCGATGACACCGGTGCGATGCGCCAGCATCCGCTCGATGGCATAATGGGTCTTGCCGGTATTGGTCGGCCCGAGAACGGCCGCGATGCGCCCCTGGCGTTGCATGGTCCTGCTCTCTCGCCCTCGATCCCGGCGCGTTACAGCGCGGTGCCCTCGGTCGCCAGCCGCAACCGTTCCAGGGCGCTATGTATGTCGGGGTGGCGCGGATGTATAGCCGACGCGGCTTCGAAGGCGGCAAGCGCGGCATCCAGCTGGCCGATTTCCTCCAGGATCATGCCAAGCCCCGCCAGCGCGCCCCAATGGCGCGGCTCCAGCGCAAGGGTATGGCGCAGGTCGTCGATGGCAGGCCCGTAATGCCCGGCCAGGAAATAGGCGGCAGCACGGGTGTTCCAGCCTTCCGCGAATTCCGGCGCATGGTCGGTCAGCGCCGTCAGGTGGTCGATGGCCAGCGCGGTCTCGCCCGCCTCCAGCGCCGCCTGTCCGCGCCGCAGCAAGAGGTCCGCCGAGGCCGAACCCGACAGGCTGAGCTGGATCTCGATGTCGCGTTCCACGGTTTCCCAAGCGGTCTCGTCGGGGTCGGCGAGCCGGGTGAAAAGATCGTCGAGCCGGTCTGCCGCCGCGGCCAATGGCACAAGGGCCAGCATCAGCGCGGTAGCTGCCGTCACGACAATGTTGTATGTTGAGGTCATATTCCGCATGGTCTCTTTCGAACTTAGCATCTGGGGCCGGTCATTCCAGAGATTTCCGGCCGGAGACATTACGAGGACGATCACATGAGCGAGATCATTACGGCAGCGGTTGCCGCCCTTTCCGAAAAACTGTCCGGCGGCTTCGACGGCTCGGCCAAGTTCGACATCGAAGGCGAGGGCGCGATCATCGTCGACGGCTCGGGCGTGCGCGCCGCCGATGACGGCGACGACGCCGATGTCACCCTGTCGGCGGATGCAGAGACCTTCCAGGAAATCCTGGCAGGCGAACTCAATCCGACCTCCGCCTTCATGGGCGGCCGCCTGCGCCTCGATGGCGACATGGGCACCGCCATGCGGCTCGGGGGCATGCTGGGGTAACTGGCCATGGATGCGGCGCCATTCCTGTCTGAAATCGCGGAAGGCCCGGAAGGGGGCCGCGCCTGGTGGCTGCGGGCCCGCGATTCCACCCGCCTCCGCATCGCGTCCTGGCCCGCGTCCCCGGGCGGCAAGGGCACCATCCTGATGTTCCCCGGCCGCACGGAATATATCGAGAAATACGGGCGGCTGGCCAGGGACATGGCCACCCGCGGCTACGGCATGGTCGCCGTTGACTGGCGCGGCCAGGGACTGGCCGACCGCCCGGCTCACCGGCGCGACATGGGCCACGTGGTCAGCTTTGACGAATATCGCGAGGACGTGGAGGCCGTGCGCGCCGCGCTCGAAAAGCTGAACCCGCCAAAACCCTGGTTCCTGATCGCCCATTCCATGGGCGGCGCCATCGGGCTGAGGGCGCTCTACGACGGCTTGCCGGTGGCGGGCGTGATCTTTTCCGCGCCCATGTGGGGCATCCGCATGTCGGGATTTCTCAAGGCGATCTCGGGCGTGGTGATGGGCCTGTCGAAATCGCTAGGGCTCGACACCAGCTTTGCCCCCACCACGGGGCCGGCCGCCCCGATGGAATTTGCCGACAACCCGCTGACCAATGATCGCGAGATGTTCGACTACATGGAAGGCCAGGTCGCCAGGCATCCCGAACTGGCGCTTGGCGGTCCGTCGATCCGGTGGGTGAATGCCGCGCTCAAGGAAACCGAGACGCTGATGGCGATGGACCCACCGGACCTGCCGATGCTGGTGCTTCTGGGAACGGACGAGCGGATCGTCGAAAGCTCGGCCATCCTCGCACGCGCGGCCACCTGGCCCGGCTGCAAGCTGCACAAGGTCGAACGGGGCCGTCACGAGGTGCTGATGGAATCGCCGGACATGCGCGAGCCGCTTCTCGACCTGATCGACACCTGGTGTGACGAGGTCATGACCGTGCAGGCCAAGACCGGCTGACGGGGGCGGCATCCGACGCGGATGCCGGTCCGTTTTCCGGCGTGGAAAACGCCGCCCGACCTCCCTGTGTCTCGCCCCCTGAAATCCGCAGCGGATTTCATCCGGTTTCCGCATCGGGAACCGCCCGCGCCGACTATGCCGTTTCGTCTGCACGGGGGGTGTACGGAGGGCACCCCCCTGTTTCAGCCGGAAAATCCGTCCTTCAGAACCCCGTCTTCCAGCCGCAGAACCCGGTCCATCCGCGCTGCAAGCTCGGGGTTGTGGGTGGCGATAAGCGCCCCCATGCCGGTGTCACGCACCAGCCCCAGCAAGGCTTCGAACACCACGTCCGACGTGGTCGGATCGAGGTTCCCGGTCGGCTCGTCGGCCAGCAGAACCTGCGGCCGGTTGGCCAGCGCCCGGCAGAAGGCGACACGCTGCTGTTCGCCTCCGGACAGCTCCGAAGGCCGGTGGGACGCGCGCGCCTCCAGCCCGACCCGCGCCAGCAGATCGGCCGCCCGCGCATCCGCCTCGCGCCGGGCCACGCCATTGGCCAGCTGCGGCAGGATCACGTTTTCGGCGGCCGAGAATTCCGGCAAGAGGTGGTGGAATTGATAAATGAAACCAATGCGTTGCCGCCGTGCTGCCGTGCGGGCGCGGTCGCGGGCACGGGTCAGGGCCTTGCCGCCGATTTCCACCGTTCCCGCATCGGCGGTATCGAGCAGCCCGGCGATATGCAGAAGCGTCGACTTGCCCGCCCCCGAGGGCGCGACCAGCGCCACGACCTCTCCCGCACCGATGGTGACAGAGGCCCCGCGCAGCACCCGGACCTCGCCAGGCTGGCCGAGCTTGTAGCCTTTCTCGATCCCGTCGAGCTTGAGAACCGCCTCACTCATAACGCAGCGCCTCCACCGGGTTCATCCGCGCTGCGCGCCGGGCCGGGAAAATGGTGATGATGAAGGACAGCCCAAGCGACAGGCTGACCGCCGACATCACGTCGCCGAATTCCAGCCGCGCCGGCAGCGTCGACAGGAACCGCACCGACGGATCCCAAACCCCGCCCCCCGCGATCCAGTTGACGAATTCGAAGATCGGGTCGATCCAGATCGCGAAGGCGCAGCCAAGCGTCACACCCGCAAGCGTGCCCGCGACGCCGATGGACGAGCCGCAGATGAAGAAAACGCGCAGGATCGAGCCCTCCGACAGGCCCATGGTGCGCAGGATGCCGATGTCGCGGCTCTTGTTCTTGACCAGCATGATCAGGCCCGAGACGATGTTCATCGTGGCGATCAGCACCAGGATCGACAGGATGATGAACATCACGTTGTCCTCCATCTGAAGCGCGCGCAGGAAAGCCCCGGCATTGTCGCGCCAGGTCCAGACGATCACGCCGCTGCCCGCCGCCCGCGTCAGCGGGATGACCATGTTCAGAACCTCGTCGGGGTCCTCGACCGAGACCTCGATTTCATCGGCCACCCCGTCGCGATTGAAATAGCTCTGCGCCTCGGCAAAGGGCAGGTACACGCGCACGCGGTCGATGTCGTAGCGGCCCACCTGGAAGATGTAGACCACCTCGTAGGCGTTGATCCGCGGGCTGGTGCCGAAGGCGGTTCGCGCGCCATCGGGAGAGATGAGCCGCACGCGGTCGCCCACGCTCAGCCCCAGTTCGTGCGCCACCCCGATGCCGATCGCAATGCCCTCTTCGAAGCGGGCGATGTCGCCATAGGCGATCTCGGGGTCTGCCACTAGGGGCACGCTGGCCAGGTCGCCCGGAGTGATCCCCAGCACCTCGACCCCGGCATTGCGGCCCTGGAACGTGGCCATGACCTGCCCCCGGATCACCGGAAAGGCCCCGGTCACCGAAGGCACCGCGCGCAGCCGTTCGGCCATCGCGTCGTAATCGGAAATCGCACGCTCGACCCGGCCGTTGTCCAACTGGCGCGCCATCGGGATGATGCTGGCATGGGGGTTCGCACCCAAGATGGTGCCGACGAATTCATGCCGGAAGCCCGAGCGCACGGCGAGCGTGGCGATCAGCGCCATCACCGCCAGCATGATGCCCAGGAAGCTGATCCAGGTCATGACGCTGACACCGCCCTCGGCGCGCTTGGCACGCAGGTAGCGCCAGGCGATCAGGAACTCGAACCGGGCGAAAGGTCTGGGCGGGGTCGGCATGGCTGCTCCTCAACTGCACCGCTTGGGGCGCGGGTGCTTGGCGCAGAGACTAGACGATGTTTTGCACGGGCGGAACCGGGGACGCATCACCCTGACGTGAGAACGCGGCGCCGGAACAGGCGCGCCATAAGCGCCGCCAGCCCCGCCAGCAGGGCGTAGCCGCCGATGAACCCCGCCCCGGCAAAAACCGCCCCGCTCGCCGACAGCGGCAGCGCGGGCCGGAAGTCCTGCAAGGCGCGCCGCCCGATCTCGGTATCGAGCCGCGCAGGCAGCAGGATCGCGCGTTCCACCGGGCCCGCCGCGCGCAGCAGCACCAGGTCGGCAGAGAGCGCCTCGTAACGCGTGATGGTGCGGGTCATGTCGGCATTGCGGGCGGACAGGAAGGCAGAGCCCGACAGCTCTGCCAGCGCCTCTTGCCGGGTCAGGCCCGCCGATTGGGCGGACCGGTCGAAATCCGCCACCACGATCGACAACTCGTCCACCGCACCGGCAAGGCGCTGCACGTATTGCTGCGAAGCCTCGGGGAACTGCGCCATGGCACCCGCCCCGGCCAGGCCCGCAACAAGGGCCAGGTATTTCATGTGGTCTGCTCTGTTCTTGTGTCTTTGCCCCAGCATAGCAGGTCGCGCGCCGCCTGTTGAGACCGTGCCGCAAAGGGTGGCGGGGATCGCCCAAACAAAAAAGGCAGGCCACGGGGAGGCCTGCCTTCGCATGTCGTGACCGAAGGGGTCAGAGCCAGGTGTGGAAGCTGCGGCCCTTCATCGGTTCTTCCAGCGCAATCGCAGCGGGGGCGTGATGGGGGGCGTAGATTTCCAGCACCTTCCGGATCGCGGCTTCGGGGCTCAGCTCTTCGCTTTCGCCGCTGCGGCGGCTGGTCAGTTCCACGACGCCGTTCTTCAACCCGCGCGGGCCGACGGTGATCCGCCAGGGCAGGCCGATCAGGTCCATCGTGGCGAACTTGGCGCCGGCCCGGTCCTCGCGGTCGTCATAGAGCGGTTCCAGCCCCGCCGCCGACAGCGCCTTGTAGAGCTTTTCGCAGGCCGCGTCGGTATCCTCGTCGCCCTGGCGCAGGTTCACGATCCCCACGTGGAAGGGGGTCACGCCCTCGGGCCAGATGATGCCCTTGTCGTCGTGGCTGGCCTCGATGATCGCGCCCAGAAGGCGGCTGACCCCGATGCCGTGGCTGCCCATGTGGACGGGCACTTTCTGCCCGTCGGGGCCCTGAACGGTGGCGCCCATGGGCTCGGAATACTTGGTGCCGAAGTAGAAGATCTGGCCCACCTCGATCCCGCGGGCCGAGCGCCGGCGGTCTTCGGGGATGGCGTTGAAGGCGGCTTCATCATGGGTTTCGTCGGTGCGCGCGTAAAGCGCGGTGAACTCTTCCATGATCGCGCGGCACTGGTCGTGGCTGTCATAGTCGATCTCGCGCTCGCCAAGGCGGATGTCGGTCACGGCACTGTCGTAGAAGACCTCGGACTCGCCCGTCTCGGCCAGCACCAGGAATTCATGGGTATCGTCGCCGCCAATGGGGCCGGAATCGGCACGCATCGGGATGGCTTGCAGCCCCATGCGTTCATAGGTGCGCAGGTAGCTGACGAGGTGACGGTTATAGGCGTGAAGGGCGTCTTCCTTGGTCAGGTCGAAATTGTAGCCGTCCTTCATGTAGAATTCGCGCCCCCGCATCACGCCGAAGCGCGGGCGGATCTCGTCGCGGAACTTCCACTGGATGTGGTAGAGCGTCAGCGGCAGGTCCTTGTAGCTGCTGACATTGCTGCGGAAGATGTCGGTGATCATCTCCTCGTTGGTCGGGCCGTAGAGCATGTCACGCTCATGCCGGTCGCGGATGCGCAGCATTTCCTCGCCATAGTCGTCGTAGCGGCCCGACTCGCGCCACAGGTCGGCCGGTTGCAGCGTCGGCATCAGCATCGGCACATGGCCCGCGCGCTGCTGTTCCTCGTGCACGATGTTCTCGATCTTGCGCAGGACCTTGAAGCCGAGCGGCAGCCAGGAATAGATGCCGGCCGCCTGCTGCTTGATCATGCCGGCGCGCAGCATGTAGCGGTGGCTGACGATCTGGGCCTCGGCGGGCGTTTCTTTCAGAACGGGCAGGAAATAACGGGACAGACGCATGTGGGCAGACCTATGGGTTCGTTTGGCCCCTGATTAGGGGAAAGCGCGCGCGGGGGCAATCAGCCTTGGGCCGCGCGGGCGGCGATGCCGAGACAGACCTTGGTGGCCAGCGCCATGTCCTGCACGCTGATCCATTCCAGGGGGCCGTGAATCTCTTGCATCCCGGTAAAGAGGTTGGGGCAAGGCAGGCCAAGTTCGGTCAGGCGGGAGCCATCGGTGCCGCCACGGATGGGCACCGATTTCGGGTCAAGCCCCTGGTCGCGATACGCGGCGCGGGCCAGTTCCACCGGCCCCATGTCCTTTTCCAGCCAGTAGCGCATGTTGCGGTATTGCGGCTTGATCTGGCAGCCGATCTCGGCGCGCGGTTCGGTGGCGGCGACGGCCTGGCAGACCTGTTGCAGAAGCGCGCCCTTGGCAGCGAGCCCTTCCAGCTCGAAATCACGCAGGATGAAGCGCAGCTCTGCCTCGGCGGCGGTGCCCGACATGGCGTAGAGATGGATGAACCCCTCGCGCCCGTCCGTGGTTTCCGGGGTCAGGGTCACGTGGGGCAGCGTCTGCACGATCTTGGCGGCAAGGTGG
>NZ_CAXREX010000245.1:0-2590 GCF_964229645.1 Nioella sp. | reverse complement strand
CCCTGACGGGACCCGGGCGGGGGGCCAGCCCCCCGCACCCCCCGGGATATTTTTGGAACAATGAAGGGGTGTGAAAAGTCGCATCAGTGCGCCACCCCGGCCGCGACGGACTCGTCGATGAAGCGGCCTTCCTTGAAGCGGTTGAGGCCGAATTCGGCAGTGAGCGGCGAGTAGCCCCGCGCCATCAGTTCGGCAAAGCCCCAGCCCGAGCCCGGGATCGCCTTGAAGCCGCCGGTGCCCCATCCGCAGTTGATGAAGACGCCGTCGACGGGCGTTTTCGACAGGATGGGCGAGCGGTCGCCGGTCATGTCGACGATGCCGCCCCACTGGCGCAGCTGCTTGAGGCGCGAGATCATCGGGAAGGTCTCGATCAGTGCGCGCACGGTTTCCTCGATATGGTGGAACGATCCGCGCTGCGTGTAGTTGTTGTAGCCGTCGGCGCCGCCGCCGATCACCATCTCGCCCTTGTCGGACTGGCGCATGTAGCCATGCACGGTGTTGGCCATGACGACGCAGTCCATGCAGGGCTTGATGGGTTCGGACACCAGCGCCTGCAGCGCCACGGATTCAACCGGCAGACGGAAGCCCGCCATATCGGCCAGCACGCCGGAATGGCCCGCCACCACGATGCCCAGCTTCCTGGTGCCGATGAAGCCGCGCGAGGTTTCCACGCCCACGACCGCGCCGTTTTCCTTGCGAATGCCGGTGACTTCGGTCTTCTGTATGATGTCCATGCCCATGTCGGAACAGGCCCGCGCATAGCCCCAGGCCACGGCGTCATGCCGGGCGGTGCCGCCGCGCGCCTGCCAAAGACCGCCCAGAACCGGGTAGCGCGGGCCGTCGAGGTTGATGATCGGGACGATTTCCTTCACGCGCTGCGGGCTGATGAACTCGGTCTTCACGCCCTGAAGCGCATTGGCATGCGCCGTGCGCTGGTAGCCGCGCACCTCGTGATGGGTCTGGGCCAACATGATGACGCCGCGAGGGCTGAACATCACGTTGTAGTTCAGGTCCTGGCTCATCGTCTCGTAGAGGCTGCGCGCCTTTTCGTAGATCGCGGCCGAGGCGTCCTGCAGGTAGTTCGAGCGGATGATGGTGGTGTTTCGGCCCGTGTTGCCGCCGCCAAGCCAGCCCTTTTCGATCACCGCCACGTTGGTGATGCCGAAATTCTTGCCCAGGTAGAAGGCGGTGGCGAGCCCGTGGCCCCCCGCCCCCACGATGATCGCATCGTAGGATTTCTTCGGTTCGGGCGAAGCCCAGGCCCGTTCCCAGCCCTGGTGGTAGCGGGCGGCCTCTCGGGCGATGGCGAAAGCGGAATAGCGGCGCATGGCGATCCCCTGCGGTTTGGTTGCATGATACATGCTGGATCGGGGCGCGCACGGTCCACCCCCCGGCGGCATTTCACGCCGAAAATGCGACAAGGGGTCTTGGGCCATGTCGCTTTTCGGAACGGTTTGGGTCTTTTGGTGGAGGCCCGCCATGTATAGATGTGGGACAGGAAAAACGCGGGAGGTCTCATGGGGTTCTGGATGGTAGCGGGCTTGCTGGCCCTGCTGATCGGCGCGGCGCTGGTGCTGGCGGCATGGCGCAAACGCGACGAGTCGGACCCGGCGGCGGCATATGACCTGCAGGTCTATCGCGACCAGCTGCGCGAGATCGACAAGGACCTGGCCAAGGGTGTTCTGAGCGAGGACGAGGCCGAGCGCACGCGCACCGAGGTGGCCCGCCGTGTGCTGGAGGCCGACCGGGCCCTGCAAGAGGGTGCGGGCGGCACGACCCATGCGGAAAAGGCGCAGCGCCTGGCGGTTCTGGCGGGCGTCGTCCTGGTCGTGGCGGGCGCCTTCGGGCTTTACGCGGTGATCGGCGCGCCGGGCTATCCGGACCTGCCCATCGAAACCCGCATCGCGCTGGTCGAAGAGGCGCGCGCAAACCGACCCGGACAGGACGAGATCGAAGCCGACCTGCCCGTCGAAATCCGCGAGGATCCCGATCCGCGCCGGGCCGAACTGGTGGCGCAGCTGCGCGAGACCATGGAACGCAACCCCGATGAGCCCGAGGGCCTGCGCCTTCTGGCCTTCGAAGAGGCCCGAGTGGGCAATTACCGTGCCGCGCGCAATGCACAGGAACGGCTGATCGGCCTTCTTGGCGACGAGGCTGAGCCGCAGCATCTGCTGGACCTGGCCGAGATCATGTTCATGGCCGCCGGGGGCTATGTCTCGCCGGAAACCGAGGCGCTGCTGAACCAGGTGCTGCGCGCGGACCCGATGAACGGCGCGGCGCGCTATTACGTGGGGCTGATGTATGCGCAGCAGGGCCGGCCCGACCTGGGTTATCCGATCTGGCGCAACCTTCTGGCCGACAGCGCACCGGGCGATCCCTGGCTGCGCCCGATCCGCGACCAGATCGAACTGGTGGCGGCGATGGCGGGCGACGACATTTCCGTGGACCAGTTGCCGCAACCGCCCGAGGTCTCGGCCCCCGGGCCCTCGATGGCCGATATCGAGGCAGCTCAGGACATGTCGCCCGAGGACCGGCAGGCGATGATCGAGGGCATGGTGGCGGGGCTTGCCGAACGGCTGGCCAACGAGGG
>NZ_CAXREX010000244.1:0-32617 GCF_964229645.1 Nioella sp. | reverse complement strand
CCGGCTGATTTCCCTGGCGCTTCGCCCTGCCCCGGTGACCGACCAATGGTTGCAGGAAGGCCCCGGCCTGACCGAGGTGGGCGAGGCGGCGGCAGGGCTCACGCTGGTGCAGGCCGAAAGCCCGGGGCAAGAGGCCGCGGCGATAGCGCTGAGGCTTCGCAAAGCGGCGGAGGAGGGCCGGACGGCGGCCCTGATCACGCCTGACCGGGTGCTGTCGCGGCAGGTGCGCGCGGCGCTGGAACGCTGGCGTATCGAGCCCGACGATTCCGCCGGAGAACCCCTGTCGCTGACCGCGCCGGGGCGGCTTCTGCGCCACGTGGCCGGGGCGCTGTCGCGCAAGTTGACCGCCGAGGACCTTCTGATCCTGCTCAAGCATCCGCTGACCCATTCGGGGCGCGACGATCGCGGCCAGCACCTGTTGCGCACCCGTGATCTCGAACTCGATCTTCTGCGCGGCGAGATGCCTTTTCCCAACCGCGCGCAGCTGGTGGACTGGGCCGCCAAGCGCGGCCGCGATCCCGGCGTGATGGCCTGGGTGGACTGGGTCGAGACGGCGGCGCTCGGGCTGTTCGCGCCTGGCGCCGAGCCCCTGGGCGATCACGTTGCCCGCCACCTCTCCGCAACGCGCCGCCTCGCGGCAGGACCCGAGGCAGAAGGCGAGGGCGCATTGTGGCAGAAGTCCGAGGGCGAGGCCGCGCGCAAGCTGATGGACAGCCTGCAGGAAGAGGCCGAGGCCGGGGGGGCGATGACCGCCGCCGAATACCGCGACCTCGTCACCGCACTGCTGGCTGCCGAAGAGGCGCGCGACCCGCTGGCGCCCCATCCCGGCGTGATGATCTGGGGCACGCTCGAAGCCCGGGTGATGGGGGCCGACCTGGTGATCCTGGCGGGGCTGAACGAGGGCACCTGGCCGCAGGCACCGGGCGCGGACCCGTGGCTCAATCGCAAGATGCGCGCTGAGGCGGGCCTGCGCCTGCCCGACCGCACCATCGGGCTCTCGGCGCATGACTTCCAGCAATCGGTTGCCGGGGCCGAGGTGTGGTTGTCGCGCTCCAGGCGGGACGCGGAAACGGAAACCGTGCCCTCGCGCTGGCTCAACCGGATCGTGAATCTCATGAAAGGCGCCAGCGAGGAAAGCCGCGCCGCGCTGGCGGCAATGGAAGCGCGCGGCGCGCAATGGCTGTCCTGGGCCGCGCGGCTGGATGAACCCGAGGCGCGCGTGCCCCCCGCCACCCGGCCCGCGCCTGCGCCCCCCGCCGAGCAGCGGCCGGACAGGCTCTCGGTCACGCAGGTCGAGAAGCTGATCCGCGACCCCTACTGGGTCTATGCCCGCAAGGTGCTGGACCTGGAGCCGCTGACGCCTGTGCGCCAGCAGCCCGACGCGCCGCTGCGCGGCACCGTGCTGCACGCGGTCCTGCACGATTTCATCGAGCAGACCCGCGCGGGCCTGCCCGATGCGCCTGAGGCACTGTTGATGGAGATCGCCGAACGGGTGCTGGAAGACCAGGCGCCCTGGCCCGCCGCCCGCCGGCTCTGGCGCGCCCGCATCGCCCGCATCGCGCCCTGGTTCGTCGCCACCGAACGCGCGCGGCGGCAGTTGGGCCGGCCCGATCTGCTGGAGGTCAGGGGCGCGGCCGAGATCGGCCGCAAGGGCTTTACCCTCAGCGCCATGGCCGACCGCATCGACCGGACCCCGGACGGGCAAGTTCTTATATATGATTACAAGACCGGCAGCGCACCCTCTGACAAGCAGGAAAAGGCGTTCAACAAGCAGCTCTGGCTCGAAGCGGCGATGGCCGCCAAGGGCGCGTTCGGAGAAGAGATGCAGACCGCGCGGATCGCCTATGTCGCGCTTGGCTCTGGCGGCAAGATCAGGGACCACGCGGTGACGCCTGCGGAAGTGGCCGAGATCGAGCGCGGGTTTTCCCGGCTGCTTGACCATTACCTCAATGAAAACAGTGGCTTCACCTCGCGCTACGCGATGGAGGAAATGAAGTTCGAAGGCGATTACGATCACCTCGCGCGCTTCGGCGAATGGGACGAAACGCAAGAGGCCAGGCCAGTGAGGGTCGGGCGATGAGAAACCGGCCCGATGACGCCACCCAGGCCCAGATCACGGCCGCCCTGCCGGACCGCTCCACCTGGCTTTCGGCCAATGCGGGCAGCGGCAAGACGCGGGTTCTGACCGACCGCGTGGCGCGACTTCTTCTACAAGATATTCCGCCCGAGCGCATCCTCTGCCTGACCTACACCAAGGCTGCCGCGTCCGAGATGCAGAACCGGCTCTTCACCACGCTTGGCGAATGGGCGATGAAGTCGGACGAGGCCCTGCGCGGCGACCTGCTGAAGCTTGGCCTGCCCGAACCCGCGCTCACGCCACCGCTGCTGTCGCAGGCGCGCACCCTCTTTGCCCGCGCGATCGAAACGCCCGGCGGGCTCAAGATCCAGACTATCCATTCCTTCTGCTCGGCGGTGCTGCGCCGTTTCCCGCTGGAGGCGCAGGTCGCCCCCAATTTCACCGAGATGGACGATCGCGCGCAGGCGCTGCTCTGCGCCGATGTGCTGGACGGCATGGCCGAGACCGCCGGGGCAGAGCGCGCCGCGCTCGATGCGATGGCGGCCCATGTGTCGGGCGACGATCCGATGCCGCTTGTCCGCGCGATCCTGTCGAAACGCACCGGGTTCGAGAAGGCCTATCCCGACGCCGACATTTACGCCTGGTTCGGCCTGCCCGCCGGTTTCGACACCGATGCGCTGATAGGCCAGATCTTCGAGGGCGGCGAGCAGGACCTGTGCACCGTGGTGGCGGGCAAGCTCGACCCTTCGAAATCCAACCATCGCTCGAATCTCGAGCGCATCGCGACCGTCAACTGGTCCAATCCGGGCCTTGCCGACATCGCTGCGCTGGAGTCCGTCTTCCTGACCGGCTCGAACACCAGGACCCCGGACAGCCCCAAGATCGGCAATTTCCCCACCATCGCGATCTGGGGCCAGATGTCGGCCATACACGGGCCGCTGGAGGCCTTCATGTTGCGCCTCGCCGAGGCGCGCCCCCTGCGCCGCGCGCTTGGCGCTGCTGAACGGGCCGTGGCGCTCAACGGCTTCGCGCGCGCCTTCCTGCCGGCCTATGACAACGCCAAGGCCGCGCTTGGCTGGCTCGATTTCGACGATCTCATCCACCGCACCCGCAGGCTGCTGTCGGTCAGCGCCGTGGCGCAATGGGTGCTCTTCCGGCTCGATGGCGGCATCGACCATATCCTCGTGGACGAAGCGCAGGACACCTCGCCCGAACAATGGGACATCGTGCGCCAGCTGGCCGAGGAATTCGCCACCGGATCGGGCGCGCGCGAAAACGTGGCGCGCACCATCTTCGTCGTGGGCGACAAGAAACAGTCGATCTATTCCTTCCAGGGGGCCGATCCCGACGGGTTCGACCGCATGCGCGCCCATTTCGAGAAGCGGCTGACAGCCGTCGGCGCGGCGTTCCAGAACCGTGATCTCGTCTATTCCTTCCGCTCCGCCCCGCCGATCCTGAAGGTGGTGGACACGGTCTTCGAAGGCGTGTCGCAGGCCGGTGTGGGCGATGCGGTTCAGCACAAGGCCTATTTCACGGACCTGCCGGGGCGCGTGGATGTCTGGCCGCTGGTCGAACCGGGCGACAAGCAGCCCGACGTGGAATGGGACGACCCGATCGACCGGCGCTCCGACCACCACCACACGGTGCGCCTGGCCCGTGCCGTGGCCGAGGAAATCGAGCGCATGGTCAAGGCGCGCCTGCCCATCGTGCATAAGAAGGAACGCCGCGCCATCGGCTACGGTGATATCCTGATCCTCGTTCAGCGCCGCTCGGCCCTGTTTCACGAGCTTATCGCCGCGATCAAGGCGCGCAACCTGCCCATTGCCGGGGCCGACCGGATGCGGCTGGCCGCTGAACTGGCGGTCAAGGACCTCACGGCGCTTCTGTCCTTCCTGGCCACGCCCGAAGACAGCCTGTCCCTCGCCGCCGTCCTGCGCTCGCCGCTTCTGGGCTGGACCGAGGACGCCCTGCACAAGCTCGCCCATGGCCGAAGCAGCCGTTTCCTGTGGCGCGCCCTGCAGGAGCGGTCCGAGGAGTTCCCCCAGACCGTCGCGCTCTTGCAGGACCTGCGCGACCGGGCCGATTTCCTGCGCCCCTATGACCTTCTGGAACGGGTTCTGATCCGCCACGACGGCCGCCGCCGCTTCCTTGCCCGCATGGGCGGCGAGGCCGAGGACGGGATCGACGCGATGCTGGCCCAGGCCCTCGCCTTCGAGCGGATGGAGGTGCCCAGCCTCACCGGGTTCGTCGGCTGGCTTCAGGCCGATGACGTGCAGATCAAGCGCGACCCGGGCAGCGCCGGGGACCAGATCCGGGTCATGTCGGTGCATGGCGCCAAGGGGCTGGAGGCCCCGGTCGTCTTCCTGCCCGACACCGCCGTGCGCCAGTCCAACAACCTCGCCCCCAAGCTCTTCACGCCCGAGGGCGGCCCGGTCTGCTGGGGCGGTTCGAAGGATGAAAGCCCCGCGATCCTGCATCCCGAATACGAGGCCGAGAAAGAGCGCGAGGCCGAGGAACGCAACCGCCTGCTCTACGTCGCCATGACGCGGGCCGAAAGCTGGCTGATCGTCTGCGCCGCGGGCGAGGTCGAGAAGGGCCAGTCGACGGGCTGGTATCCGCATGTGGCCGAGGCGGTGCGCGCGCTTGGACCGGCCCCGGTCGACACGCCGACGGGGAAGGGGATGCGGCTTGAATCGGGCGACTGGACCCCGGTTGCGGGCGACGCGCCAGCCACCGCCGCGCCCGCGCCACTGCCCGGCTGGATCCGCACCCGCCCGCCTGCCGCGCCCGAGGTCACGCAGCCCCTGTCACCTTCCGCCCTGGGGGGCGACAAGGCGCTGCCCGGCGAAAGCGGGGGGCTCGACGAAGAGGCCGCCAAGCAGCGCGGCCGGCGGCTGCATCTCCTGCTCGAACACTTGCCAGACCTGCCGCAATCGGACTGGCGCGCCATCGCGCCCGACATCCTCTCGGTCGAGGGCGCGCTTTCGGACGAGGACCTGGCCGAGCTCTTCGACGAGGCCGAGCGCTGCCTCACCACGCCTGGCCTCGCGCCGCTCTTCGCGCCCGGGGCGCTGGCCGAAGTGCCCCTGTCTGCCCCCAGCCCGACGCTTGGCGGGCGGCTTTCGGGGCAGATCGACAGGCTGGTCATCGCGCCTGACCGGGTGCTGGCCGTCGATTTCAAGTCCAACGCGGTGGTCCCCGACCGGCCCGAAGCCACGCCCGAGGCGCTCCTGCGCCAGATGGGCGCCTATGCCGAGATGCTGGCCGCGATCTACCCCGACCGCCGGATCGACACCGCCATCCTCTGGACCCGCGCCGCCAGCCTGATGGAGCTTCCCGCCAGCCTGACAGGCGCGGCCCTGGCCCGCGCCGCAGAGGGTTCCGGGACCGCCTGACTGCGCCCTTGTGCACGATCTGCCCGCCGCCTGCGCACAGCCGGGGCGGGCACCAACGGCTCAATTCGTCTGCACGCCCGGTGTACAGGGGGTGTACGGGGGGTGTACGCATGGCGCCCCCCCGTTTCGGGGCGGCATCACGTCTTTGCAAGGCGGCCATGCATCCGCTTGACCTTGCCCATCACGGTGCCTAGGTTTTCGCCCTGACACGCATTCACATCCTTCAGGAGGGCTAGATATGGCCACCGTCGCCGTCACCGACGCAACATTTGACGCCGAAGTCAAACAATCCGATGTCCCCGTCGTGGTGGATTTCTGGGCCGAATGGTGCGGCCCCTGCCGCCAGATCGGCCCCGCCCTCGAAGAGATCTCCGAGGAAATGGCCGGCAAGGTCAAGATCGTCAAAGTCAACGTCGACGAAAACCCCAATTCCCCCATGCAGTTAGGCGTTCGCGGCATCCCGGCGCTGTTCCTGTTCAAGGGCGGGGAAGTGGTGTCGAACAAGATCGGCGCGGCGCCCAAGGCGGCCCTGCAAAGCTGGATCGAAGGCGAAATCTGAGCGCCCTCAACTCAAGACAGAACCCCCGCCGCGGCCTGGCCCGGCGGGGGTTTTTCTTTGCCGACTCAGCAGCAAAAGAAAAGCGGCGCCGAGGGGGGCGCCGCTTTCCGTCATGTGTCTCCGGGCAATAGGGAGAGTCCCGGAGACTGGGAGCTCATCAGCCCTTGGAGAACTCGGGATAGGCTTCCATCCCCAGTTCGGACATGTCGAGACCGGTAATCTCGTCTTCCTCGCTGACGCGGATGCCCATCACGGCCTTCAGGATGACCCACAGGATCAGGCTGGCCACGAAGGTGAACACGCCGTAGGCCGCGATGCCGATCAGCTGGGTGCCGAGGCTTGCGCCATCGTTGTAGAAGACGACCGCGATCGTGCCCCAGATGCCGGCGAAGAGGTGCACGGGAACCGCGCCGACCACGTCGTCGATCTTGAGCTTGTCGAGGAAGGGCACGGCGAAGACCACGATCACGCCACCGACAGCACCGATCCAGAGCGACCCGAAGAGCGTGGGGGCCAGGGGCTCTGCGGTGATGGACACGAGGCCAGCCAGCGCGCCGTTCAGCACCATGGTCAGGTCGACCTTGCCGAACATCAGCTGGGTCAGGATCATCGCGGTCACCGCACCGGCAGCGGCTGCCATGTTGGTGTTGGCGAAGATGCGGCTGACGTCGGACACGTCACCGACGGTGCCCATGGCCAGCTGCGAGCCGCCATTGAAGCCGAACCAGCCGAGCCACAGGATGAACGTGCCAAGCGTGGCAAGTGCCAGGTTCGAGCCCGGGATCGGGTTCACGCGGCCATCTTTGCCATACTTGCCGATACGCGGGCCGAGGATGATGGCGCCGGCCAGGGCGGCCCAACCACCCACGGAGTGCACGACGGTCGAGCCTGCGAAGTCGGAGAAGCCCATCTCGGACAGCCAGCCGCCGCCCCACTGCCAGGAGCCGGAGATCGGGTAGAGAACACCGGTCAGCAGCACCACGAAGACCAGGAAGGGCCACAGCTTGATACGCTCGGCCAGCGCACCCGACACGATCGAGGCGGTGGCGGCGACGAACACCAGCTGGAAGAAGAAGTCCGAGCCGACGGAGGCATAGTCGAGCGCGGCATCGGCGGCGGCAACGCCAACCGGGTCCAGCGTGGTCGGCACGAAGAAGCTGCCGATATAGCCGTTGAATTCACCCGGATACATCAGGTTGAAACCCATCAGCCAATACATGATGGCCGCGATCGAGTAGAGCGCGATGTTCTTGGTCATCTGCATTGTGACGTTCTTGGACCGCACCAGGCCCCCTTCGAGCATGGCGAAGCCTGCCGCCATGAAGAAGACGAGGAAACCTGCCATGCAGAACAGCAGGGTGGTCATGATGTAGGGGCCGATTTCGTCGAAGCCCGGAACGGCTTCGGCTTCCTGGGCGAGGCCCATCGTGGGCAGCAGGACTGCCGCGAGGGCAACTGCCGGAAGAAACTTTCTGACTTGCATGGTTCTTATCCCTGGTTCTGACAGTTGCTTACAGCGCGTCTTCGTTGGTCTCGCCGGTGCGCACACGCACGGCCGAGGCCACATCGAGGACGAAGATCTTGCCGTCGCCGATCTTGTCGGTGCGGGCGGTGGACTGGATGGTTTCGACGACCTGGTCGGCCATCGAGGCGGCGACGACGATTTCCAGCTTCACCTTGGGCACGAAGTTCACGGCGTATTCCGCGCCACGGTAAATTTCCGTGTGACCGGACTGGGAACCAAAGCCCTTGATCTCGGTCACCATCATGCCGCGCACGCCGATGGAGGTCAGAGCTTCGCGGACCTCCTCCAGCTTGAACGGCTTGATTGCTGCAATGATGAGTTTCACGGTGTTACCCTTCCGTTGTTGTGGGCTTGTCACCCAGACGTCGCCAAGACAGACCCGGGCGGCGGCAAGAGCAACGAAACGGGGGTAAGGAATGGGTAAGGTTCAGGGGTTCTGGCAAATTTTTTGCACGAATTTGTGCATTTGATTATTTTTTAGACACCTTCGAGTTTCGGCACTGCGGCGAGACCACTCCACAAACGACTCGATTTCACCTATGTTGCCGACAAACGAGCAGGAACAGGCATGAGTAATTCAAGGAACGGTGGCGGGCGCGGAACGCGTGGCGGGCGCAGGCTGGTGGCAGACCGGCGCAATGCTGCACCTGCGAAGGCGCCGCGCGCGAAAACCCGCGCACCGCGGCGCGGACGGTCTGCGCGCACGCGCAGGCCACGCCGCGGCGGTATCCTCGGTGCCATCGGCGCGCTGTTCCGCTTCATCTGGCGTCTCGTTTTCGGGATCATGTGGCGCGGGGCGCTGGCCCTTGTCCTGATCCTGGCCGGGGCAACCGCCTACATGTACACGACCCTGCCCGACGTGACCGAACTGGTCGACGGGCGCGCGCGTGGCTCGGTCACGATGCTGGACCGTGACGGCAATGTCTTTGCCTGGCGAGGCGACCAATATGGCGGGCTGATCGACACCAACAGCGTCGACCCGGACATCCTCAACGCCATCGTCGCGACCGAGGATCGGCGCTTCTTCAGCCATTGGGGCATCTCGCTTCGCGGCATCGCCTCGGCCATTCGCATCAACCTGCGCGAAGGGCGCGGGCCGCTGGAGGGTCATGGCGGGTCCACCATCACGCAGCAGGTGGCCAAGCTCTTGTGTCTTGGAGTGGCCTTCGACCCCGACGAATGGGAAAGCGAGGCGGCCTACGAGGCCGACTGCCGCCGGGGCAGCCTGTGGCGAAAGATCCAGGAAGTGCCTTTCTCGCTGGCGATGGAGCTGCGCTACACCAAGGACGAGATCCTGACGATCTATCTCAACCGCGCCTATATGGGCGCGGGGGCCTATGGGGTGGAGGCCGCAACCCAACGTTATTTCGGGCACTCCGCGACCGAGGCAAGCCCGTCGGAGGCCGCTATTTTGGCCGGGCTTCTGACCGCGCCGTCGCGCTATGCCCCGACCTCCAGCCTGCAACGGTCGCATGACCGCGCGGCGGTCGTGCTGCAACTGATGGCGGACCAGGGCTATCTCAGTGCCGCTCAGGTGGCCGAGGCCCGGGCAAACCCGGCGACGCTGTCAGAGGCCGCACAGGCCAATGCGGGCGGCTACTTCGCCGATTGGGTGATGACGCAAGGGCCAGACTTCCTGCTGCGTGACACGACCGAGGACGTGATCATCCGCACCACCTTCGACCCGCTGATCCAGGCGGCGGCCGAGGCGGCGCTGGAAGAGGTCTTTGCCAACCAGGTGCGCGAGGGATCCGAGGCAGAGGCAGCCATTATCGTGATGGATGCCGATGGCGCGGTGCGCGCGATGGTGGGCGGGCGACAATCGGGCACCGGCCTGTTCAACCGCGCGACAATGGCGATGCGACAACCGGGATCTGCCTTCAAGCCCTTCGTCTATGCCACGGCGCTGGATCTTGGCTGGCGGTTTGACGACCTGATCGCGGACGCTCCGCTGACCATCGACATTCCCGGATCAGGCCCCTACAGCCCGCGAAATTATACCGGCGAATTCTACGGCATGGTCACCCTGACCGAGGCGTTGCGGGCCTCGCTGAACACGCCTGCGGTGCGCCTGTCGGAACAGGTCGGGCGTGATCTCGTGCGCACGGTGGCTTCCGAATTCGGGATCGAGAGCGACCTGGCCCTTGGCCCCGCGCTGGCGCTTGGCGCGTCGGAATCGACGCTGATCGAGATGACGGGGGCCTATGCGGGCATTCTCAACGGAGGCTCGGCAGTGACGCCTTACGGGCTGATCGACCTGCGCCTGATCGGGGATACCGAGCCGATGATGGGCCAGGGCGGGGGTATCCGCGAGCGGGTGATTTCCGAATACGCCGCGCGGCAGCTGACTTACATGATGGCGCAGGCCGTGGCACAGGGCACAGGCCAGCGCGCGCAACTGTCCGACCGGCCCGTGGCGGGCAAGACCGGCACCACGACCTCGGCGCGCGACGCCTGGTTCATCGGCTTCACCGCCGATTACGTGGCCGGGGTCTGGATGGGCTATGACGACAACTCGCCTTTGTCCGGCGTGACGGGCGGCGGTCTGCCTGCGGAAATCTGGCGGCTGACGATGGAAGAGGTGCACGATGGCATCCCGCCACGCCCTCTGCCTATGATCGACCCCGCGCAGGAAGCCCGCCCCGAAGAGGTGATCGAGGAAACCCCCGGTCGGCGTCCCGACCTGGCTGAACAGATCCTGATGGAGGTTCTGGGCCTGCTTGGCGGAAACCGGCGGAACTGATCCCGCCGGTCGCCCGGGGCCTTAGCCCATGGTGCGCAGTTCGTCGATCATCGCGTCGATGTTCCCGCGGTTGCGGTCGAGGATCGCGCCGACCTCTTCTGCCTCCGTGGTGCGCAGGTTGACGCCTGCCACGATCAGGTTGAACACGCGCGGCTGGCCCGAGCCGTCGGAGACCAGCCAGATCAGGTCATAGGGTGCTTCGCCCTGCAAGCTGATGACCGATGTGACTTCGAAGAAGTTGCGGATCGCGCGTGCGCCGGTCACGTCGATGCGGCCCCCGATCAGGTCGCGGAATTGCCGACCATACTTGCGCGAGATGTAAGAGCCGAAGACATCGGTAAAGTTGCGCCGCTGCGTCGCCGAGGCCGTGCGCCAGGCCGGACCAAGCACCGACTGCGCGATGATCGGCATGTCGGCGTAGCGGTCCAGAAGCCCTTCGAATTCCTGGAACATGCGGTTTTCTGGGCGGCCGAGGTTGATCAGCACCATCAACTCGTCCACGAGGCCCGAGACCAGCCGCTCGGCCCCGTCGACGGTCAGTGCCCAAAGGCGCCCCGGCACTGCTGCCGTTCCCACCAGGGCGGCGGAGAGGCCGAGAAAGGCGCGACGGGTGAGGCCGAGATCATTGAGCATATGGGTCCTCGTAGGGATCGGAATAGGGATCCGCGTAGGGATCGGAATAGGGGTCGAAATATTCCTGTTCCTGGCCGCTGTTCTGGCGAAGCTCATACCGGCGGTTGGACAGGTAAATCAGACGCAACTGCGCGTAGCCATCGGCGCTTTCGTAATAGAGGCGGTCGATTTCATCGCCAAAGTCATACCGGGTTCCGAAGCGACCGATCACGTTCAAACCGGTGACATAGTCGCTGTCGGGCGGGTCGAACACGAAGCGTGTCGGGTTCATGACCCCATCGACGATCAACCCCACGGTGTCGCGGCTGGTGGACGGGCCGTAGATGGGCAGCATGACGAAGTCACCTTCGGGAACGCCCCAGACATGCAGCGTTTCGCCAAAATCCGTCTGCTCGGCGTAAAGCCCCATCTCGGCGGCCGGATCGAGCAGGCCGCCAAGTCCGATGGTCGTGTTGACCAGGAACCGGAACGTGTTGCGCAGGGCATCGTCGAAGCGAAGCTGGAGCACATCGTTCACCACGTAGAGCGGTTGATCGAGGTTCGAGGCAACGTTGCCGATCCCGTCGCGCACGGGCTCTGGAACAATGGTGCCATATCCCTGAGCGGTCGGACGGATCAGCGCGCGGTCCACAGTGACGTTGAAATCATGCATGGCCCGATTCGCGGATTCGTCTGGGTCGTTGACCACGCCCTCACCCGGCAGCACTGCCGGGCCACAGGCGCTTAGCGCCAACAGGATAAGGCCGGTAACCGCCCCGGCCACGCGATGAATGGGCATGGCAGCACGCAATGGAATTCTCTTCAATGCTTCCGTAGTGTTCCTACAATAGGATGTCAGAACGTAATTATAAGTCAGGTACCAGCGGCGTGAGGTATGTTTCGCAGAAATTTGCGCATTTTGTGATCGGACAGCCATCATTGCAGGCATCTTTCGACGCCGATTGGGTGCGTCGGTATGGCATTGACGATCTGGGTCGCGATTGATGTCCAGCATTGCCCGACCTTCAATTGCTGAACACTCGCGGGAACTGACAGTCGCGCGCCGACGGAACCGGGGCCTTATCTGGGCCGTGTTCCTGTTCTCGCTCTTTACCAACGCTCTGATGCTGACGGGCCCCCTTTACATGTTGCAGGTCTATGACCGGGTTCTGGGCAGCCGGTCCGAGGAAACCCTGCTGGCGCTGTCGCTTCTGGTGGCCTTCCTCTTTCTCATGATGGGGCTTCTCGATTATGCGCGCGGCAGGGTGGCGTCGCGCATTGGGGCGCGGTTCCAGGATGGGCTGGATGAGCGTGTTTTCCGGGCCACCCTGGCGCGGGCCGGGCGCACGGGCCAGCCGCAGACGGGGCTGTCCGATCTCGAGGCGATCCAGCGGCTTTTGTCCTCGCCCGTTTTCCTGGCCATTTTCGATCTGCCCTGGACACCGCTCTTTCTGCTGGCAGTTTTCGTGTTCCATCCCTGGCTTGGCTGGCTTGCGCTTGGGGGCGGGGTGGTGCTGATCCTGATCACCCTGATCAACCAGAGCCGCTCGGCCGAGCCCCTGCGCGACGCGACTCGCGCGGCAATGCTGGCCGACCGGGCGGCCAGCCGCCTGCAATCGGAGGCAGAGCTTGTGCAAAGCCTCGGGATGCAGACCCGCGCCCTCGACCGTTGGCGTGCCCTGCGCTCGGCCGCTCTTGGCGATGGCATCGCGGCGGCGGACAGGGTGGGGGGCTACACCACCCTGACCAAGACGCTGCGGCTCTTCCTGCAATCGGCCATGCTCGGCCTTGGGGCTTACCTCGTGTTGCAGGGGGAACTGACCGCAGGCGCGATGATCGCGGGTTCGATCCTGATGGGCCGGGCGCTGGCCCCGATCGAACTGGCAATCGGTCAATGGCAGGTCGTGGCGCGGGCCCGCGATGGCTGGCAGCGCTTGCAGGCGCTCTTGTCCGAGGAACGTCCCGAGCCCGCGCGCCTGCCGCTGCCGCGCCCCCGTGCGATGCTGGAGGTCAACCAATTGTCCGTCGTGCCACCGGGCGCGACCCAGGCCACCCTGCGCGGGGTCAGTTTCCGGGTGCAGCCGGGGCAGGCCGTGGGCGTGATCGGGCCATCGGGCGCGGGAAAATCGACGCTGGCCAAGGCGCTGACGGGGGTCTGGAGGCCGGCAGGGGGTCAGATCAGGCTCGATGCCGCGACGCTCGACCAATACGATCCCGATACGCTCGGGCAACTGATCGGCTATCTGCCGCAAACCGTCACGCTGTTCGATGGCACGCTTGCCCAGAACATTGCCCGGCTGGAGGCCTCGCCGGACCCCGATATGGTGGTCAACGCGGCCCGGCGGGCCGCGGCCGATGACCTGATCCGTCGTCAGCCACAGGGCTATGACACGCAGATGAGCACCGAGGGCGGGCGGCTGTCCGGCGGGCAGATCCAGCGCGTCGGTCTGGCCCGTGCCCTCTACGGCGATCCCGTTCTGCTGGTGCTCGACGAGCCCAATTCCAACCTCGACAACGAGGGCACCGAGGCGCTGAACCGCGCGATCCGCGACATGAAGGCGGCCGGGAATGCGGTGCTGATCATGGCGCACCGACCCGCGGCGATCCGCGAATGCGAGATGTTGCTGGTGCTCGACGGCGGCGGCGCGCGCATGTTCGGGCCGCGAGACGAGGTCCTGGCACGGGTGTTGCAGAATGCCGACCAGGTGGTCGCCGCGACCCGCGCCCCATCGGCACAAGGGGGGGTGAGCTGATGGCAGGAGACCGCCAATTTTGGTCGGCCCGCGCCCCGCTGGCGCTCGGATATATCGCGATTGCAGTTCTTGTCGGCGGGTTCGGGGCCTGGGCGGCCCTCTCCAACATCGCTGGCGCAGTCGTTGCCAGCGGCCAGATAGAGGTCGACCGCAATCGCCAGGCGGTCCAGCACCCGCAGGGGGGCGTGGTCCTGACGCTTGACGTGATCGAGGGCCAGCGAGTGGCCGAGGGCGAGGTCCTGATGCGGCTCGATCCCTCGACGATCCACTCGAACCTGGCAGTGATCCGGGCACAGCTGAACGAATGGCGCGCCCGTCAGGCGCGACTGGAGGCCGAGCGGGACCTTGCGACCCGTATCGCCTTTCCCTCGGACCTGCTGGAAACGGCGGCCACCGATCCCGACCTGGCCGACGTGCTGGAAGGGCAGCGAAACCTCTTTGCCGCGCGGGCCGAGACGCTCGCGCAGGAGGTCGATCAACTGGGCCGCCGCGCCGACCAGATCCGTGCCCAGATCGACGGTTTCACAGCCCAGGACCAGGCTTTGCGGGACCAGCGCAGCCTGGTGCTGGCCGAGTTGGAGAACGTTCAGAACCTGGTCGAGCGAGGGCTGGCCGAGGCATCCCGCGCACTGACCTTGCAGCGCGAGGCAGCGCGTCTTCTGGGCAGCATTGGAGAGATCGAGGCCGCGTCGGCCGAAGCCGAAGGGCGCATCACCGAGATCGAGTTGCAGGTGCTCCAGCAGCAGACAGCACGACGGGAAGAGGCGATTGCCGAACTGCGCGAGGTGCGGGTTCAGCAGGCGGAACTGATCGAGCGCGAACGCGTTCTGGAACGGCAGCTGGAAGACAGCGAGATCCGGGCGCCCGTCGCAGGCGTGGTCTATGGGCTCGCGGTGTTTGGCACCCGCTCGGTTGTCCAAGCGGCTGAGCCTGTGCTCTACCTGGTGCCGCAGGACCGGCCGCTGGTGATTTCGACCCGGATTGCGCCCACGGATGTCGACGAGGTCTTCGTTGGCCAGTCGGTCACGCTGCGCTTCCCGGCCTTCGACATGCGTAGCACGCCGGAACTGTTCGGGCAGGTGCGCCAGGTCTCTGCCGATGCATTCGTCGACAGCGCTTCGGGCGCCAGCTTCTACGAGGCCGAGATCGTGCTGAACGAGGGAGAGGCCAGCCGCCTGGGCGGCGAGACCCTGCTGCCCGGCATGCCGGTCGAAGCTTTTATCCGAACAGAGGATCGGACACCACTGACCTACCTGCTGCGTCCCCTGACGGATTACTTCAACCGCGCTTTCCGCGAGGGATAGAGGTGTCGCCGCGCCGCTGGCGCGTCGACCCGCGCGATCCGGCGCGGATCGCGGTCGAATTTTCCCAAAATTCGCTCGGGGGCGCTGCCCCCGAACCCCCGGAGTATTTTCGCCAAGAAGAAGAGCATGTCGTTTTCTGGAGGTCATGCAGCCGTTCCCGGGCTTGCCGGGGACTGGTCCCCCGCCTAGGGTGCCCGCGAGCCACGCAGAGCATCGAGGAGAGCGACGCCATGAGCAATTTCGAAACCCGGCTTGCCGATATGGGTGTCACCCTGCCTGACGCTCCGGCCCCCGCGGCCAACTACGTGCCTTTCGTGATGGTGGGCGACATCGTCTATGTCTCGGGGCAGATTTCGAGCGACGAAAGCGGCCTGATCACCGGCAAGCTTGGCGCGGACATGTCGACCGAAGAGGGCGCTGCAGCCGCGCGTCGCTGTGCCATCAGTCTGCTGGCGCAGGTCAAGGCGGCCTGCGGGGGAAATCTGGATCGCCTGGTGCGCGTGGTCAAGCTGACCGGTTTCGTCAACTCCACCGCCGACTACACCGAGCAGCCAAAGGTGGTGAACGGCGCATCTGATTTCCTGGTTGAAGCCCTGGGCGATGCCGGGCGGCACAGCCGTTCTGCCGTTTCGGCGGCGGCGCTTCCCCTTGGTGTCGCGATCGAGATCGAGGGAATCTTCCAGATCAAATGACGCTGCCCGCTGCCTTTCTTGGCGCTCCGATCGCGCATCGGGGCCTGCATGACCTTACCGATGGGCGGCCGGAGAACAGCCTGGCCGCCCTGCGCGCCGCGATGGAGGCGGGTTTCGGGGTGGAGCTGGATCTACAGCTGTCCTCGGACGGCGTGGCGATGGTGTTCCACGACTACGAGCTGGACCGGGTGACGGCTGAAAAAGGCCAGGTCAAACGGCGCAGCGCGGCTGAATTGGCAGAGATTGCCCTGAATGGCGGGACCGAGGGCATCCCGAGCCTGCGGCAGGTGCTGGACCTTGTGGCTGGCCGCGTTCCGCTGCTGTTGGAAATCAAGGAGCAGTCCCGCGTGATGGGTCCCGTGGACGGGGCGCTGGAGGCTGCGATTGCCCGCGATCTAAGCGGATACGCAGGCCCCGTGGCGGTCATGAGCTTCAACCCGGCCTCGGTTCTGGCGTTCGGCCAAGAGGCCCCGGATGTGCCCCGCGGCCTGACCAGTGGCAGCTATGATGATCCGGAATGGGCCCCCCTGGGGCAGGCGCGGCTGGATCATTTCCGTGCTCTGGCCGATTTCGGGCCGACAGGCGCCTGCTTCATCAGCCACTACCACGAGGACCTAGGCGACCCGGCGGTGGCCGAGCTGAAAGCGCGCGGTGTGCCGGTCCTATGCTGGACCATCCGCTCACCCGGGGCCGAGGCGCAGGCACGGCGCATTGCCGACAACATCACCTTCGAGGGCTACATGCCACAGGTACAGGCGCGCGATTGATCTTCCGTCACGGCGTCCCATCTGTGGAAGGGAATGCGAGGGACCACCATGGACGGCGAAACCCCGGTCGAGATCACCGCACTGGCCAGCCTGTCGGATATTCCGGCACGCGACTGGGATGCCTGCGCCTGCCCGGAAGCGGCAGAGGGCGGGCGGCCCCGCGATCCGTTCACCACGCACCGGTTTCTCAGTGCGCTGGAACGCAGCGGCTCGGTCGGGCCCGGCAGTGGTTGGCAGCCCCGCTACCTTGTGGCCCGAACGGGCAGCCAGGTGATTGCCGTCGCACCTCTCTATGCCAAGGGCCACAGCCAGGGCGAATACATCTTCGATCACAACTGGGCCCATGCCTATGAGCAGGCCGGCGGGCGCTATTATCCCAAGTTCCAGGTGGCCGTGCCCTTCACGCCGGCAACGGGCCGGCGCCTGCTGACCCGTCCGGGCTGGGACGAGATCGGGCGCGCCGCCCTGGTGCAGGGGGCGATCCAACTGACCGAGAGCCACGGCCTGTCTTCCCTGCACATCACCTTCTGCACCGAGGAAGAGGCCGAGGCGGGGGCCGAAATGGGCCTTCTGCACCGCGTCACGCAGCAGTTTCACTGGGAAAATCGCGGCTATGCCAGCTTCGAGGACTTCCTGGCCAGCCTGTCCTCGCGCAAGCGCAAGACGATCCGCAAGGAACGTGCGCAGGCGCAGGCCTTCGGCGGGGACATCGTGGCGCTGACGGGCGACGATCTGCGGCCCGAGCACTGGGATGCGTTCTGGCAGTTCTATCAGGACACCGGCGCGCGCAAATGGGGCAGCCCCTACCTGACCCGCGAATTCTTCGACCTTGTGCAGGAAGAAATGCGCGACGACGTTCTGCTGGTGCTGGCATTGCGTGGCGGAAGACCGGTTGCCGGGGCGCTCAACTTCATCGGGCGTGAGGTGCTCTTTGGCCGCTACTGGGGCTGTATCGAGCACCACCCCTGCCTGCATTTCGAGCTGTGCTATTACCAGGCCATCGACGCCGCCATCGCGCGCGGGCTGTCCCGGGTCGAGGCGGGCGCGCAGGGTGAACACAAGCTGGCGCGCGGCTACTTGCCTGCGGCAACCCACTCGCTTCACTGGCTGCGCGATCCGGGCTTTTCGGACGCCGTGGAACGATACCTTGAAGCCGAGCGCGCCGCCGTGGCGGAGGATATCGAGATTCTCACCAGTTACGGCCCATTCCGCAAAGCGACCGTGGAGGAACAGGAATGAACGACAAGTTGACCGGGATGGAACGCGACGCCGCCCTTGCCCCGCTACTGGCGGCGGGCTGGCAGATGGTCAAGGGGCGCGATGCCATCGCCAAGACATTCGTTTTCCGCAATTTCGTGGAGGCCTTCGGTTTCATGACCCGCGCGGCGCTGTGGGCGGAGAAATGGAACCACCACCCGGAATGGTCGAACGTCTACAAGACCGTGGAGGTCACGCTGACCAGCCACGACGTGGAGGGGCTCAGTGCCCGCGATGTGAAACTGGCCTGCAAGATGGATGAGTTGGCGGGGTAAGGGAAAGGCGCCCGGCAGGCGCCCCTCTGATCCTCAGAGCTTCTCCAGAAGCTCTTCCCCTACGGTCAGCTTGCAGGCGCCTGCTTCCTCTTCGAGGTTCAGGACCTTGACGACCCCGTCCTCGGCCATCAGCGCGAAACGCTGGCAGCGGTTGTAAAGGCCCACGACGGGGGCCGAGAATTCCAGCCCGATCGCGCGGGTGAAATCGCCTGCGGAATCGGCCAGCATGGTGATCCCGGCATCGGTTGCGCCGGTGTGCTGGCCCCAGGCGGTCATCGCGAAGGGGTCGTTGACGGCGATGCAGATCACCTCGTCCACGCCCTTTTCGGCAAAGGCCTCGCGGGTGCGCATGAAGCTGGGCAGGTGGGTGGCGGAACAGCCGCGGGTAAAGGCCCCGGGCAGGCCGAACATCACCACCTTGCGCCCCTTCAGCTTCGGCGCCAGCGGCACCTCTTCGGGGCCATTGTCGCTGAAGATCAGGAAGGTGGTTTCCGGCAACTTGTCACCGACTTTGATCGCCATGGTTTTCCTCGTGGATGGATTGGGTTACGAGGCGGATATAGATCATTGGCTGGCAGGTGCCAGAGCGCGGGAGGAAATTCATGTCTCATGTGGTCGTGATCGGGGCCGGGCAGGCGGGATCGTCGCTGGTCGCCAAGCTGCGGTCAGCGGGGTTCGACGGCGAAATCACCCTGATCGGCGCGGAAAACGCGCCGCCCTACCAGCGCCCGCCGCTGTCCAAGGCCTATCTTCTGGGCGAGATGGACAAGGAACGTCTCTTCCTGCGGCCTGCGGCCTACTATTCCGATAACGGGATCACGCTGAAGCTCGGCCAGCCGGTGACGGCCATCGACGCGGCGGCGAAGACCGTGACCGTGGGGGGTGAAACCCTGTCCTACGACCATCTGGCGCTGACCACCGGCTCGATCCCGCGCCGCCTGCCGGCCAGCATCGGCGGCGATCTGGGCGGCGTCTTCACCGTGCGGGACCTCGATGACGTGGACGCCATGGCCCCCGAAGTGGCCGGGGGCCGCCGCGTGCTGATCGTTGGCGGCGGCTATATCGGGCTGGAGGCCGCAGCAGTCTGCGCCAAGAAGGGGATGCAGGTCACGCTGGTCGAAATGGCCGAGCGCATCCTGCAACGCGTGGCCTCGCCCCAGACCTCCGACTATTTCCGTGATCTCCACAAATCGCACGGTGTCGATATCCGCGAGGGCGTGGGCCTGACCCGCCTGACGGGCGAAGGCCGAGTGTCCGGCGCGGTGCTGTCCGATGGCTCCGAACTGGCGCTCGACATGGTGATCGTGGGCGTGGGCATCGTGCCCGCCACCGGCCCTGCGGAAATGGCCGGGGTGATGCTGGAAAACGGTATCCGGACCGATTCCCATGGCCGCAGCTCCGACCCTTCGATCTGGGCCGCAGGCGATTGTGCGTCCTTCCCCTACAAGGGCGCGCGCATCCGGCTGGAAAGCGTGCAGAACGCCATCGACCAGGCGGAATGCGTGGCGCTGAACATCATGGGCGAGGGCAAGGACTACGTGCCGGAACCGTGGTTCTGGTCCGACCAGTATGACACCAAGCTGCAAATCGCGGGGCTCAATACCGGTTATGACCAGATCGTGACGCGCCGGACCGAGGACACCCTGTCTTTCTGGTATTACACGGGCGATCAGTTCCTGGCCGTGGATGCCATCAACGATCCGCGCGGCTACATGGTGGGCAAGCGGCTTCTGTCGATGGGCAAGTCGCCTGACAAGGCGGCCATCGCTGACCCTGCGACCGAGCTGAAGGCGCTCTTGAAAGCGTGAGGATCATCGCGGGCAATAACCGGGGCAAACGGCTGGCCTCTGTCGGCAAGGGGGATGCGGGCGCGCATCTGCGACCCACCTCCGACCGGGTGCGCGAAAGCCTCTTCAACCTGCTGATCAATGGCGGCTACGGCGACCCGGTGACAGGCGCGCGCGTGCTCGACCTCTTTGCCGGGACCGGCGCGCTGGGGCTGGAGGCCTTGTCGCGTGGCGCGGCTTTCTGCTGCTTCGTTGATGACGGAACCACCGCGCGGGCGCTTCTGCGCGAAAACATCGGGCTTTGTTCCGCGCAGGGCACGTCCAAGGTCTTCCGCCGAGACGCCACCAAGCTGGGCGAGGCGCAGCAGCCCCCCTTCGATCTCGTCTTCCTCGACCCGCCTTATGGCAAGGGGCTTGGCGAAAGGGCACTCGCGGCGGCGATCGCGGGCGGCTGGCTTGCCCCCGAGGCGCTGATCGTGTGGGAGGAAAACACCGCACCGATCCCGCCCGAAAGCTGCGCGCAACTGGACCAGCGCCGCTATGGCGACACGCTCCTTACCATCCTGCGCCACGAAGGAGCGCCAGCATGACCCGCCCCGATCTGGTGATCTTCGACTGCGACGGGGTTCTGGTCGACAGTGAAACCGTGTCGAACGTGGTGCTGGCCGAAAACCTCACCCGGCATGGTTTCCCGATGACGGCGGAACGCAGCATGGCGCTTTTCGTCGGTGGGACCATTCGTGGCGTGGGCGACACGGCACGCGAGATGGGCGCGCGGCTGCCCGACGATTGGGTCGATGAAATCTACAGCGAAATCTACGCGGCGCTGCGCGCGGGCGTCGATGTGATCGCGGGCATTCCAGAGCTTCTGGATCGCCTCGATGCGGCTGGCATTCCCTACGCGGTAGGCTCCAACGGCAGCGAAGAGAAGATGGAGATCACCCTTGGCCAGACCGGGCTGAAGCCCCGGTTCGGGTCCGCGATCTTCTCGGCCCACACGCTCAAGACAGCCAAGCCCGAGCCGGGTCTCTACCTTGCCGCCGCCGCCCATTTCGGCGTGGACCCCGCCCGCGCAGTGGTGGTGGAGGACAGCGCAACAGGGGCCACGGCCGCGGCCCGCGCGGGCATGCGCTGCCTGGGCTACGCACCGCATGACGATGGCGCGCGGCTGGCGGCTGTCGGGGCCGAGATTTTCGACAGCATGTTCGCCGTTCCGGGGCTGATCGGGTTGGGGCAGGCGGCGGAAGGATCCTGCCCGACCACCATTGCCCCGGCTGCGGGGCTGCCCAGAAGGCCTTCCCCCGATACCCCTGGCATTTCTGCACCGACTGTCTCGGGCTGGCGCGCGACGGCCATGGGCAGCCGCTCGAATTCGCCAATGCCTCGCTTAGCGGGGGGCTTCTTTGGCGCGTCGGGGGGCAGGAGGACTGGCAGGGCGCGACCCATGTGCTTTGCCGCATTCATGACCGTCCCGCGCTGGTGCACGAGGCACGCTTTGGCGGCGTGGTGGCCGAACCTGTGCCGGAACTGCCGCTAACCCATCTGCACGGGCTGGTGGATTTGCGCAAAGCCTGATCAAACCACCCCTAGCGGTCCTTGTCCCCCGGGCCACAATATGCGACCGTCCGGGCACACAAGAACACCAAGAGCAGCCCGACCGTCAGACCATGCCGGCCCCTTCCGATTTGCTATCTTCTGTCTTCGGTTTCTCTGCCTTCCGCCCGGGGCAGGAAGAGATCGTGGATGCCGTGACCGCTGGCCGCGATGTGCTGGCAATCATGCCCACGGGCGGAGGCAAATCGCTGTGTTTCCAGCTTCCGGCACTCTGCCGTGAGGGGCTGACCGTCGTCATCTCCCCCCTCATCGCGCTGATGCGCGACCAGGTGCGGGGCCTGCGCGAAGCGGGGGTCGAGGCGGGGGCGCTGACCTCCGGCAATACCGAGGAGGAGACCGATGCCGTCTGGCGCGGGTTGGAGGAGGGCACGCTCAAGCTGCTCTACCTCGCGCCCGAACGGCTCGCCTCCGGTGGCACCGAACGGATGCTCGCGCGAGCGGGCGTGAGCCTCATTGCCGTGGACGAAGCCCATTGCGTCAGCCAGTGGGGCCATGACTTCCGCCCCGACTACCTGCGCATCGGCGACCTGCGCCGCGCATTGGACGTGCCGCTGGCGGCCTTCACCGCGACAGCCGATGCCGAAACGCGGGCCGAGATCATCTCGCGCCTTTTCAGCGAGGCGAACCCGCCCGAGACCTTCCTGCGCGGCTTCGACCGACCCAACCTGTCGCTCGCCTTCGACGTCAAGAACCAGCCGCGCCAGCAGATCCTTGCCTTTGCCGCCGCGCGGGTCGGGCAATCTGGCATCGTCTATTGCGGCACGCGGGCCAAGACCGAAACGCTGGCGCAGGCGCTGCGCGAGGCGGGGCACAATGCCTGTCACTACCACGGCGGGATGGAGGCGGAGGACCGCCGCGTCGTCGAACGCCGTTTCGCGCAGGAGGACGGGCTTGTCGTGGTGGCCACGATCGCCTTCGGCATGGGCGTGGACAAACCCGATATCAGGTGGGTGGCCCATGCGGACCTGCCCAAGTCGATCGAGGCCTATTACCAGGAAATCGGCCGTGCAGGGCGCGATGGCGCGCCTGCGGATACGCTGACGCTCTTTGGCCCCGATGACATCCGCTTTCGCCGCAGCCAGATCGACGAGGGGCTGGCCCCGCCCGACCGAAAGGCCGCCGATCATGCCCGGCTGAACGCTCTGCTCGGGCTGGCCGAGGCCATCGGCTGTCGCCGGCAGGTGCTGCTTGGCTATTTCGGCGAAGACCCGGCGCCGTGTGGAAACTGCGACCTCTGCGCCGAGCCGCCAGAGCTGTTTGAAGGCGGGGTCGCCGTGCAAAAGGCGCTGTCGGCCATGCTGCGCACGGGTGAAAGCTTTGGTTCGGGGCACCTGATCGACATCCTGGTCGGGGCCGACACCGACAAGGTGCGCCAGCGCGGCCACGACGCGCTGCCTACGTTCGGCGTCGGCACCGAGTTCGACCGGCGGGGCTGGCAGGCGGTGTTCCGACAGATGGCGGCGCATGACCTCGTGCGCCCGGACCCCGAACGGCACGGCGCGCTGTTCATGACCGACAAGGCCCGCCCCATCCTGCGCGGCGAGGACGGGATCACGCTCCGCCGCGACACGATCCGCAAGGCCGCGCGCCGCCCTGCCGTCAAGATGCTGGTCAGCGAAGAGGACGCGCCGCTGCTGTCCGCGCTCAAGGCCAAGCGCCGGGCGCTGGCGGAAGAGGCCGGTGTGCCCGCTTACGTGATCTTCACCGACAAGACGCTGATCGAGATGGCCGAGACCCGGCCCCGGAGCCTCGACCAGATGGCGCAGGTGGGCGGCGTCGGCGCGACCAAGCTGGAGCGCTACGGCGCAACCTTCTTGCAGGTCATCACCGGCGAAGCCGCCCATGCCCCGCATCCGCAACGGCGCAAACTGGCCGGGCGCGCAGCGGGCGCTATATTCGATCAACTGATAGAGGCACAGGCAGAACTGGCGCGGGGCCAGATGGGCACGGAGAAATACCTCTCCTGCACCCATTCCACGATCCGCCAGATCGCCGAACGCCGACCGGATTCGCTCGACGACCTCGCGCGCATTCCGGGCATGGGGGATCTCAAGGTGGAACGCTTCGGACCGGCGTTCCTCGACGTGATAAGGGGAAGCGAATGCTGATCGTCGTCTCACCAGCCAAGAAACTCGACTGGACCGAGCGCCAGGCAGACATGTCCGCGCCGATGTTCCAGGCCGATGCCGACCACCTGGCCGGGGTTGCCAGCAGGCTCAGCGCGCCCCAGTTGCAAAAGCTCATGCATATCAGCGAGTCCTTGGGCAAACTGAACCGGGACCGCTTCGCCCGCTTCCCCGAAGGCCAGGACAAGCGCCCGGCGGTCCTGGGCTTCGCAGGCGACACCTATACCGGGCTGGAGGCAGCGAGCCTCGATGCCGAGGAGCTGGCCTATGCCCAGGATCACCTGCGAATTCTGTCGGGGCTTTACGGCCTGCTGCGTCCGCTCGACGCGATCCAGGAACACCGGCTGGAAATGGGCAGCCGGCTCAAGACCCGGCGGGGCACATCGCTTTATGACTACTGGGGCGACCAGATCGCCGAGGCCCTGAACGCCGAGGCCGACCGGGTCGGGACCGATACGCTGATCAACTGCGCCTCGGTCGAGTATTTCAGCGCGGTGAAGCCCGCCGCCCTGGGCCTCAACGTGATCACGCCACAGTTCCTGGAAGAAAAGCCCGGCGGTCCCAAGGTGGTCAGCTTCTGGGCCAAGAAGGCGCGCGGGGCGATGGCGCGCTTCATCATCCAGAACCGCCTGAAGGACCCGGCCAGCATTCTGGAGTTCGACACCGGGGGCTATCGCCACGAGCCCGAGCTCAGCGAACCGGGCCGACCGGCCTTCTACCGCCCGGCCATGGCCGAGGCGTAGGGCGTCAGCAGACCGTGCAGCCCATGGCGCGGGTGGGGGCCACGGGGCTGTAGCCCTCGCCAAGAACGCGCACCATGCCGCCGGCCACGTCGATCACGGGCACATTCAGCGCATCGGCGATCTGGCGCGTTGCGCGCGAGGTGCGGTTCCCGGTCCGGCAGATCAGCGCGATGCTCTGGCCTTCCTGCAAATGCGGGCGCACGGCAGAGAGAAAGCTGTCGCGGTCGCCGTAGGTGACCAGAAGCGCCCCCTCGATCACCCCGGTCTGCTGCCATTCTTCGGGGCGGCGGATATCGACCAGCAGCATCGAGGGATCATTTGCCAGAGCGTCGCCCGACAGGGCCGCCAGCGTCAGGTTCTCGGGCCCGCGCGTGCGTCCGAAAAGAAACCCGGCTGCTGCCAAGGCAAGGGCGGCGGCGGAGCCGAAGGCGAGGAATAGGCGTCTGTCCATGGCAGGTCTTCCGAAGCGTCTGATGCGATCTCGCGGCGCATGTATGACGCGGCTGCACTGCCTTCAACCGCCCCGCCGAGGCAGTGATGTCGCAGCCTTCCCGTCAGCCTTTTTTCAAAACGTTCTCGGCGAAGGACTTCTCGAAGGCGGCCTGCTTTTCGGGGCTTGCCTCGGTCTGGTTCTGCGCCTTCCAGTCGTCATAGGGCATGCCGTAATAGGCCTCTCGCCCCTCGTCCTTGGTCATCTCGATCCCGCGTTCGTTCGCGGCTTCCTGGTACCAGCGCGCCAGGCAGTTGCGGCAGAACCCGGCGAGGTTCATCAGGTCGATATTCTGAACGTCCGGGCGGTCGTCCATCAGGTGTTGGCGCAGGCGGCGGAAGGCGGCGGCTTCGATCTCGATACGGGTCTGGTCGTCCATGCTGGCTCTCCTTCTTACAACACGCGCTTGGCGTAGGCGCTGCTCAGGTCCGCGATATCGACCGACAGGGCGCCGATCTCGGGCAGGTGCAACTCCATCACGGTCAGCACCGTCCGCGCAAGGTCCGCCTTGGTCGCGTCATCGCGGCCCGGAAGAAGCTGCAACTCGGCATGGGCAAAGCTTTGCGGCTCCGTTCCGATGCGCCAGTGCGGGCAGGGCAGGGTGCGGATCTTGAGCGTTTCGGGATGCGGAATCGCGTCATGGGCGGCAAGCGCCTGGAACAGCGCCTCGCACAGCGCGTTCCCGGCAGGTGCATCGGCGGAATGTTGAATGGTCAGATGGGGCATGGAAGGCTCCTCTCAGCACCCGGCATCGGCAAGCGCGCCGTCAAGGATCGGGGCCAGGCGCTGGCCCCAGTGTTCCTGCTGCTCGGGCGTGGCAATCAGGTCGTTGCGAAGTTCGATCAGCACATGCGGTCGCCCCGGCTCGACCCCGTGGCGGTCCATGCTGTCGCCGGGCAGGTGGCCCGAATAGGGCTCGTTGTCGCCCACGTAGATATCGGCCTCGGCGCGCAGGCGCTTCAGCAGGGGGGCGGCCAGCCTGTCATCCTCGGCATAGAGCACGCCCACGTGCCAGGGCCGCATCTCGCGCCCCTTGAACTGGGGCGTAAAGCTGTGAACCGCGCAGATCACGGTATCGTCCCGCCGCCCCGCCAGCCCCGCCAGCGCGTCGTGATAGGGCCGGTGAAAGGCATTGAGCCGCCGCTCCAGCTCGGCCGCATCGGCGCTGCGATTGGCCGGGATGATCGACCCGTCATAAAGCATCATCAGAACGGTCGGATCATGCTCGCCCCGGTTGGGATCCACCACGAGACGCGAGAAATCGGACAGGATCACCGGCGCGCCCATCTCTCGGGCCAGTGCGCGACTCAGCCCCGCCGCGCCCACGTCGTAGGCGATATGGCGGTTCATGTCTTCCTCGGGCAGGCCGAGGTCGCCGCCATTCACGCAGTCGGGCACCCGGTTCGAGGCATGATCGCAGGTGATCAGCCAGCGCGACTCGCGTGTTTCGCCCTCGATATGGAAAGGGGCTGTCATTTCCGTGTTATCCTTCATAGACAAAAGGCACATAAGACAGCTTGGGTAAGAGTGCCAGTTGTCTTGTTCCCGGAATTGGGACATAAGGGCGCCAGGGGAAATGCTAGCGCTAACATTTGCGGCAGGGAAACGAGGAAGCGACCATGAAAAACCAGCGAAACGTCAAAATCGTGGCGACCCTGGGCCCGGCCTCCAACGACTACAAGATGATCCGCGCACTCTTCGATGCCGGTGCCAACGTGTTCCGCCTGAACATGAGCCATGGCGACCACGAGGAAATCCGCGCCCGTCACGCCATCATCCGGCAGGTGGAAAAGGATACCGGCCGCCCGATCGCCATCCTGGCCGACCTTCAGGGCCCCAAGCTGCGGTGCGGTGTCTTCGCCAATGGCCTCCATGAACTGGAAAATGGCGCCAGCTTCCGCTTCGACCTCGACCCGGCCGAAGGCGATCATTCCCGCGTGCAGTTGCCCCACCCCGAGATTTTCGCCGCGCTGGAACCGGGCGCGACCCTTCTGGTCAATGACGGCAAGATCAAGCTCGAGGTGCAGGACTGCGGGCCTGACTTCGCCAATTGCACCGTGATCGCGGGCGGGGCCATCTCCAACCGCAAGGGCGTGAATGTGCCTGACGTGGTGCTGCCGCTGGCCGCGCTCTCGGACAAGGACCGCAAGGACCTGGAATTCGTCTGCCAGCTTGGCGTCGACTGGCTGGCCCTGTCCTTCGTGCAGCGCGCCGCCGACGTGGAAGAAGCGCGTGTTCTGGCCAAGGGGCGTGCCGCGGTCTTGTCCAAGATCGAGAAGCCCGCCGCCGTGAAGGCCTTTGACGAAATTCTCGCGGCCTCCGACGGCATCATGGTCGCGCGCGGGGACCTGGGCGTCGAACTGCCCGTCCACGCGGTGCCGCCGATCCAGAAGCGCCTGGTGCGCAAGTGCCGGACGGCTGCCAAGCCCGTGATCGTCGCCACCCAGATGCTCGAATCGATGATCGAAAGCCCGGTGCCCACCCGCGCCGAGGTGACGGATGTGGCCAACGCGATCTACGAGGGGGCGGACGCGGTCATGCTGTCGGCCGAAAGCGCCGCGGGCGGTTTCCCGATCGAGGCGGTCACCACCATGAGCAACGTCGCCGTCGAGGTCGAGGCCGACCCCACCTATCGCGACGTGATCGAGTCGAGCCGCAAGGTCGCCCGCTCGACCGTGGCCGACGGGATCGTGTCCTCGGCCCGCGAAATCGCGGAAACCACCGACATCAAGGCCATCTGCTGCTTCACCCAGTCGGGCACCACGGCCGCCCTGGTGGCGCGCGAACGCCCCCGTGTGCCGATCATCGTCATGACCCCCATCGTCGACGTGGCCCGCCGCATGTGCCTGACCTGGGGGACCAACTGCTACATGACGGGCGAGCTGACCCGCTTCAAGATGGCGGTGACGTCGGCGGCGCGGGCCGCGCGGGACGCGGGTTTCGCCACCGAGAAGGATTTCATCGTGGTCACCGCTGGGGTGCCCTTCAACGTCCAGGGCACCACCAACATCATCCGCGTGGCGCCCTGCGACGAGCGCCTGATCATGTCGACCGACCTGGAATGATCCTCGCGCCGGACATCCTGATTTCCCTGTCCACGCTGGTGGTGCTCTTCGCCGTCGCCTCGGCCCTGTCGGTCTGGTCCGAAGGAGATTTCCCGACCGTCGCCCTTGCCGCGCTGGCAGCAGGGGTGGGCGTCTTCGTCTACGGCTACTGGTCGATCGACGACCCGCAGGGCTGGCGCGAGCTGCCCAATGCCTTCATCTCGGTTCTGTCGCGGATCCTGAACTGACCCCTTGCCTTGCCCCCCGATAGGCGCTAAACGGCGCGCTCCAACCGGTGCGGCCGGCCGAGAGGCATGCCGAGTCGCGCCAGAACGTAGCCAAGTATACTGGAGACGAAAATGCCCAAGATGAAGACCAAGTCGAGCGCCAAGAAGCGCTTCAAGGTCACGGCTTCCGGCCGTGTCAAAGCAGGCCAGGCTGGCAAGCGCCACGGCATGATCAAACGGACCACCAAGTTCATCCGCACCGCGCGGGGAACCACCACCCTGTCCGCCCCTGACGAGAAGATCGTCAAGGGTTACATGCCCTACGCACGCTAAGGAGGCCTGAACCATGTCCCGAGTTAAAGGTGGCACGACCACTCACGCCCGTCACAAGAAGGTGCTCAAGGCCGCGAAAGGCTATTACGGCGCCCGCAGCCGTAACTTCCGCACCGCGACCCAGGCTGTCGACAAGGCCAACCAGTACGCGACCCGCGACCGCAAGGCCCGCAAGCGTCAGTTCCGCGCCCTGTGGATCCAGCGCATCAACGCCGCCGTCCGCGCCCATGACGAATCGCTGACCTATTCGCGCTTCATCAACGGCCTGTCGCTGGCTGGCATCGAGGTGGACCGCAAGGTTCTGGCCGATCTCGCCGTGCACGAGCCCGAAGCTTTCGGTGCGATCGTCGACCAGGCGAAAGGCGCGCTGGCCTAAGCTCCAGCCCCGACCACGTTATCGAAGACCCCCGGCAGGCAGGACCTCGCCGGGGGTTTTTCTTTGCCCCAAGCCCATCCGACCGCCTAGACTAGTCCCCTGTCGCGGGGGGAGGGCATGCAATGGGGAAAGTTCTGGTCACGGGGGCCAATGGCCATGTGGGATACAATCTCGCGGCGGAACTGGTCCGGCGCGGGGCCGATCTGCGGGTATCCGTGCGGGATGCGGCGGACCCGGACAAGACGGCGCCCCTGCGCGCCCTCGGCCTTGAGGATATCGTCTCGCTCGACGTGCGGGATCCCGCGGCTTTTCGCGCTGCCGCCGAGGGCATCGACCTGCTCTACCATGTGGCGGCAACCTATCGTTACGTGACCTCGGGTCCCGAAGCCGACGAGGAGATGGTGCGCGATGCGGTCGAGGGCGCCACGGCGGCCATTCGCGCCGCCGCGGATGCAGGCGTGCGAAAGGTCGTGCTGACCTCGTCGACGGTGACGCTGCCGCTGGGCACTTCGCCCCAGGACAAGAAGACCGAAGCCGATTGGACCGGGGATCTGAGCGTGCCCTATATCCGCGCCAAGACCCTGGCCGAGCAGAGCGCCTGGCAGCTTGCCGAGGAACTGGGGGTGACCATGGTCGCGGTGCTGCCCGCCGGGGTGTTCGGCGGCACCTTCCACAAACCCACCCAGTCCACAGACTATATCGAGGCCATCGCCAAGGGCGCGCTGCGCATGGGCTCTTTCAAGGGGGTGATGCCCTTCGTCGATGTGCGCGACGTGGCCGATGGTCATATCCGCGCCGGGGAACAGGAGGTGACCGGGCGTTTCATCCTGTGCAACGACCGGTTCCCGACCTTCGACGAGATCATCGCGATCCTGCGCGACCAGGGGCTGCGCGTAGGCCGCCCCCTGATGACGGTGCCCGAGTTTCTCTACCCTATTGCCCCGGCTCTGAACCGCATGACCAGCCGTCTGATCGGGGCCCCGCCCCTGATCACGCCGGAATTCGTGGCGATGAACAAGGGCCGCTTCTTCGCTTCGTCGAATGCCCGCGCACGGGAATGCCTGGGCTGGCAACCGACGGTCAGCACCGAGGACAGCGTGCGCGGCACGGTTTCCGAACTCAGGCGGCTTGGGCGGCTCTAGCGCGGCCCGTGATGGCCTTGGGATCGCGGCCCGCAGGGCCGCCCCCTTGCCCTACCACAGGCCGGGATCGCGCAGCGCCGCCACGCAGTGCGACGGGCCCGCCAGCGGACGCGGATCGGACCCGTCCAGAGCCTGCCACAGCCAGCCCTGCGGCATCGACAGGGGCAGGGGCGGGCGGGCCTCGGCCTCGGGTGCCGGGCGAAAACCGACCCTGCCGTAATAGGCCGGGTCGCCATAGGTCATCGCGATCTCGATACCCTCTGCGCGTAACGCCGCCAGCCCATGCCGCAGCAGGGCCTGCCCCACGCCCTGACCCTGCCGTTGCGTGGCCACGGCCACCGGGGACAGCAGGAAGACCCGGCGCGCGTCCTCGGGGTAGTCGAGCCGGGAAAAGCAGATGCAGCCGGCCAGTGCATCGCCTTCCCTAGCGCAGAAGACCCGCAGGTCCCCGGCCGGGGTTTCCGACAGTAGCCGATTGACGAAAGTGCCGATCGCCGCGCCCTCGCGGGGGCCTTCCGAGGCGCTGAACACGTCGCGAAACAGCGCCACAAGCGCCGCCCGCTGCGATGAATGCCCGGTCTCGAAATTCATGTCACCTCACTTCTGGCGCATGTATTTGCGCCGCGCCTCCTGCTCGATGTCCAGCCGCAACTGCACCTCGGCCAATGCTCGGGCGATCGCATCGCGCTCCGCGCCCTCCGGGGCTTGCGCAAGCTGCGCCTTCAGCGCGGCTAAATCCTTGCGCAGCTCGATTTCACGCGGGACGACGCCTGCTTCGTGCATGATGCGAAACCCGGCCGCATCGGCGCTGTCGCCCATCTCGGGCCTCAGCGGCTTGCCCGCGCCCTTGAGGTTTGCGAACTGCCCTTCGGCCTCGGCCTTGCGGATCTGGTGCTCTGCCAGCTTGTCCCACTTCATCTCGCGGGGCCTTTCCGTTACCCGGTTTCCCTGTCTAAAGATGGCCATATCGGGCACCGATTCCAAGACGCCCCGCCCCCCGGCCTTTCCCCACGGGTCCGAACCTCCTAGTCTGGTGCCCATGTATCGTCAGCTTCTTCCCATCAGCGCGCTTCTGCTCGGCTCTGCGCTCCTGCTCTTTGCCGGCGGCATCAACAGTCTCATCCTGCCGGTGCGCGGCTCGGAAGAGGGTTTCAGCACCGCCGCGCTCGGCTTCCTGGGCACCGGCTGGGCCATCGGCTACGTGCTGGGCTGCCTGTTCATCCCGCGCCTCGTGGCCTCGGTCGGGCATATCCGCACCTTCGGGGTGATGTGCGCGGTCGCCTCCATCGCCATTCTCAGCCAGGCGCTGGTGGTCGAAGCCTGGGCCTGGATCCCGGTCCGCGCGATCTCGGGTTTCAGCTTTGCAGGCTCCGCGATGATCGTGGAAAGCTGGCTCAATGACCGGGCCGAGCCCACGACGCGGGGCCGCATCTTCGGCATCTACTCGATGGTCAATCTCGCCGCCAGCACGGCGGGCCAGATGGTCATCGCCCTGGGCGACACCTCGGGTTTCCTCTTTTTCGCGCTCGGCGCGATCTTCTACAGCCTCGCGCTCATTCCCACGGCCATTTCCACCTCGCAGACACCTGCGCCGCTGACCACCGTGCGGCTCGACCTGCGGGCGCTGTGGCAGAACTCGCCCGTGGCAGTGATGGCGGTCTTCCTCGTGGGGATCTCCAACAGCGCCTTTGGCACCCTGTCGGCGGTCTATGCCGACCGGGTCGGGCTCGACCTGTCGTCGATTGCGCTCTTTGCCAGCCTGCCGGTACTGGCCGGGGCGATCGCGCAGATTCCCTTCGGCATCCTCTCGGACCGCATGGACCGCCGCAAGGTGCTGGTGCTGACGGGCCTCCTGGCGCTGGCCGCCGATGTGACCTTCGCGGTGCTGCAACCGACCGACCAGATGCTGAACCTGGTCCTGGCCAGCGTCTTTGGCGCGGCGATCTTCGCCATGTATCCGATCATCGTGGCGCATGCGAATGACCACGCGCCGCCGGGCACCTCGATCCAGGTCTCGGGCGGTCTGCTGATGGTCTACGGGATCGGGGCCATTGCAGGACCGCTGATCGCGGGTTGGGTCATGGGCCCCCTCGGGCCGCGCGGGCTGTTCCTGACCACCATTGCGGGCCACATCGTCATGATCGCCTTCACGCTCTGGCGGATCAGCCGCCGCGCTGCCGTGGCCGAGGCCGACAAGGGCGATTTCCATGCCAGCCTGCCCGCGCGCATCGCCACGCCCGAAACCGTCGTCCTGCAGGAAGGCGACGGCGCGGTCGCCCCCCTGTCGCCCGAAGACCACGCCGAAACACCCCCCGACGCCCTCTGAGGGGCGCTCGCCGCTTGCATTCCGGGCCTTGGCTGGCTAGCAGTCGTGCCGGAATGACAAGGGGCGAGACCATGGACGATCTCCGCGACAAGTATCTCAAAGCCATCGCTGACGTGGCCGACGAAGCGGGCCTGGAGGACCTGCGCGTGCAGGCGCTCGGCAAGAAGGGCGAGATCAGCCTTCAGATGCGCGAACTGGGCAAGATGACGCCCGAGGAACGCCAGGTCGCGGGTCCGGCACTGAATGCGCTCAAGAACGAGGTCAACTCCGCCATCGCCGCCCGCAAGGCCGCCCTTGGGGATGCGGCGCTCAACGAACGCCTGCGCGCCGAATGGCTCGACGTGACCCTGCCCGCGCGCGACCGCCGCCAGGGCACGATCCACCCGGTCAGCCAGGTCACCGAAGAGGTCACCGCGATTTTCGCCGACATGGGCTTTGCCGTGGCCGAAG
>NZ_CAXREX010000243.1:0-4847 GCF_964229645.1 Nioella sp. | reverse complement strand
GCGGCCAAGCTCCAGCATCGGGCCCTCGCGCCTGGAGAGCCGAGAGAGATCGAAGAACTGGCTGCTATAGCCGTTCAGGATGTCTTTGCCCCGCCGAAATCGCATGATCCGGAAGGTGCAGACAGGTTCGGGGGCCTCGCTGCCGGTAATCATCACATGCGCGCTCCGGTCGTCGAAGACGTCCCTGTCGTCCTGCACCCCATCCCGGAACGCCGCCGAGCGCAGGCGGAGCACCGCGCCCAAGTCTTCCGCGCTTTCCGTCAAACGGGCCTCGTAGCGCCCCAGGGTCAGGATGCTCATATGACAGATCCAGTTCCGTTCCCAACCGGGTAGAGGGAGTAGTGCCCCACACCCGGCACACCGTTTACGCACTCACTGTGACAGTGATACCGAAGCCCCCTCGGGGCAAGGGGGACGCGGGGTCTTTCAGATCTGTCAGAGTTTATTCGCCGCCGAGCGCCGAGCCGATATCCACGATGCCGAGATTGCTGATCAGCTGACGAAGGAAGGTCACTTCGCGGATGTTGGATTCGGTCACGCGCCGCGAGAAGCGGACGACGCGCCCGTCTTCGAGCGTCAGTTCACGGATGTTTTCCACGGTGCCCCGGGAATCGAAGCTGATCGCGACGATCTGGCGTTCGACCACTTCGGGCGCGTTATAGGTGTAGTGGCGGTGACGGGAGGCCACGTAGTACCAGGTGCTCTCTTCGACGAGGCCCGAGGCCGACGGGCGCCCGATGCTTTCTTCGACGCTCTCGCGCGTGTCGACGCCGGGCAAGACCATCTCCAGGTCTTCAGCGGGCGGAACGTAGCCGTGATTGGTAAAGGTCGCAGAGCAGGCGGTGATCGCAAGCGAAAGGAGGGCCGCCAGAACCAGCCGTCCACCTCGAATCTGTCTGATCATCTGCCCCGATCCCTCTTGAGCGGTCCTGTTGCGCGAGGGGGCCTTGCATGGCCCGCCAAAGCTTTCTATCGGCTTAACCGACCATGGCGCACAGGGCAAGGTCCGCGTAACCTCGCACCTACCCCGCCTTAGACTGATCGAGGGATGATCCATGACAACGCCCCAAGGCCCGGCAGGCCCGTTCCCGGTTTCAGACCTGTCCAACGCGGCCCCCACGCCCTTCGAGACACAGCCTGACGCAGACGCGCGCGCGGAACTCGCCGACGCGCTTGGCCTCTTGGCGCTGCGCAAGCTGCGCTTTTCGGGAACAATCGCAGCCGAGGGCAAGCGCGACTGGCGGCTTGACGGGAAACTGGGGGCGACGGTGGTGCAGCCCTGCGTCGTCACGCTCGATCCCGTCACCACGCGCATCGACGTGCCCGTCACCCGCCGCTTCCTGGCCGAGATGCCGCAGGGTGCCGAGGGTGACGAGGGCGAGATCGAGATGGCGGAGGACGACAGCATTGAACCCCTGCCCCGTGTGATCGACGTATCGGCGGTGATGGCCGAGGCCCTAGCGCTCCACCTGCCGCTCTATCCGCGTTCCGGCGGGGCCGATCTGGGCGAGGCAGTCTTCACCGAGCCGGGCCTTGCCCCCATGCGCGACGAGGATGCCAAACCCTTTGCCGGCCTTGCAGGATTGCGTGATACGCTTACCGGAAGGTCGGATGATGCAGGCGATGGTGAGGACCAGTGAAAGAGACGGGTTTTAGGGCTTGCATGACGCCGGAATCCGAGTATGTTCCCGGCCTCATTCGCCGCGTGGCAGCGACGCGTCCTATCGGGTGCGCCCGGCTGGTCCGGACAAGCCGGATAGCCACGCAACAAGGCGGATGATACGGAACACTGACTATTGATGAGACCCGGGGCAAAGCTGCCAAGTCAGCCCCCGCAAGAAAACCGAGGTTGAGACATGGCTGTCCCCCAGAACCGAGTGACGCGTTCGCGCCGCAACATGCGCCGTTCCCACGATGCGCTGACTGCTGGCAATCCGAACGAGTGCCCCTCCTGCGGCGAGCTTAAGCGCCCGCATCACGTCTGCCCATCCTGCGGCACTTACGCGGACCGCGAAGTCATCGCGCAGGCTGACGAGGTCGATCTGGACGACGACGCCGCCTAAGGCGGGGTCATCGTCCAAGGCAGGCCCAGCATGGCAGAGACAGCACAAGCAGGCGGCGCCGAAGGCACCGGCATCGTGCTGTCGATAGATGCCATGGGGGGTGACCGGGGTCCCTCCGCGATCGTCGATGGCATGGCCATCGCGGCGGAAAAGGACGCTGGCCTGCGTTTCATCGTCCACGGCAACAAGTCCGAGCTGGAAACTCTCATCGCCCGCAAGCCTGTGCTTGGCGGGCTTTGTGACATTCGGCACGCCTCTGACGTCGTCCATATGGAAGACAAGCCCAGCCAGGTGATGCGCTCGGGCAAGGACACCTCGATGTGGTCGGCGATCGAGTCGGTGCGGGCGGGCGAAGCCACCGTCACCGTCAGTTGCGGCAATACCGGCGCGCTCATGGCGATCAGCATGGTGCGCCTGCGCAAGATCGAGGGCGTGAATCGCCCGGCGATCGCCTGCCTGTGGCCGTCGCGCAATCCGCATGGGTTCAACGTGATGCTCGACGTCGGCGCCGATATCCGCGCCGACGAGACCGACCTGCTGCACTACGCCCTGATGGGGGCAAGCTATGCGCGCAACGGGCTTGGCCTTGGCCGCCCGCGCGTGGGGCTCCTCAACGTGGGCACCGAGGAATTCAAGGGGCGCGCCGAGCTCAAGCTTGGCTCGCAAGCCATCGCCAAGGCAGCCGATGCCGCCAATTTCGAATATGTGGGCTTTGTTGAGGGCAGCGATATTCCCTCGGACCGTGTCGACGTGATCGTGACCGACGGCTTTACCGGCAACATCGCGCTGAAGACCGGGGAAGGCACTGCGGGGCTGATCCGGGACTTCCTGAGCGAGGCGTTTCGCTATTCGCTCTTGTCCAAGATGGCGGCCCTTCTGGCCTATACCTCGCTCAAGCGTCTGTCCAAGCGGATCGACCCGCGCCGGGTCAATGGCGGCGTGTTCCTGGGCCTCAACGGGACCGTGGTGAAATCACACGGCTCCTCGGACGGGACGGGCGTTGCCGCCGCGATCAAGCTGGCCGCCCAACTGTCGGCGGCCGGGTTCAGTGAACGACTGGCCGCACGTATCGCGGCATCCGAACGGGCCATAGCCCACGCCAACGGAGGTTCCGAAGAATGACCGGACAAACCGGCACATCCACCCGCCGCGCCGTTGCGGTTGGCATCGGCCATTATCTGCCCGAGCGGGTCGTGCCCAATGCCGAATTCGAAGCGATGGTGGACACCTCGGATGAATGGATCCGCGCCCGGTCGGGGATCGAACGTCGCCATTTCGCAGCCGAAGGCCAGACCACCTCGGACCTTGGCATCGCCGCGGCACGCGCCGCGCTAGACAATGCCGGGCTGATCGCCGATGACATCGATGCGGTGATCGTGGCCACCTCGACGCCGGACCTTACCTTCCCCTCCGTCGCGACCATGATCCAGTCGGGTCTTGGCATGACGCGCGGATTCGCCTTCGACGTGCAGGCCGTCTGCGCGGGCTTCATCTATGCCCTGTCCACGGCCAATGCCTATATCCTGTCCGGCCAGGCCGACCGTGTTCTGGTGATCGGGGCCGAAACCTTCAGCCGGATCATGGACTGGACCGACCGCACCACCTGCGTTCTGTTCGGCGACGGTGCCGGCGCTCTGATCCTTGAAGCGCAGGATGGCGCTGGCAGCGGAGACGATCGCGGCATCCTGTCGGTGGACCTGCATTCCGACGGCCAGTTCCGCGACCTGCTCTATGTCGATGGCGGCGTCTCGCGCACGCAGTCCACCGGCGTGCTGAAGATGGAAGGCAAGGAAGTCTTCCGCCATGCCGTTGAAAAGCTTGCACAAACCGCTCATTCCGCGCTGGACCGTGCAGGCCTGTCGGCAGGTGACGTAGACTGGATCGTGCCGCACCAGGCCAACTTGCGCATCATCACCCGCACCGCGCAAAAGATGAACGTGGGCATGGACCGGGTGATCGTGCCCGTTCAGGATCACGGCACTACCTCTGCCGCCTCGATCCCGCTGGCACTGTCGGTCGGCGTGGCCGAGGGCAAGATCAAGCGCGGCGACCTACTGGTGGCAGAAGCCATCGGTGGCGGCCTGGCCTGGGGCTCGGCTGTTCTGCGCTGGTGACAACGGCAAAGCACCGCTGAAGCCCCCGCGCGCAAGTCCTTGATATTGACTTGCAATCCCTGAACGCTCAGGATGCCTGCAATCTCAGGGAGGGATCGTTCATGGCCGGCAAGACTCTCACACGTATGGATCTCAGCGAAGCGGTGTTCCGCGAGGTGGGCCTGTCGCGCAATGAAAGCGCGGGGCTAGTCGAGCGGGTGCTAGAACTGATGTCCGATAGCCTGGTCGAGGGCGAACAGGTCAAGATCTCTTCCTTCGGCACGTTTTCGGTGCGTTCCAAGACGGCCCGCGTGGGTCGCAACCCCAAGACGGGCGAAGAGGCCCCGATCCCGCCCCGGCGGGTCATGACCTTCCGCCCCTCGCACCTGATGAAAGACCGCGTGGCAGACGGGAACAAATCCTAAGCCCCGAGGCGAGCAGGAAAAAACAACATGGCCGACAAGAAGCCCCAAGCCTTCCGAACCATCCGAGAGGTGGCCGACTGGCTTGGTGTCGAGGCCCATGTTCTGCGCTTCTGGGAAAGCAAGTTCAGCCAGATCAAGCCGGTGAAACGTGCGGGCGGGCGGCGCTACTACCGCCCTGCCGACATGGCACTGATCGGGGGGATCAAGGTCCTGCTGCATGATCAGGGCCTGACCATTCGCGGCGTTCAGAAGATCATCCGCGAAGA
>NZ_CAXREX010000242.1:0-9871 GCF_964229645.1 Nioella sp. | reverse complement strand
ACGGCGGCGGGTGTGAATACCCGACAGCCCGCCGATGACGTGACCGAAGAGGGCTGGGACCTGACGCTGGAGCTCAACCTCTCGGTGCCCTTTTTCCTGGCGCAGATGCTGGCCCCCGCGATGAAGGACAAGGGCTGGGGCCGGATCGTGAATTTCGCCTCGCTGCAATCGACGCGGGCGTTTCCCGGCGGGATCGCCTACGGCGCCAGCAAGGGCGGCATTGCGCAGCTCACGCGTGCCATGGCCGAGGCCTGGTCGCCCCACGGGATCACGGCAAACGCCATCGGGCCGGGCTTCTTCCCGACCGAGCTGACCGGGGCCGTGTTCAGCGACCCGGAGCGCGCGGCGCGCAACGCGGCGCAGACCTGCATCGGTCGCAACGGCGACCTCAGCGATATCGACGGGCCGCTGCTGTTTCTGGCCTCGAACGCTTCGGCCTACGTGACCGGGCAGATCCTGATGGTGGACGGAGGGTTCACGGCGAAATGAAGGCACTTGTCTATACCGGGCCAGAGGCCCTGATGGTCACCGACTGCCCCGACCCGGTTCCGGGCGCGGGCGAGGTGATGATCCGCGTCGACAGCGTCGGCATCTGCGGCTCGGACATGCACGCCTTCCTGGGCCATGACGAACGCCGCCCTGCGCCGCTGATCCTCGGCCACGAGGCGGCAGGCGTGATCGTGGGTGGCCCGCGCGATGGCGAGCGCGTCACCATCAACCCGCTTGTCACCTGCGGCACCTGCAAGCCCTGCACCACCGGGCGCGAGAACCTCTGCGCCAGCCGCCAGATCATCTCGATGCCGCCGCGAGAAGGCGCTTTCGCACAGCTTGTGGCCATGCCCGAGGGCAATCTCGTGACCGTGCCCGACCACGTGACGCTGGAACAGGCGTCGCTGGCCGAACCCATTGCCTGCGGCTGGCACACGGTGCGCCTGGCGCTCGACGTGCTGCGCGATGAGCCGCGCGAGGGCCTTGCCGCGCTCGTCATCGGTGGCGGTCCCATCGGTGTCGGGGCCGCGCTAAGCCTGAAAGCGCAGGGTGTGTCCGATGTGCAGGTGATCGAACCCAACCCGATGCGGGCCGAATACCTGAAGAAACGCGGTTTCGACGTGATCGCGCCCGACGACCTGCCCGCCGGCCACATGGTCGACCTGGTGATCGACGGGGTGGGCTACCCCGCGACCCGCGCCACCGCCTCGGCCCATGCGCGCCCCGGCGGCGTCATCGGCCATATCGGGCTTGGGGCCTCGGAAGGCGGGCTCGATATCCGGCGCATGACGCTTCAGGAAATCACCTTCATCGGAACCTATACCTACACCGCGCAGGATTTCCGCGACACGGCAACGGCCATGTTCTCGGGTGCGCTCGGCCCCCTCGACTGGATCGAATGCCGCCACCTGGCGGAAGGCCAGCAGGCTTTCGCGGACATCCGGGGCGGGCAGGTGCCCGCGCCCAAGATCATCCTCAAGCCTTGAGGGGCAGGGGGCCTTACGGGGCCGCGTAGTGAAAGGCTTCGGTAAGGCAGTTCGACAGCCGCAATTCCACCGGGGCGCCGCTCAGGTCATGGGCCACACGCTCGATGCACAGAAGCGGCGTGCCAACCGCGCAATTCAGCCGTTCGGCCTCGATCTCCGATGCGCCCGCCGCCTTCAGCCTTTCATCCGTGCGCCCGATGCGGATGCTCCAGCGCCTTGCGTAGAGATTGTAGAGATTGTTGGGAATCTCGGGGGCCTTGGGAAAGCCCTCGAACAGCGCGCGCACCAGGATCACCGTTTCCGAGATCACCGGGCGGTCGTTCAGGCTGCGGATGCGTTCGATGCGCAGCGTCTCGGTGCCCCGCTCGATATCCAGCTTGGCGGCGGTCGCGGCCGTGGCGCGGTCGCGGGTGACGGTCAGGACCAGCGACGAGGGCAGGACCCTGTCGCCATCGTCGGGTTGCAGGCGGAAGAACTGGAACACGAATTCCGCGTCATCGGAACTGGCGACGAAGGTGCCGCGCCCCTGCTTGCGCCGCAGGATGTTGTCGCGCACCATTTCATCGAGCGCCTTGCGCACGGTTCCCTGCGAAACCCCAAGCTCGCGCGCGAGCTGAATTTCACTGGGAATCACGTCGCCCGCTTTCCAGTTTCCATCGATCAGCCGCAACAAAAGCCGTTCGCGCACCTGCTGGTAGAGCGGCTTGGGGCTAATCTCGGTCAATTCCCTCGTCATTCAGTGCCTTTTTCCGGGTTTCTTGCCGCGCCAGTCTAGCGGTTCGCATTGACAAGTCTATGGTCTAGAGTCTTATATAAGACAGAAGATAGACAACAGGAGTCCCCCATGTCAAACATCCCGCATCTTCTGGTGCATGATCACGAAGACAATGTCGGTGTGGTCGTGGTCGAAGGGCTCACCGCAGGCACCGAGATGTTCTGCTGCGTGACTCACGACAATTCCACCTTCACGCTGACCGCAGGGGCCGACGTGCCGATCGGGCACAAGATCGCGCTCAAGGATCTCAAGGCAGGCGACACCGCCATCAAGTATGGTGAAGATATCGGCAAGATCATCGCCGACATCCCCAAGGGCGGCCACGTCCATACCCATAACTGCAAGACGAAGCGCTGGTAAGGAGCCGGACAGATGGCATCGAAATACTCCAACATCACCTTCCAGGGCTTCCGGCGCGACAATGGCCGGGTCGGCGTGCGCAACCATGTCGTGATCCTGCCCGTGGATGACATTTCCAACGCCGCGGTCGAGGCCGTGGCCAATAACGTCAAGGGCACACTGGCGATTCCGCACGCCTACGGTCGCCTGCAATTCGGCGAAGACCTCGACGTGCATTTCCGCACCATGATCGGCACCGGCGCCAACCCCAACGTGGCCGCCGTCGTCGTCATCGGGATCGAACCGGAATGGACCAAGGTCATCGTCGACGGCATCGCGGCAACCGGCAAGCCGGTCGCGGGCTTCTCGATCGAACAGAACGGCGATTTCGAAACCATCCGCGCGGCGTCGTGGAAGGCCAAGGAATTCGTCCATTACGCGACCGAGCTTCAGCGCGAGGAATGTTCGATCTCGGAACTTTGGGTCTCCACCAAATGCGGTGAATCCGACACCACCACCGGTCTCGGCTCCTGTCCGACCGTGGGCAACATGTATGACAAGCTCTTGCCCGAAGGCATCACCGGCTTCTTCGGCGAAACCTCGGAAATCACCGGGGCCGAGCACATCTGCCAGAAGCGCGCGATCAACGAAGAAGTGGGCGAGCGCTGGTACAAGATGTGGAAGGCCTACCAGGACGAGGTGATCTTCGCCCACCAGACCGACGACCTCTCTGACAGCCAGCCCACCAAGGGCAACATCCTGGGCGGTCTGACCACCATCGAGGAAAAGGCGCTCGGCAACCTTGAAAAGATCGGCCGCACCTCGCGCTATATCGACATTCTCGATCCGGCCGAGCAGCCCTCGTCGGGCAACGGTCTCTACTTCATGGACAGCTCCTCGGCCGCGGCCGAATGCGTGACCCTGATGGCCGCCGGCGGTGCCGTGATCCACACCTTCCCCACCGGGCAGGGCAACGTGGTCGGCAACCCGATCGTTCCGGTGATCAAGATCACCGCGAACCCGCGCACCGTGCGCACCATGGGCGAGCATATCGACGTGGACGTGTCCGGCATCCTGCGTCGCGACCAGACCATCGACGAGGCGGGCGATGCCCTGATCGAGATGATCCGGCGCACCGCCAATGGCCGCAACACCGCGGCAGAGGCCCTGGGCCATCGGGAATTCTCGATGACCAAGCTCTACCGCAGCGCCTGATGGCGCCAAGTCTCCGGGCGGTGGATCCTCCTGCCGCCCGGGGGCCTTTCATGAAAGCCTGCCCATGTCCGAGACCACCCGGATCGGCCTGACCGATGCCACAGACCTTCTGATCCGCGCCTTCAGCGCAACCGGCCTGGGCCAGGAACAGGCTTGCGCTGTCGCGGCCGCCCTTGTGCGGGCCGAGGCGGAGGGGCAGGTCGGGCACGGGTTTTCCCGGCTTGCCGACTACGCGGCACAGGTCAAAAGCGGCAAGGTCAACGAGGCCGCCCGGCCGCGCGCCTGGCATCTCAGCGCCACGCAGATCGCCGTCGATGCCGAGCATGGCTTTGCCTTCCCGGCGCTCGACCTGGGGATTCGCGAGGGGCTGGAAACCGCCGGGCAATTCGGCATGGCCTCGGTTGCGGTGACCAATTCCCATCATTGCGGCGCGCTGTCGGTTCAGGTGGAACGTATCGCCAAGGCGGGCTTCATCGGCCTGATGATGGCCAACACGCCCAAGGCGATTGCGCCATGGGGCGGGGCCGCGCCGGTCTACGGCACCAACCCGATCGCCTTTGCCACCCCGCGCGAGGGCGCCGATCCGCTGGTGATTGACCTGTCGCTGTCGCAAGTGGCGCGCGGCAAGGTCATGCACGCGAAGAAATCGGGCCAGCCGATCCCGGAAGGCTGGGCGCTGGACGCGGATGGCCAGCCCACCACCGACCCCGAGGCCGCGCTGGCCGGTTCGATGATGCCCATTGGCGGTGCCAAGGGCACGGCGCTGGCGCTCATGGTTGAAATCCTGGCCGCCGTCCTGACCAGTGCCCATTTCAGCATCGAGGCTTCGTCCTTTTTCGCCGCGGACGGGCCCCCGCCCGGTGTCGGGCAGATCCTTCTGATCCTCAAGCCCAACAGCCCCGCCAGCGATTTCGCGCTGCGGCTGGAAGAGCTTCTGGCCCATGTCACTGCCGAGCAAGGCACTCGCCTGCCCGGCGCGCGCCGCCTGGACCACCTTGCCCGGGCCGAGGCCGAAGGGCTGGACATTCCCAACAATTACCTTGCCGTGGCCGAAGAGCTTGCCAGCTCTCCCACGGCGTGAGCCACGCGAAAAGGAGACTGCACATGTATTCCAAGATCATCGTCTCGCTGGCGCTTGACCAGGGCTTCGGCCAGCGCGCGCTGGAGATCGCCCGCGCCCTGAAATCCGAGGGCGGCGAGATCATCGCGCTGCATGTGTTCGAACCGCTCAACGGCACCGTCAGCGCCTATGTCAGCGAGGATGCGGTCGCTCAGGCCATGGCCAAGGTGCGCGCGGGTCTTGCCGAGCGCATTGGCGATGCGACCGACGTGACGCCGGTCATCATCAAGGGTCATTCGGGCCGCTCGATCACCGATTACGCGCGCAAGGAAGGGGCCGACCTGATCATCGTGGGGTCCCACAAGCCCGGCCTCGGTGACTACCTGCTCGGCTCGACCTCGGCGCGCATCGTGCGCCACGCGCCCTGCACGGTGCACGTTCTGCGCTGATCAGGGGGTCACGACGACCTTGCCGGTGGACTTGCGCGACTTGAGCAGCGCCATGGCGTCGGTGGCCTGCGCCAGCGGATAGGCCGCGCCGATATGGGGGGTCAGGCCGCCAGCCTCATACATCGCGAAAAGCTCGGCCAGGCTGCCCGTCAGCACCTCGGGCGCGAAGGCCAGGTAACCGCCCCAGTATAGCCCGATCACGTCGAGATTCTTGACCAGCAGGATGTTGGCCGGGATCTGGGGCACCTCGCCGCTGGCAAAGCCGATGGGAATAAGCCGCCCGCCCGGATTGGTGGCGCGCAGCGCAGCCTTGAACTGTTCGCCCCCCACGGCGTCATAGACCACGTCAGCCCCGCCAAGCGCCTTCACCTCGGCGCGGATGTCCTGCGTTTCGCTGTCAATGAGGTGGCTGGCCCCGGCGGCCCGTGCCACCTCCAGCTTGGCCGCGCCCCGGGCGCAGGCGATGACCTCGGCCCCCATGCGCGCCCCGATTTCCACCGCCGTCAGGCCGACGCCGCCCGCCGCCCCAAGGACCAGCAACCGCTCGCCCGGTTGCAGCCGCGCCCGGTGGCCAAGCGCCAGGTGCGAGGTGCCATAAGCCACAAGGAAGCCAGCCGCCTCCTCGAAGGGCATGGAATCGGGGATGGGGATCATCCGGTTGACCGGGAAACAGCCCGCTTCCGCCAGACCGCCCTGGCCGGCGAAAACCGCCACCCGCGTTCCGGGGGCGGGGCCGTCGGTGTCGGGGCCGAGCGCTTCGACCGTGCCGGCGATTTCCATGCCCATGGTAAAGGGCGGCTCGGGCGTGTCCTGGTAGCTGCCCTTGAGCATCAGCAGGTCCGCGAAATTCAGCCCGCAGGCGGCGATCCGCACCAGCGCCTCGCCCTTGGCCGGGGTCGGGTCGGCAATCTCCTCAACCTGGGGGGCGGTGTCGAAGCTGGTCAGGCGGAATGCGCGCATGTCTTGGTCCTTTCGCGTGGTCGGGCGGCAGGCTAGCGCGCTGTGGCCGGTTTGCAACCGGGACAATGCGTCCTTTTGATCGTCGGACCGAACGGACCTATTGTTGCAGGCAAGTATCCCGGACGGGATCGACAGATCGCGGTTTCGTCCTAGGTGGCTTGCGTAACAAGTGCCGCCGGCCAAGACGCCGCGAGACAGGAGACAGGCATGAAACATCCCGTTGACATCCACGTCGGCAAGCGCGTGCGCCATCGCCGCTGGATGGTGAGCATGACCCAGCAACAGCTGGCCGAGAAGGTGGGCATCAAGTTCCAGCAGATCCAGAAATACGAGACCGGGATGAACCGGGTCAGCGCTTCGCGGCTGTGGGAAATCGCCGACGCGCTGGAAGTGCCGATCAGCTACTTCTTCGAAGGCCTGGAAGGCGGGATCGATCCGTCGACCACGCTGGCGGGTGACGTTCTGGCCGACAAGGAAGCGCTGGAACTGGTGCGTTCCTACTATGCCATCCCGGAAAACCAGCGGCGGCAGCTTTTCGAACTGGCGCGCGTGCTGTCTGGCGCGGCCGCCTGAAGCCTGTTGACGGGCGGGCGCCGCCCGTGCCAACCGGGGCGGGACCCATTCAACCGCAGGCCCGCCCATGCTGACCCGATCCGACATTTCCGCCGATCTCGCCGCCAGCCTGGTGGCCACGGGCCGCGCGCTTGCCGATGCCGCGCGGGCAGCCACCTTGCCGCATTTCCGCGCGGCGGGGCTCTCTGCCGACAACAAGCTGGATGCCGGCTTCGACCCGGTGACCGTGGCCGATCGCGACGCCGAAGCGGCGATGCGCGCCGTGCTGGCCGAGCGCCGCCCCGAAGATGCGATCCTGGGCGAAGAGCATGGGGCGTCGGACGGGCAGAGCGGGCTGACCTGGGTGCTCGACCCGATCGACGGGACCCGGGGCTTCATCTCGGGCACGCCCACATGGGGGGTGCTGATCGGCTTGCAGGACGCTGCGGGCCCCTTTTACGGCATCATCGACCAGCCCTTCATCGGTGAACGGTTCGAAGGCGGGCTTGGGCAGGCCTCGGTCGCCGGACCGCAGGGCACCCGTCCGCTTGCCGCGCGGGTGGGGGGGCATCTTGTCGGGGCCACGCTCTTTTCCACCTTCCCCGAAGTGGGGACCGCGGCCGAACGGGCCGCGTTCGAGCGGGTGCGCGACCGCGTGCGCCTGACGCGCTATGGCATGGATTGCTACGCCTATGCCCTGCTGGCGGCAGGGCAGGTCGACCTGGTGATCGAGGCGGGGCTTCACGCCTATGACATCGCGGCCCCGATCGCGGTGATCGAGGCCGCGGGCGGCATCGTCACCGATTGGCAGGGCCGTCCCGCGCATGAGGGTGGCCAGGTCGTTGCGGCGGCCAATCCCGCCATTCATGCCGAGGCGCTGAAACTGCTTCAGGCCGCCTGAGGCTTGAGCCTGCCCCGTCCGGCGGGCTAGGCTATGCCCGGTGGTGTCCGAGTCCTTTGCCCGTCTTCTGTCGGTCCGCCCTTTGACCTCTGACCGAAGCGGGCGTCGGGACCAAGGAGGGCTGACATGACCGACATCATCCTGAAATCCGCCGCGTGCATCCTGACGATGGACGATGATCGCCGCGAACTGGCGGGCGCCGATATCCGTATCCGGGACGGTGTCATCGCCGAGATCGGCCATGGGCTTGAGGGGGGCGAGATAGATCTGGCCGAGGGCTGCCTTGTCACGCCGGGCCTCGTGAACACCCACCACCACCTTTACCAAAGCCTCACCCGCGCCGTGCCCGCCGCGCAGGATGCGCTTCTCTTCGGCTGGCTTCAGACGCTCTACCCGATCTGGGCGCGCTTCGGGCCGGAAGAGATGTTCGTCTCCGCCCAGGTGGGGCTTGCGGAACTGGCCCTGTCGGGCTGCACGCTCAGCTCCGACCATCTCTATCTCTATCCCAATGGGTCGCGGCTTGATGACACCATTGCCGCGGCCGCCGAAATCGGCCTGAGGTTCCACCCCACGCGCGGCGCGATGAGCATTGGCGAAAGCGATGGTGGCCTGCCGCCCGACGCGCTGGTCGAACGCGAGGCCGCGATCCTGGAAGATTGTATCCGGGTGGTCGACGCATTCCACGATCCGGCCGAAGGATCCATGTGCCGGGTCGGGATCGCGCCCTGTTCTCCTTTCTCGGTCAGTCGCGAGCTGATGCGCGATGCGGCCATCCTTGCGCGTGACAAGGGGGTCATGCTGCACACCCACCTGGCGGAAAATGATGAAGATATTGCTTACAGCCTGGAAAAATTCGGCTGCCGCCCGGGCCAATATGCCGAGGATCTGGGCTGGACCGGGGCGGATGTCTGGCATGCGCATTGCGTGAAGATCGACGGACAAGAAATTGATCTTTTTGCGAAAAGTGGAACCGGCGTCGCCCACGGCCCCTGCTCGAATTGTCGGCTTGGATCCGGCATCGCGCCGGTGCGCGCCATGCGCGATGCGGGCATGAAGGTGGGGCTTGGCGTCGATGGTTCAGCCTCCAACGATTCGGGTAACCTGGTGGCCGAGGCGCGCCAGGCGATGCTGCTGCAACGCGTGGCGGGCGGGGCGGACGCGATGAGCGCGCGCGAGGCGCTGCGGATCGCCACGCGCGGCGGTGCAGAGGTTCTGGGGCGGCCCGATTGCGGGCAGATTGCCGTGGGCAAGCGGGCCGACATCGCGCTGTGGGACATGCGGGGCATCGAGGCGGCCGGCAGTTGGGATCTGGCCGCGATCCTGCTCGCAGGCCCTCTGAAAGTCCGGGATCTTTTCGTGGAAGGCCGCAAAATCGTCTCAATGGGGACACTTTTGAGCGTGGATTTACCTGTTCTTATGGATCGGCAGCGCAAGCTTGCCTTGAAGCTCGCGATGTGAGTCTCTGAACCGGTGGGGGCAGAACAGGATCGACACCATGCGTTTACGGATCGTTACCCTTCTGGCGGCCGCCCTTGCCACGGCGGGCTGCATGGGATCGGGAAATGCCCCTTCGACCACGCGGGGGCTGGCCATGACCGCGCCGCTGTCTCTCTCGGGCAGCGTGTCAGCCATGCTCAACCAGCAGCGTGCCGTCGCGGGCCTCACCCCCCTCAGCCGCAACCGCCAGCTTGATCGCATCGCCATGGGGCACGCGCAGGACCAGGCCAGCCACGGCTATTTCGGGCATACCGGGTCGACCGGCACCAATGTCTATCAGCGGATGCGCCAGGCGGGTTATGATGCCTGCCTGTCGGCGGAAAACATCGCAATGGGCCAGCAGGATGAAGCCTCGGTCATGGCCGACTGGATGGAATCTGCCGGTCACCGGTCGAATATCCTGCATCCGCGGGCAGAACAGTTCGGCTTCGCCCGGTTTGGGGATCAGTGGGTGATGGTGCTGGCCCGGCCCTGCTAAGGGCCGCTTTCGCGTCGACGCGAAAGCAGGCGCGGTTTTGCAAAACCGCGCCCCGGCGCTGCCAGGGGCCGCGCAAGCGGAAGGCCCGTCGACGGGCCTTTATACCGCCGGCACCCTCCGTCCCGCGATTCGCACCTCGGCGCATGCCCCGGCGTCGCCCATCATGATAG
>NZ_CAXREX010000241.1:0-46975 GCF_964229645.1 Nioella sp. | reverse complement strand
CCCCCCCCCCCCCCCCCCCCCCCCCCCCCCCCCCCCCCCCCCCCCCCCCCCCCGGGTCGGCGCCGAAGGCGGCGAACCGTTCGGGTCTTCCCTTTCGGCCGGTCCGGCGCTTTCTTATGCCCATGTCCTTTGCCGCCTTGTCCCGCAGCATATCGGCCTGCCACCTCTGCGCAGAGCGCTTCGCCGCGACCCACACCGGCCATGCGCCACGGCCCGTGCAATGGTTCCAGCCTGGTGCGCGTATCCTGGTGGCCGGGCAGGCGCCGGGCCTTCGGGTGCACCAGTCGGGCAAGCCCTTCACCGACCGCTCAGGGGATCGGTTGCGCATGTGGATGGGTGTAGACGAAGACACGTTCTACGACCGCGCCCGCGTGGCTATCGTGCCCATGGCTTTTTGCTTTCCCGGCTATGACGCCAAGGGGGGCGATCTGCCTCCCCCGCCGATCTGCGCAAGGACCTGGCGCTCTGCGGTGTTGGAGACCCTTCCGGGGATCAAGCTCACCCTTCTCGTGGGGGCCCATGCACAGCGCTGGCACCTCGGCGGGCACGCGCCGGTCACCGAGCGCGTCCGCGCATGGCGCGACTATGCGCCCATGGTCTTTCCCTTGCCTCATCCGTCCTGGCGCAATACCGCATGGCTGAAGAAGAACCCGTGGTTCGAGGCTGACCTCCTGCCCGCTTTGCGAAGACGTCTGACCGAGGTGCTGGACACATGACCGAGATGACCCCGCTCGATGCGGCCCATGCTGCGATGGAGGCCGCGCCCCAGGACGATGCAGTGCGCCTGCGGTTCTACGAGCGCCTGGCCGACAGCGAGCTTTTTCTCGCCCTTGAGGGGGAACCGGGGGGCGACCAGATCACGCCACGCATCTTTCCGGTCGAGGATCAGAGCTTCGTTCTGGTGTTCGACAGCGAGGAGCGGTTGGCAGACTTCGCGGAAGGCACGGCGCCCTACGCCGTTCTGTCGGGACGGGGGCTTGCCGCCATGCTGTCCAGCCAGGGGATAGGCCTTGCGGTCAACCCTGGCGCGCCCTCTTCGATCCTGATCCCGGCAGAGGCCGTCGACTGGTTGGCTGACACGCTTTCGGAGGCGCCGGAGGAAGTGGAGGAAACCCCCGAGGCAATCGCGCCTCCGTCCGGATTGCCAGAGGCACTGATCACGGCCCTGGATACCAAGCTGGCCACCGCGGGCGGCCTGGCACGCCTGGCCTACCTCTCGGCGGTGACCTATGCGGGCGGTAGAAAATCCCACTTGCTGGCCTTCGTCGATCCGGTTCCCGGCGCAGAGTCGGCACTTGCCCGCGCGGCAGGCGAGGCGCTGACCTTCTCGGGCATCGAGGCAGGCGTCATGGATGTGGGCTTCTTCCGGGCATCAGACCCTGTCTGCGCCAAGCTTGCAAAGACAGGTCTGCGATTCGACCTGCCGGAACCCGCGAAAGCCGACCATGTGCCGGGCAGTGCCCCCGGGATGGACCCGGACATGCCCCCGAAACTGCGCTGACATCCAACCGGTTTCGCCGCTCAAGGCGCATACACCCACATGGCCCGTGCACGGGCGGCACCCCGTCTTAGTATCCGGCGGAGCGATCCACGAGATGTAGCAGCGGCTCGCCGGCTTCGTTGCGACGGATGTTTTCCGCCACGACCTCCGACGCGGTCCCGGGGCGGGTTTCCGACGCGATATGCGGGGTGACGGTCACGCCCGGATGCGTCCAGAACGGATGGGCCTCCGGCAGCGGCTCGATCCGGAAGACATCCAGCGTGGCATGGGCCACCTGCCCGGTATCGAGGGCCGACAACAATGCGCTGTCGTCGATCAGCGGGCCGCGACCAGGGTTGATGATGAAGGCCCCGCGCGGCAGCAAGGCCAGCGTTCTGGCATTCAGGGTGTTCTCGGTCGCGGGCGTGTTGGGGAGCAGCAAAACCACGATCTCGGCGGTCGACAGGCAGGTGTCCAGACCCGTGGCCCCATGAAAGCAGGTCACGCCTGGCACGGATTTCGGGCTTCGGCTCCAGCCCGTGACGTTGAAGCCAAGCGCCAGAAGTGCCTCGGCGCAGGCGCTCCCTAGCGCCCCCATTCCCAGGATTGCCACCGTGCGATCCCTTGCGAGCGGAGGCACCGTCGGGGCCCAGATCCCGGGTGCCCCCTTGATATGCGCGTCCATCCCCAGATGGTGCCGTAACACGTGGCCAGTGACCCACTCCCGCATCCCTTCGCGCAGGCCCGCATCCACCATACGCGTCAGCGGAACCTTCAAGGTGGGATTGCCCACGATGGTTTCGACCCCCGCCCAAAGGCTCAGCACAGCCTTGAGCCGGGGAAAGTCCGAAAAGTCCTGCACGTCGCTGTTGGGGGCATAGACGATGTAATCGACCTCTTCGGGCGGTGCCTTGGTCACCAGTCGGAAGGGGCCGACCCCGCTCGCTTCGAGGGCGCGCTTCAGAGGGGTTTCGTACATCGGCCAGCGTTCGGGCCGGGCGGCAAAGAGGATCGTCAGCATTCAGGAAGTCCTTCAGCGGGGGCGATGGATATGGGCCGATTGCACGAGGCCGAACGCGACCATCAGAACCAGCATGGCCGAGCCACCGTAACTGACCAATGGCAACGGAACGCCCACCACGGGGGCCAGCCCCATGACCATCGCCATGTTGATCGCAAAGTAAAGGAAGAAGGTCACAGCGACCCCGAGCGTCACAAGTGAAGCGAAACGATCCTTGGTCTGCATCGCCGTGACGACGCAAAACAGCAGGATCAGCAGGTATAGCCCCAGAAGAGAGATAGCCCCGATGAAGCCGAACTCTTCGGCCAGTGTCGTGAAGATGAAGTCGGTGTGCTTCTCGGGCAGGAAGTTCAGGCTCGACTGGGTGCCTTGCATGAAACCGCGCCCGGTCCAGCCGCCCGAGCCAAGAGCGATCTGGCTCTGGGTGATGTGATATCCCGCGCCAAGCGGGTCCGAGGACGGATCAAGGAAGGTGTCGATGCGCCGGTACTGGTAGTCCTGCAACAGCTGCCAGGGCGTCCCGCGAGAGGTGAAAACCGCCGTCACCACGCCGCCCCCCGCTGCGATCACGGCGGCGAAATAGGCCCAGTGAACCCCGGCCAGGAACATGACGGCCCCGCCCCCGATCAGCAGCAGCAGCGCGGTGCCAAGGTCGGGCTGGATGAAGGTCAGGAAGGTCGGCACCAGGATCATCGCAACCGGGATTGCAACATAAAGCGGGTGCGAAACTTTGCGGATATCCAGCCAGTCGTAATAGGCGGCCAGCAGCATGACCAGGGTGATCTTGGTCAACTCCGAAGGCTGCAGCCGCATGAAGCCAAGGTCGATCCAGCGCTGTGCACCCATCCCGACAGAGCCGAAAAACTCCACCACAAGAAGCAGGACAAGCGACAGGCCGTAGGCGACCGCCGAGACGTTGCGCCAGAACCAGATCGGGGTGAAGGCCACGATCAGCATGGCGAAGAAACCGAGGGTAAAACGCTGCATCTGCGGCGCCGCCCAGGGCCGCATGGACCCGCCCGCAACCGAATAGAGCATCAGGAAGCCCACGCAGGCCACGCTGGTCACCAGCAAGATCAGGGCCCAGTTCATGTGGAGAACCTTACGCAGGCCGGTCGGCGTGGCCTTCTGGGTGTATTCCAGGAAACTCATGCTCTGATCCGCCCTGTCTGCTCGTCGTCCTCGGGGGCCAGAAGCTGCATGGTGTCATGCATTTCCTCGATGTCGCGGCGTTGGCCAACCGGGTAGGCCTCCAAAGGCGGGACCTCGCCATACATGGCGCGCAACAGGATATCGCGGGCAATCGGGGCGGCCACGGCGGACCCGCCACCACCATGTTCAACCACGACACTGACCGCATAGCGCGGGTTGTCGGCGGGGGCATAGCCGACGAAGAGCGCGTGGTCGCGCCGTTCCCAGGGCAGGTCTTCGTTACGTGTCACGCCGGATTCGCGTTCGGCCGCCGTGATGTTGCGGACCTGACTGGTGCCGGTCTTGCCTGCGATCTCGTAGCCTTCCTCGATCGACCGTGCCCCGAAGGCCGTGCCACGGCGGAAGTTTGTCACGTTCCACATCCCCTGACGGATCACGGCAAGGTGGTCCGCTGAAATCGCAATGTCTTCGAAGTCCCGCTGGCGTTGATCGACGCCGTTGATCGTGCGCACGAGCTGCGGCTGGATCATGCGCCCGGACGCAAGCCGGCTGGTCATGACGGCCAGCTGCAGCGGGGAGTTCAGCACGTAGCCCTGACCGATCGAGGCGTTGAGCGTGTCGCCAACCACCCAGTCCGCGCCGCGGTTTTCGCGCTTCCATTCGCGGGTGGGGATGAGCCCCTCTGAAACGCCGGACAAGGGCAGCTCGTGCCGCTCGCCAAGACCGAACCGGCGGGCCATGGCGGCAATCGCCTCGATCCCGACCCTCTGGGCCAGATCGTAGTAATAGACGTCGCAGGACTCGGCGATGCCATCGACCATATCCATCCGCCCATGCCCACCCCGACGCCAGCAGTGGAAACGCCGGGTGCCCAGTTCGACGAAGCCGTTGCAGGTAATGGTTTCATCGGCTTCGATCACCCCTGCCTCCAATCCGGCCAGCGCGGTGATCATCTTGAAAGTCGATCCGGGTGGGTAGAGCCCCTGCACGGTCTTGCTGGCAAGCGGGCGGTAGGGGTCGTCGGTCAGGCTGCCATAGTCCGCGACCGAGATACCCCTCACGAACAGGTTGGGGTCGAAAGAGGGCGCAGAGGCCAGCGCCAGCACTTCGCCCGTCTCGATCTCCATCACGACCGCCGAGGCGCTCTCCCCCGCAAGGCGCGCCTGCGTGTAGTTCTGCAACCCGGTGTCGATGGTCAGTTGCACGTCATCGCCGGGCTCGGGCTCTTCGCGGTCAAGTTCGCGCATCACCCGGCCCGCGGCGTTGACCTCGACCCACTGGTTGCCAGCTTCCCCGCGCAGCTCTTGCTCCATCCGAGCTTCGACGGCGTAACGGCCAACCTGGAAGTCGGGGGTTTGCAGAACCGGGTCGGTGTCGCCGGTCGATTCAAGGTAGTAGTCCGAAACCGGACCCACATAGCCCACAACATGGGCGAAGTCCGCGCCAAGCGGGTAGACCCGGGAAAGGCCCACCTCGGGGGTGATGCCGGGCAGGGCAGGGGCATTCACGGCGACCGAGGAAAACTCTTCCCAGCTCAGCCGGTCGGCAATCGTGACACGCACATGCGGCGCGCGGGCCATCATCTCCTCGCGCGCCCGCGCGAGCGCCGCCATGTCGATGTTGATGATCCGCGATAGTCGGTCGAGCACGGCGTCGATATCGTCGACATTCTCGCGCACCATGACGACCGAGTAATTCTGCTCGTTATCGGCCAGGATACGGCCCTGCCGATCATAGATCAGGCCCCGGGCCGGAGGCAGCAACTGGATGTTGATCCTGTTTTCTTCAGCCAGCAGGCGGAAGTCGCTGGCGCGCTCGACCTGAAGGTAGCGCATCCGTGCTGCCAGGATCGCCCCGGTGGTCAGCATCAGCCCGCCCACGACCATGGAGCGTCGCGAAATGCGGCGGGCGCTTTCCTCGGCCTCTTTCTGCGTGCGTTTCATGGCTTGCCGCTCTCCAGGTCGACAGCGGGCAATTTATCCATTCCCAGTATGAATTTCGAGAGGATGACGACGAGCGGGTAGATCACGATCGTGGCAAGCCCCTCCATCAGCGACAGGCCGAGGCTCGGCTGGTCGGCAACCAACACCCACAGGATCACCCGCTGGCACATGACCATGGCAAGGATCGTTCCGGCTACAACCGCCCATTCAAAGAGAAATGGGGTCTCTGCAATCCCTGTGCGGCGGTTGCGAAGGGTCTCGGTCGCGACCACGGCCAACCCTGTCCAAAGCCCCGGCGGGCGTTGCAGCAGAAAATCGCTCAAAAGGAAGAGGAAAAGGATCGCCCAAAGTGGAACGGAGCCGGGCTGGCGCAAGATCCAGGCCAGAGTGACACAGAGGATGAAATCGGGTCCGGGCAGGCCGGGAGTGCCGGTTTCCAGCGGCAGGATGCGGAAGAAGATCACGGACAGGCCGAAAAGCAGGTAGACCGTCCGGAAGCCCCAGAGGCGACGCTGAAACTCGTCACCCATCTGTGGCCTCCGCCTCAACGGCCAGTTCCTCGGCCTCCTCCAGCGTGGGTTGGGTCAGGTCGTCCGATGGCAGCGGCCAGGGCGGCCCGATCAACCCGCCGGGGTCCGACAGCGACGACCCGGGATGGCTGCGCATGACACGCAGGAAGTTCAGGCGCGAGAAGTCGGCCGATGGCCGCGCGCGCAGGCGCCCATCACGGTCAACGACAACGTGGCCAATCAACAGGCCGGGCGGAAAGACACCGCCATCGCCCGATGTGATGATCCGGTCTCCGGGAGAGATATCTTCGGGCTGTTCGAGAAACTCCAGCAGCGGCTGCCCGCTGTTGTCGCCCATCAGCAGCGCCTGCTGATTTGACGGCATCACCGTCACCGGGATGCGGCTGGCAGCATCGGTCAGCAGCAGAACCCGCGAAGTGTTGCGCGAAACACCCGATATGCGCCCCACCACGCCAAGCCCGTCCATCGTCGCCCATCCGTCTAGGATTCCGTCTCGCTCACCGACATTGAGCAGGACGGACCGCCGGAAGGGGCTGCCGCTATCGGCCAGCACAAGGCCGGTGACGAAGGTCAGTTCCGGGTCGAGCTGCACCCGGTTCAGGTCGAGCAGCCGGGCGTTTTCCTGCTCCAGTTGCAGTGCGGCTTCGCGCCAGGCGCGCATCTGCTGCAACTCGCGCCGCAGTTCCTCGTTTTGCTGGTAGAGGCGGGTATAGGACTGGAAGTCGTCGATCATCCGTCCCGCGGCAGTCACCGGGGCCATGACCCATTCAAGATTGGGCACGATGCGGTCGGTAATGGCGCCGCGCAGCCGTTCCACGCGCGGGTTGTCGATGCGCCAGATCAGGACCAGGACGGCAAGACATAGCAGAAGCACCGCCAGCAGCAGGCGCCGGACGGGTCGGATATGGCTGCTGTCTGCGCGCTCTTTGGCCATTCAGTCCTTCGGGTCGGGCCGCGCGAGGGCGGCCGGTCAGCTTTCGTAGTCGATTGCGTGACGCAGGAGGTTTTCGTATTCGAGCGCCTTGCCGGTGCCGAGCGCCACGCAGTTGAGGCTTTCATCGGCGACAGAAATCGCCAGCCCGGTCTGTTCGCGCAGCGCCAGGTCAAGTTCACCCAGAAGCGCGCCGCCCCCGGTCAGCATTACGCCACGATCGACGATATCCGCCGCCAGGTCGGGCGGGGTCGCTTCCAGCGCGCCCATGACCGCCTCGCAGATCTGCTGCACGGGTTCGGCCAGTGCCTCGGCCACCTGGGCCTGGCTGATCTCGGTTTCCTTGGGAACGCCGTTCAACAGGTCGCGCCCCCGGATCTGCATCGACGCGCCGCGTCCGTCATCGGGCATGCGCGCAGTGCCGATCGACGTCTTGATGCGCTCTGCCGTGGCTTCCCCGATCAGAAGGTTCTGCTGGCGGCGCAGGTAGCTGATGATTGCTTCGTCCATGCGGTCACCCCCGACGCGGACCGAGCGGGCATAGACAATGTCGGCCAGCGACAGAACCGCCACTTCGGTCGTCCCGCCGCCGATATCCACGACCATCGACCCGGTCGGGTCGGTGATGGGCATGCCTGCCCCGATGGCTGCGGCAATGGGTTCTGCGATCAGCCCCGCCTTGCGGGCCCCTGCCGACAGAACCGACTGGCGAATGGCCCGCTTTTCCACCGGGGTCGCGCCATGGGGCACGCAGACGATGATCTTGGGCTTGGTGAACGTAGTGCGCTTGTGGACCTTGCGGATGAAGTGCTTGATCATCTCTTCGGCCACGTCGAAGTCGGCGATCACCCCTTCGCGCATCGGCCGGATGGCCTGGATGCTGCCCGGTGTCCGGCCAAGCATCAGCTTGGCGTCCTCGCCAAAGGCCAGAGCCTTCTTGACCCCGTCCTTGACCTGGTAGGCCACCACCGAGGGTTCGTTGAGGATCACGCCCTTGCCCTTGACGTAGACCAGCGTGTTCGCGGTGCCCAGGTCGATGGCCATGTCCGCTGAAAAAAGGCTGCCAAAAAGTCCGGCCATTTCGGGGTGAATCCTGCTCTGGTGCGTTTCGTGTCCATTGTCGCGTTCGCGGGGCAGGGACTCAGGGCCCGTCAGCCGCGCTGAACGCATCGCATATAGTCAGTGGCAGGGTCTTAGGTAAAGCCTTGGCGGCGAAGAAATCAGCGCATTTTCGCCAGTTGTCGATTGCGGAAGCGGGGTTCGCGACCGGGCAATAGTCAGTCGTCATGGCGAAAAAGGTTTAGTTTGCACACTGGATCGCGCTAGAGGAACGAAGGTGAGCGTTTTTGTAACAGTATCAGGGTCTGTGGAGTGGCGAGTTTAGGGACGCATGGGAATGCGGCCGCTTCGACCGGGGCCCGCTATGGCGGCATCGACCTGGCAAGGTTGGTGCTGGCCTTGTGCGTTGTGCTTGCCCATTGCGCCACGTTCCAGGCAGTCGGAGACTGGGCACATTTCTTTTTCAACAATGGCCTGGCACGGATCATCGTGCCCTTCTTCCTGCTGACCACCGGCTATTTCTTCGAACGCCAGATGCGGGCGGGCCTTGCGCCCTGGTTGTGGCGGGTGGGACATATCTACCTGGCCTGGACGCTGATTTATCTGCCTTTCCTGCTATTCTACCAGGCCGTCACACCCTACCGGATCGCTCTGACGCTGTTCTTTGGCTTCTTTCACCTGTGGTATCTGCCCGCCCTGTTGGGTGGCATGGCACTGCTTTACGTGATGCGCAATCTGCGGGACGGGGTCTTGTTCTGGGCTGCGTTTGCGCTCTTCCTCGTCGGCTCTGCCCTGCAATACGCGGAAAACCTGTTGCTCGACCTCAATGCCTTCGACAGCCCTTACGACCTGCTGGTTCTGACCCGGAATTTCCTGTTCTACGGCTTTCCCTATCTGGCGCTCGGCCTGCTGATCCGGCGGCGAGAGCCCTTGGTAGGCCAGCCCGCACTGGTCAGGCTGGCCGTCCTTGCGGCGGGCTTCCTGTTTCTCGGGGGGGAATGCTTTCTGGAATTCAGACTGTTCGACCCCAATGGTTTTTTTGACCTGACGGTTTCTGCCTTTGTGCTGACGCCTGTCCTGTTCATTGCCGTACGCGATCTGCCGTTGGTGCTGCCAGGGTTTGATCCGCGCAAGCTGTCGATGGTCGTCTACCTAAGTCACCCGCTTTACCTGTTGCCCTTGCGGGAACTGACCGGGGCAGGGCCGCTGGCGCTGACGGTCATGACGCTCGCTGTAACGCTGCTGCTTGCGCCTGCGTGGTTATGGGTGGCGCGTCGCCTGCCGATCCTTCCCTGAAAAAGAAACCGGCGCCGCAAGACGCGCCGCCGGGTCCAATCCGTTGATCTGTCAGGGCTGCTCAGGACACGTCCTTGTAGGACACTTCCCGCGTATCGCCGCCCGATCCAAGCTTCTCGCGCCGCACGATCAGGCGGTTGAGCGCGTTGACATAGGCTTTCACGCTGGCAACGACCGTATCGGTATCGGCCGACTGACCCGTCGCGATGCGGCCATCTTCTTCGACGCGCACGGTCACGGTGGCCTGGGCATCCATGCCCTCGGTTACCGCGTGCACCTGGTAGAGTTGCAGGACGGCCTCGTTGGGATAAAGCGCCTTGACCGCGTTGAACGCCGCATCGACGGGCCCGTCGCCCTGCGCCGTGGCCTGCTTGTCCTTGTCACCCACGCGCAGCGTGATGTCGGCGGACTGGGGCGCCTCGGTGCCGCAGATCACGCGCAGGAACTTCAGCTCCAGGTGGTCCTCGGTGCCCGCAGCGGCGGCATCGGTGACCAGCGCGATCAGATCGTCGTCGAAGACCTCCTTCTTGCGGTCGGCCAGTGCCTTGAAGCGCACGAAGAGATCGTTGAGCTGGTTGTCGACCATGTCGAAGCCCAGGTCCTTGAGCTTGGCGCGCAGCGCCGCGCGACCTGAATGCTTGCCCAGGGGCAGCGAGGTGCCCGCAAGGCCCACATCCTCGGGCCGCATGATCTCGAACGTATCGGCGCTCTTCAGCATGCCGTCCTGGTGGATACCGCTTTCATGGGCGAAAGCGTTCTTGCCGACGATGGCCTTGTTGGGTTGGACGGCGAAACCCGACACGGTCGAGACCCGACGAGAGAGGTGCATGATCTGGCGGGTGTCGATATTGGTGTGCCACGGCATGATGTCGTTGCGCACCTTCAGCGCCATCACGACCTCTTCCAGCGCGGTGTTGCCCGCGCGTTCTCCAAGACCGTTGATCGTGCATTCGATCTGTCGTGCGCCGCCCGCGACAGCGGCCAGCGCGTTCGCGGTCGCCATGCCAAGGTCATTGTGGCAATGGGTGGCGAAGATCACCTCGTCGGCACCCGGAACCTCGGCAATCAAGCGGCGGATCAGGTCGGCCGATTCCGCGGGCGCGGTGTAGCCCACGGTGTCGGGGATGTTGATCGTGGTGGCACCCGCCTTGATCGCGATTTCAACCACGCGGCGCAGGTAGTCCCATTCCGTCCGGGTTGCATCCATCGGCGACCACTGCACGTTGTCACACAGGTTACGGGCGTGGGTCACCGTGTCATGAATGCGCTCGGCCATTTCGTCCATGGTCAGGTTCGGAATGGCGCGGTGCTGCGGCGAGGTGCCGATAAAGGTATGGATGCGCGGGGAAACGGCATGTTTCACGGCCTCAAAGCAGCGGTCGATATCCTTGTAATTCGCCCGCGCAAGGCCACAGATCGTGGCGTTCTTCGCCAGTTTGGCAATCTCGGACACGGCGGCGAAATCACCTTCCGACGCAATGGGAAAGCCTGCTTCGATGATGTCGACGCCCATCTCGTCCAGAAGGGCCGCGATCTCCAGCTTCTCGTCGTGGCTCATGGTGGCGCCGGGGCTCTGCTCGCCGTCGCGCAAGGTGGTGTCGAAGATCAGAACGCGATCTTTGTCGATGGTCATGGGATGCAATCCTTGGTCTTAGCCTGAGTTGTGGTGCTGTGGTCTTCGGCGCTGGTTCCCCCCTGAGCGGTCGCGCCGACAGGCACGCTCAGAGGCGGCTAAGGAGAAGAAGAAGAGCGCACGGGATCAGCCCGCCCGAGGGGGCGGTCATGGTCCGGGTATGCGTGTGCGTCGTCATGGGGCGCATATTACGTGCGGGAAACGGGATGGAAACCCCCTTTTTGCCTATGTCAGCCCCAGTTCCGCATCCGACGCGATGCGGTCGTATTTGTCCTTGGGGGGCATCGGGCGGTCCGGCCAGTCGGGTGTGAAGGCAAAGCTCGACACCTGCCGACCCTCGGGCAGCGCGCCGTTTCCGGCCCCGATGGCGTAGTCGTAGTAGAGTTTCACGATCTCGTCGTAGCACACCTGCTGCGCGGCGGGGTGGGCGAGGCTGGCCTCTCGCCAGCGGCGAACGCGGGCGAAGCGGGGCTCATCGGGGATTTCGAAGCCTTCGTAATACTCAAGAAACCAGAAGCGCATCATCATCGGGGTGAAGACCAGTTCGGCCAGCCCGAAATCCTCGAACAGCCACAGCCCGCCGGGATTGTGATGGTCGAGAAAATCCGACAGCCACGCGTAGTGATCCAGCATCTTGGCCCGGAAATCCTCGGTCTTCGCCCGGTCGCGGTTCATCACCATCATGTAGCCGGTCATGGTGAAAGGCCCTTCGCGGGTGATCATCATGCGCTCTGTCGCGCGCTCGAAGGGGTCGGTCCGCGCCACAGGGGTGGCTGCAAACCGTTCCTCGACATAGCGCATGATGACGAGGCTTTCTTTCAGGATCCGCCCGTCCTCGGTTTCCAGAACCGGCAAGGCTGTTGTGCCCCGGGTCTTGGCCAGAAGCGCGGGGTCACGCGGTTTGGTGATATCGACGACGCGGAATTCCACGCTGTCGCGAAGGCCCTTCAACTCCAGCAAGATCTCGATACGTTGCGAAAAGGGGCAAACGGGGATGTGATAGATAATGGGTTTGGTCATGGAATGCGGTCCTGTTGGCTTTCGCTTAACTTGGGCCGCTTTCGAGCATTTGACCAGTGCGGGGGGCGTATTAGCTCCCACCCTATGACGCAGGAACGCTCTCTTATCATCGGTGCCTCGGGTGGTATCGGCGCAGCCCTTTGCGAAGTGCTGGCGTCGCGTGGCGAGGTCGTTGGCCTGTCACGCAGCGGGACCGGGCTCGACCTGACGGACGAGGCCAGCATTGCAAACCTCTTGGGGGCGCAACTGGGCACGTTCGACCGCATCATCGTGGCAACCGGGGCGCTTCAGATAAACGGGGCAGAGCCCGAGAAGACCCTGCGCGCGCTGGACCCAAGGGCAATGGCCAATCAGTTCGCGCTGAACGCCATAGGCCCGGCCCTGGTGCTGAAACATGCCGTGCCACTGGTGCCGCGCGATCGGCGTTGCGTTCTGGCCGTGCTGTCGGCGCGGGTTGGTTCCATCGGGGACAACCGCCTTGGCGGCTGGATCAGCTACCGCGCGGCCAAGGCGGCGGTGAACCAGGTCGTGCGGACATCTGCCATCGAATACGGTCGCCTGCGCAAGCAGGCGATCCTTGTCTCGCTGCACCCCGGCACCGTGCAGACCAGCCTGACCGGGCCATACCTCGCGCGTCACGGGGCGGTTTCCCCGCAAGTGGCAGCGGAAAACCTGCTCGGCGTCATCGACGGGCTGTCCACGACCGATACGGGCCAGTTCTTCGATTGGGCCGGCAAGGCGGTGCCGTGGTGACCCCGCGCCTCGTTCTGGTTCTGGGAGATCAGCTGACGTCGTCGGTTGCTGCGCTGAAGGCCGCCGACAAGACGCGCGACGTGGTGGTCATGGCCGAGGTCGCCGCGGAAACCCACTATGTCCCGCATCACCCCAAGAAGATCGTGTTCCTCTTTGCCGCTATGCGCAAGTTTGCATTGCGCCTGAAGGCTGAGGGGTGGCGCGTTGCCTACTCGCGGCTGGATGACCCCGAGAATGCCGGGTCCATAGGCGGAGAGTTGCTGCGCCGGGCGGAGGAATTCGGTGCGTCACAGATGTTGGCAACCGAACCCGGAGAGTGGCGTTTGATCGAAGCGCTGAACGCGCATCCTCTGGAGCTGCAGCTGTTGGAGGATGATCGCTTCCTATGTTCACACGCGGAGTTCGACACATGGGCCGAGGGCCGCAAGTCCCTGCGGATGGAATTCTTCTACCGCGAAATGCGCCGCAAGACGGCGCTCCTGATGGACGGGGATCAGCCCGAGGGCGGCCAGTGGAACTTCGATCATGACAATCGCAAAGGCCCGCCCAAGGGGCTGGCGGGTCCTGTGCCGCCCCGGTTCGAACCTGATCCGGTGACGGATGAAGTGCTGGAACTGGTGGAGACCCGGTTCGGAGCGCATTTCGGGGATCTCTACCCCTTCTGGTTTGCAACCGAACCAAGTCAGGCAGAGGCCGCGCTCGACCATTTCATCGCCCACGCCCTGCCGCGTTTCGGTGACTACCAGGATGCGATGGTCAGGGGGCAGGACTTCCTCTTTCACTCGGTGCTGTCGGTCTACATCAATTCAGGGCTTCTTGACCCGCTCACCGTCTGCCGCCGGGCAGAGGCGGCCTACAGGGCAGGGCAGGCGCCGCTGAACGCGGTTGAAGGCTTCATCAGGCAGATCATCGGCTGGCGCGAATTCGTGCGAGGGGTCTATTTCCGCGAAGGGCCGGGCTATGCGGGCCGCAACGCGCTTGGGCATCGACGCAGGCTGCCCGCTCTTTACTGGGGTGGCGACACGGACATGCGCTGCCTGAAAGAGGCAGTCGGGGTGACGCGCCGCGAATCCTATGCCCACCATATCCAGAGGCTGATGGTGACCGGCAATTTCGCCCTTCTGGCGGGCGTCGATCCGCGCGAGGTGCATGAATGGTATCTGGCCGTTTACGCGGATGCCTACGAATGGGTCGAGGCCCCCAACACGGTCGGGATGAGCCAGTTTGCCGATGGCGGTGTCGTGGGATCGAAACCCTACGTGTCTTCGGGCAATTACATCGCGAAGATGTCGGACTACTGCCAAAGCTGCACCTATGGCGTGAAGGTCAAGCGCGGGCCCGATGCCTGCCCCTTCAACCTGCTTTACTGGCACTTCCTGCTGCGCCACCGGACACGTTTTGCCCAGAACCCGCGGATGGGGCAGATCTACCGCACCTGGGATCGCATGGATGAAGATCACCGCGCGGAGGTGCTGGCCGATGCCGAGCGACTGCTCGCCCGTCTCGATGCGGGCGAGGTGGTTTAGCAGGGATTATTCGGAAGCTGCCTCGGCGTCGCCGGTGGCTTCCGCAGGCGGGGCGGGCGTGTCGCCCGTTGCTTCTGCGGGGGTTTCGGCCTCTTCGCCGTCCGTCACCAGGCGGCCTTCTTCCCAGATGCCCTGAACAACGCGGGCCTCGCGATCCTCGGTTGCTGCATAGGTCATCATGCCGGGGCCCTGGCGGGTGCCGTTGACGAAGTTGCCCTGATAGACATCGCCGTTGGCATAGGTCGCCCGGCCCTCGCCATTGATCTCGCCGCCCTGCCACTGGCCGGTATAGGTAAAGCCGTCAGGCATCGTCAGAGTGCCCATGCCCTCGCGCTGTCCGGCGACGAAGCTGCCTTCGTAGACGGTGCCGTCGGCATAGGAGGCAATCCCTTGCCCGTGGCGCAGCCCGTCCTGCCATGCGCCCTCGTATCGGTAGCCATCGGTGTAGGTCATGACACCCTGGCCATGCTGGCGGGCATTCATGAACTGGCCCTCGTAGACAAGCCCGTTGGCATAGCGCGCTACGCCGAAGCCCTGGATCACGCCCTCGACCCATTCGCCGTCATAGGTGGAGCCATCGGCATAGGTGATCAGCCCGCGCCCGTGCGCCAGGTCATTGCGGAACGCGCCTTCGTAGACCGAACCATCGGGATAAGTCACGGTGCCCTGGCCTTCGATCCGCCCGTCGATCCACTGGCCGGTATAGAGATACCCGTCTGCGCCCCGGAATTCGCCCTGCCCATGACGGCGATCATTGGCAAAGGCGCCTTCGTAACGGTCGCCATTGGCATAGCGCACGACGCCCTGGCCCTGGCGCTGGCCGTTGACCAGCTGTCCTTCGTAGACATCGCCATTGGGTTGGGTCAGCACGCCCGTTCCGTTGATCTGGCCGCCTTGCCACTGGCCTTCGTAGACGACGCCATCGGGCATCTCCAGACGCCCCTGGCCCTGGCGCTGCCCGTTCTCGAACTGGCCTTCGTAGAGCGCGCCATCGGGGTAGGTGATGCGTCCCTGGCCCTGTTTCAGCCCGTTCACCCACTGGCCCTCGTAGCGGTAGCCATTGGGGCTGTCCATCGTGCCGGTGCCATGGTGCAGCGCGTTGCGGAAGCCGCCTTCGTAGCGCACGCCGTTCGCGTATAGCGCCACGCCCTGCCCGTTGATCCGGCCTTCGGACCATTCGCCTTCGTAGGTCGATCCATCTGCGAAAGTGATGGTCCCCAGACCTTGCGGCCGGCCTTCGGCGAAGGCCCCCTCGTAGACGGACCCGTCAGGGAAGACCGCGCGGCCCTGGCCGCGGATTTCGCCATCCACCCATTCGCCGGTATACTCGTAGCCATTCGGCAGCCGGTAGGTGCCGGTGCCGTGCTGCACCCCGTTGCGGAAAGTGCCTTCGTAGATACCGCCACCTTCATACTGGTGGATCTCGATCTCGCCTTCGCCCTGTGCCCATGCCGCGCCCGTCAGCAGAATGGCAATGCCGCCTGCCGCGCAGATCCTGCACAGGAAGTTCCGTCCTGCCTGGCCCACCTGATCGCCCCTTTCCGAGGTTTTCCTTCTCCGTCACCCATGCAAACCTAGTGGAGGGTCGTTAACCTCGCAATGTCTTTTCCCCCGGGTGACTTGGCGGCGGGCGGTGATCTGCTAAAAGGCGTCTCCGAATGCAAGGAAGACGAGTCCCCATGTCCGACACTTTCCGAGTTACGCTCGCACAGCTCAATGCCACCGTCGGCGCGCTTTCGGCCAATGCAGACAAGGCGCGCGCGGCCTGGGCCGAGGCGAAATCCGCAGGCGCGGACCTCGTCGTATTCCCCGAGATGTTCATCACCGGCTACCAGTTGCAGGACCTCGTGCGCAAACCTGCCTTCGCTGCGGATGTTCAAAAGACATTGGCCGATCTCGCCCGTGACTGCGCTGATGGCCCCGCGATCGGCATTGGCGGCCCCTGGCCCGGCCCCGACAAGCCCTTCAATGCCTATTTCATCCTCGAAGGCGGCAAGGTGAAGACGCAGGTGCTCAAGCATCACCTGCCCAATTACAACGTCTTCGACGAGAAGCGCTATTACCACGCGGGCGAAATGCAGGGCCCGGTCCAACTGGGTCCGGTGCGGATTGGCTTCCCGATCTGCGAGGACTGCTGGTTCGAGGATGTCTGCGAGACCCTGGCCGAGACCGGGGCCGAGATCCTGATTTCACCCAACGGGTCGCCCTATCACCGGGGCAAGATGAACATCCGCCAGGCGGTGACGGTATCACGCGTGATCGAAACCGGTCTGCCGCTGGCCTACCTGAACCTTACCGGCGCACAGGATGACCAGATTTTCGACGGGGCGAGCTTCGTGCTGAACCCCGGCGGCGCGCTTGCGGTGCAGATGCCGTTCTTCGACGAGGTTCTCACCCATGTCGATTTCACCCGGACGGCCGATGGATGGCGCGCGGTCGAGGGCGAGAAGGCCCACCTGCCCGACGCGTGGGAGGCCGATTATCGCTGCATGGTGGAATCGGTGCGCGATTACCTGGGCAAGACCGGGTTCGGCAAGGTGGTGCTCGGCCTCTCGGGCGGGGTTGATTCCGCCATCGTCGCGGCCATCGCCGCCGATGCGCTCGGGCCCGAGAACGTGCGTTGCGTGATGCTGCCGTCCGAGTATACCTCGACCACTTCGCTGGAAGACGCCGAAGCGGTTGCGCGCAACCTGGGCACACGGCTCGACACGGTTCCGATCAGCGTCCCGCGCGCGGGCGTGACCGAAGCCCTGGCCGCGCTCTTCGAGGGAACGCAGCCGGGCATCGCCGAGGAAAACATCCAAAGCCGCCTGCGCGGCGTGATCCTGATGGCGCTGTCGAACAAGTTCGGGGAAATGCTGCTGACCACGGGCAACAAGTCCGAGGTCGCCGTGGGCTACGCCACGATCTACGGGGACATGGCGGGCGGCTACAACCCGATCAAGGATCTCTCCAAGACCCGCGTATTCGAGACCTGCCGTTGGCGAAACGCCAATCACCGCCCGTGGATGAAGGGCCCCGAGGGCGAGGTCATCCCGCCCCGCGTGATCGACAAGCCGCCAACCGCCGAGCTGCGCGAGAACCAGAAGGACGAGGACAGCCTGCCCCCCTACGAGGTGCTGGACGTGATCCTCGAGATGCTGATCGACAAGGAAGCCTCGGTCGCCGACGTGGTCGCCATGGGCTATGAGCGCGAAACGGTGAAGAAGGTCGAAAGCCTCATCTACATCTCGGAATACAAGCGCTTCCAGTCCGCCCCCGGTGCCCGACTGACCGAGCGCGCCTTCTGGCTCGACCGTCGATACCCGATCGTGAACCGCTGGCGCGACCCGAGCTGATCCCGCCACCCTCCGGCATTGGCCAGAACGAAGTTGCTCATGATCAGCCGTTTTCCGGCACGGACAACGCCCGCGATCCGCGCCGGATCGCGCCCCGGTCGACGCGCAAGGCGCGGCGAAAAACCCGTCGCAATCCGTCCCCGCGGTCGCATTCAGGCCAGACGCAGTTGCCGGGCCGTGGCAGGCGCACGTTTCACCTTTTCTCGCGATGTCACCGACCGATGATCCACGTCCATACCATCCCTGCCGCGTTCTCTCCCGAGGACTGCGCCCGCATCACCGCCATGACCGAAGCCGCGCCCGCCCAGGATGCGGGGCTTGTGCGCAACGCCACCGACCACAACCTGCGCCGGGCCGATCTCGTGTGGCTTGATGATGTGGCCGAGGCCGATTGGGTGATGGACAAGATCATTGCCCTCGTGCGGGACGCCAACCGGCAGGTGTATGGCTACGACCTCACGGATTTCTCCGAATCTGCGCAGGTCGCCCGCTACGGGGCGGACCGCGAAGGCCATTTCGACTGGCATTCGGATATCGGCGACGGGCGACTGGCCTCCAGGCGCAAGCTGACCATGGTGGTTCAGCTGTCCGAGCCCTCTGCCTATACCGGCGGCAAGCTGGAACTCATGCCGGGCGCGGGCACGATTGTCGCCGATTGCGCGCAAGGCACGGCCACGCTCTTTCCCTCTTTCGTGCTGCACCGGGTGACCCCGGTGACCGAGGGCGAGCGCCGCTCGCTCACCATCTGGTGCCACGGTCCTGCTTTCCGCTAGGCGTCGATGATGTTGCGCGGTCCGGCCCCGCGCGCGCCCTTCTCGTCATCGGGATTGTAGAGCGCGCAGCTCTTCAGGCTCAGGCAGCCGCAGCCGATGCAGCCGTCAAGCTTGTCGCGCGTGCGTTGCAGCCGGTCGATCCGCTCGTCCAGCACCGCGCGGAAGCGGCGGCTGATCCGTTCCCAGTCGGCCTTGGTCGGTGTGCGCCCCTCGGGCAGTTTGGCCATTTCCTCGCGGATCTCGGACAGCGAGAACCCAAGTTCCTGCGCGATCTTCACGAAGCTCAACCGCCGGATATCCGATCTGCGGAACTGGCGCTGGCCAGCGGCCGTGCGGATCGGGCGGACCAGCCCTTCGCTTTCGTAATAGCGGATGGCGGATACGGCCATGCCGGTGCGTTCGGCAATTCGACCAATGGGCAGCATGTCGCTGGCACGGCGCATCAGAAAATCCTTGAGCTAAAGTTAACTTGAGGAATTACACCACGTGGACAGTGAGCGAATCAACCCGAAAGGAGACCCGAGATGACTGCCGCTTTCCTGGAACATGTGAACGTAACCGTAAGTGACCCGCGCCAGATGGCCGATCTGCTGGTCGATCTCTTTGGCTGGCGCATCCGCTGGCAGGGCGAGGGCAAGGGGGGCGGCCTGTCTATCCATGTGGGCAATGACGACAGCTATGTCGTGGCCTACAGCCAGGGCGGACAGATGAAAGCCCCCGACCGCTACCGAACGCCGGGAGGGCTCAACCATATCGGCGTGGTCGTCGACGATCTCGACGCGGTCGAAGCGAAGGTCAAGGCCGCAGGCTACAGTCCGCACAATCATGGTGACTACGAACCCGGACGCCGATTCTATTTTGACGGCCCCGACAATATCGAGATCGAGGTGGTCAGCTACGCCTGACCCTTCGCTGGCGGGTCATCTGCTGTTACTCTCCCGTGGCAGGAGGCCCGCCCATGACCAAGGCCCAGAACAAGACCCGCGTCACGGCGATCGATCCGGCCGGCTTCATCGCGTCGATCGATCATCCAACCCGCCGCGCCGATGCGGAAGCGCTCGACCGCCTGTTCCGCCGCGTGACAGGATTCCTGCCGCGGATGTGGGGGCCGACGATGATCGGCTACGGGCAGTATCATTATCGGTATGACAGCGGACGCGAGGGTGACTTCCTGGCCACGGGCTTCAGCCCCCGCAAGGCCAATCTGTCAATTTACATCCTGCCGGGCTACGCGGATATCGGACCGATCCTGTCGCGGCTCGGAAAGCACCACACTGGCAAGTCGTGTCTTTACGTGAATAAGCTGGCCGATATCGACCCCGTCGTGCTGGAGGAACTCATCCGTGCCGGGCTGGAGGATCTTGGGCGGCGCTGGCCCGTCACGCCTGGCTGACGCCCGCCGTCAAATGCTGGCTCATTCCCACCAGGGGTCAATTTCGGCGATGTCGTCATCGGACCAGCCGAAATGGTGCGCCAGTTCATGCACGAGGACATGGCCCACGAGATGCCCGAGGGGAATGTCGCCCCGGTCGGCCCATTCCTCCAGGATCGCGCGCCGAAAGAGCCAGATCACATCCGGCCCCATCGGCTGATCCATCACCGACTTTTCCGTCAGGGGTATGCCCTCGTAGAGCCCGGTCAGCTCGAACGGGTTTTCGAGCTCCAACTCGCTGAGCATCTCGTCGCTGGCGAAATCCTCGATCCGCAATGCCACCTGCATGGCAGCCCGCCGGTAGGGTTCGGGCAGCGTCAGGAGGGCCTGCTCGGCCAGCCGCTCGATAGTGGCAAGATCGGGAGGAGAAAGAAGCGCCCAGTCAGTCATCTGTCCTAGATGGACCCCGCACGCACAAAAGGGAAGCGCAAGTCCGGCAATTTCATTTGCTTGTTTCCCCTTGCCGGAAAGCCTCTGCGCTGAATACTTGCGCCATGACGCCCAAGCTGCTGACCACCCTCAAGACCTACACCCCGGCGCTGTTCCTGGCTGACATGCTGGCAGGGCTCACGGTGGCCATGGTCGCAATCCCCCTGAGTCTGGCCATTGCCATTGCCTCGGGCGCGGATCCCGCCACCGGGCTGATCACGGCGATCGTCGGCGGCTTCCTGATCTCCCTTCTGGGCGGCAGCCGGGTGCAGATCGGCGGGCCGACCGGGGCCTTCATCGTGGTTGTCTTCGGGGTGATCGCCGCACATGGCTATGACGGGCTGGTGCTGGCCACGCTCATGGCGGGCATGATGCTGGTTGTCGCGGGCCTTCTGCGGGCGGGCAGCCTGATTTCCTACATCCCCGAGCCGGTGATCAACGGCTTCACCATCGGGATTGCCGTCATCATCGGCACCAGCCAGTTGAAGGACGCCCTTGGCCTGACCCCGGATCGCCTGCCCGCCGAGTTTATCGGCAAGGTGGAAGCTCTCTGGTCGGTGAGGGACAGTTTCACCCCGGCGGCCTTCGCTATCGCGATTGCCACGATGCTGCTGATCGTTCTTCTCCGGCGGCTCTTCCCGCGCTTTCCGGGCCTGATCGTGGCCGTGGCGGCGACCTCCGGGCTGGTGGCGCTCTTCGATCTGCCCGTTGACACGATCGGGTCGCGCTTCGGGGCGCTGTCCGCGAGCCTGCCGATGCCGCATCTGCCCGAGATCACCTATGCACGGCTGGTCGAGCTTTTGCCCTCGGCCTTCGTCATCGCCTTCCTCGCAGGGGTAGAGTCGCTGTTGTCCGCCATGGTCGCCGACCGGATGATCGGAAGCCGCCACCGATCGAATGCCGAGGTTCTGGCGCAGGGGGCGGCCAATATCGGCTCGGCCCTTTTCGGGGGCTTGCCTGCGACCGGGGCCATCGCGCGCACAGCAACAAACGTGCGCGCCGGGGGCAAGACCCCGGTGGCCGGGTTGGTCCATGCGCTGACGATCCTGGTGGTCATGATGCTGGCGGCCCCGCTGGCGGGTTATCTCGCCATGCCGGCCCTGGCCGGGCTCCTGCTGCTGACCGCCTGGAACATGAGCGAGCCGCAGCATTGGAAGGCCTATCTCGGCCAGCCGCGTCAAGACGTGGTGCTGCTGCTTCTGACGCTGGTTCTGACGGTTCTGACGGATCTGACCATCGCGATCGGGGTGGGCGTGGCCGTCGGGCTTGCGCTGCGGCTGCGACGCCGCAACGTGCCCCCTGCCAACTGGTCCCCGCCCGAGCGCTGACCCATCCGCTTATGGACATTCGCACGCGCTTGTGAAACAGGATCGGGCCGATCCGAAGGAGTCCGAGATCCATGACCGTCACCCGTTTCGCCCCGTCCCCCACCGGATACCTGCATGTCGGGAACCTGCGCACTGCGCTGTTCAACTTCCTGATTGCGAAAAAGGCCGGGGGCGCCTTCATCCTGCGCCTCGACGACACCGACCCGGAGCGGTCGAAGCAGGAATATGCCGATCAGATCCAACACGACCTGGAATGGCTGGGGCTGACCTGGGACCGGATCGAGAAGCAGTCCGACCGGCTGGACCGCTACGCCGCCGCCGCCGATGAGCTGCGCGAAAAGGCCCGGTTCTACGAGGCGTGGGAGACGCCGACCGAACTCGACCTCAAGCGCAAGAAGCAGCTCAACATGGGCCAGCCTCCGGTATACGACCGCGCGGCGCTGAAGCTTGGCGATGACGAGAAGGCCGCGATGCGGGCCGAACGCGGGCAGGGCGTGTGGCGCTTCAAGCTCAAGCAGGAGCGGATCGAGTGGACCGATGGCATTCTCGGTGATCTCTCCATCGACGCGGCCTCGGTCTCGGACCCGGTTCTGATCCGCCAGGATGGGCAGGTGCTCTACACGCTCGCCTCCGTGGTGGACGATACCGATATGGGCGTGACCCATGTTGTGCGCGGCTCGGACCACGTGACCAATACCGCGACCCAGATCCAGATCATGGAAGCGCTCGGCTTCTCCGCGCCCTCCTTCGCGCACCATTCGCTGCTGACCGGCCCGCAGGGCGAGGCGCTGTCCAAGCGGCTTGGCACCCTGGCGTTGAAGGACCTGCGCGAAAACGGGGTAGAACCGATGGCGCTGCTCAGCCACATGGCCCGGCTTGGCTCCTCGCAGCCGGTGGAGCTGTGCGAGACGCTGGACCAGCTGGCCGATGGGTTCGACCTGTCCAATTTCGGATCGGCCCCCACCAAGTTCGACGTAGACGATCTCTATCCGATCACCGCGCGTTTCCTGCATACCCAGCCCCTCTCTGCCGTGGCGGACCAGGTGGCCGGGATCGGCGTGCCGGATGATCTGGCCGAGGCATTCTGGAACGTGGCCCGTGCCAACATCACCACGCGGCATGACATTGCCGGCTGGTGGCAGCTGTTCCGCGACGGGGCGACGCCTGTGGTGGCCGACGAGGATCGCGAGTTCGTGGCACAGGCCTTCGCCATGCTGCCCGAACCGCCTTACACGCTGGAGACCTGGAAAAGCTGGACCGACGCCGTGAAAGAGGCGACCGGCCGCAAGGGCAAGGGTCTGTTCATGCCGCTGCGCAAGGCCGTGACCGGTTTGGAGCGTGGCCCCGAAATGGCCGATGTGATGGCCCTGTTGCAGAAGAAGCCTTCGCTCTGACAGGCAACCACCATCCAGGAAGACCTCGCACCCCGGACCGATTGGCCGGGGTGTTCTGCTTTGCCTGAACACGCACAGGTTGAGAGATGTCTGTGCAAAATTCGCGTATGGGCGAAACGGGTTTCCTGTGTCACGGAAGGGTATGACACAGTCGAATGCAGTTTTCCTGGAAGGCGCCCCCTTCCGTCATATCGCGGTAATGTCGCTGACGGCTTCGCTTGGGCTCATGGCCGTTTTCCTGGTCGATTTCGTCGACATGATCTTCATCTCGATGCTCGGCAAGGCGGAGCTGGCAGCGGCTGTGGGCTATGCGGGTGCAATCCTCTTTTTCACCTCCTCTTTCGGGATCGGCATGTCGATCGCCGCAGGTGCGCTCGTGGCGCGCGCCCTTGGTGCGGGCGAGCGGGACGAGGCGCGCAAACGCTCCACCACCGCGATGATCTATGGCTTCGGCTTCGGCGCAGTCTTCGCGGCGCTGGTCTGGTTCAACCTTGGGGCGCTGGTCAGCTTGGTGGGGGCCAGCGGGGAAACCCATGACCTTGCCGTGGGCTATCTTCAGATCATCATCCCGAGCCTGCCCCTGCTGCTGATCGGCATGGTCGGAAGCGCGATCCTGCGGGCCCACGGGGCGGCGCAGCGGGCGATGTGGGTGACGATCATCGGGGGGGTGGTGAATGCCGTGCTCGACCCGATCCTGATCTTCGGCCTCGACCTGGAACTGACCGGAGCCGCCCTGGCCAGCGTGGCCGCACGGGTCGCGATTGCCGCGGCCGCAATCCATCCTATCCTGCGCCACTACGGCGGCTTCAGCCGCCCTGGCCCTGCCGAATTCATCATTGATTTCAAACCGATATTTGCCCTGGCCCTGCCCGCGATCCTGACCCAGATGGCGACGCCGGTGGGGCAGGCTTACGTGACGCGGGCGATGGCAGCTTTCGGGGAAGAGGCGGTGGCGGGCATGGCGATCATCGGGCGGCTGACGCCCGTGGCCTTTGGAACCATCTTCGCCCTGTCGGGCGCGATCGGGCCGATCGTCGGGCAGAATTTCGGGGCCCGCAACTTTGCCCGCGTGCGCCGGGCCTATCTCGACGGGCTGCTGTTCACCGCGCTTGTCGTGGTCGTTGTGGCCGGGCTGCTCTACCTGCTGCGCGGGCCGATCGGGGCGTTGTTCGAGGTCGAGGGCCTGTCGCGGGAGCTGCTCTACCTTTTCTGCGGGCCGCTGGCTTTAGCGTGGTTTTTCAATGGGATGATCTTCGTCTCCAACGCCAGTTTCAACAATCTCGGCCATCCCTATTACTCCACCTGGACCAACTGGGGCCGCCATACACTGGGCACCATTCCCTTCGTCATGCTCTTCGCCGCCTGGTATGGCGCGGCGGGCGTCCTGATCGGTCAGGCCGTGGGCGGGGTATTGTTCGGGTTTTGGTCGGGCTGGCTGGCGATGCGGGTGATTTCGCGCAAGGAACCGGGGCCGGAAAGCGGCCCGTTCCAGCGCCAGGCCCGCCTGATGCAGATCTTTCACAACCGCCGCTGAAGCCCCGAAAACAGGGGGGTGCCATGCGTACACCCCCCGTGCACCCCCCGTACACCCCCCGTGCAGACGAAACGTGGATTGCGCCTATTGGCAGAACCCGAGCCAACACTCGCCGGACCGGCATTCCGAGTTGAATCCGCAGGCCGCGCCGAACGGCAGGTTGGACTGGCTTGGGCCGACGGCCCCGCCGCCCGATCCGCCCGATCCGCCCGAGGACGAACTGGCCCCGGCATGCAGCGCGACGCAATAGCCGATGGTCGTGCAGTAATGGGCTTCACAGTTGTTGAAGCCCCAACAGGCATTTGCGCAATCGGTCTGGGACCCATAGCCCGAGATATAGTCCCATCCCGGCGCGTAGATCGCGCCGAAGAAGCCGTTCTCGCTGGAACATGTATAGAGCCGCGCCTGGGCTGACGCATGGGTTGCAGTCATCAGGAGCAGGGCAAGAGCGAAGAAGAGGCGGGATAAAATCGGTCGGGATTGAAGGCTGGACATGGCGACTCCACACACAAAAGAAACATCGTTGATCTGCTACCCGCCGTCACGTTTGCCGGGTCTTCGAGCCGCCCGATCCTGCCGCCAGAGTAACACGTCCGGCCCGAACCCTGAAAACCTTAACCAAGAGCGGCCCTGGGGGCGACAGACGGGTATTGCAGAAGCGGCCGGCATTGCCTATACGCCCCCGGTGGTCCCTCGGGGCCGAGACTCAACATCACAATATGCCGTGTTTGGCCCCATGATCGCTTCGGGGGCCAGTTCCGGCGAAGGAGAAGCGACATGAAACTTCACGAACTGCGCGACAATCCCGGCGCAACCTCCAAGCGCAAGCGCGTAGGCCGCGGCCCCGGTTCGGGCACCGGCAAGACCGCCGGGCGCGGTATCAAGGGTCAGAAGTCCCGTTCGGGTGTGGCCATCAATGGCTACGAAGGCGGCCAGATGCCGCTCTACCAGCGTCTGCCCAAGCGCGGCTTCAACAAGCCCAACCGCAAGCAGTACGCCGTTGTGAACCTGGGCCTGATCCAGAAATTCGTCGACGCCGGCAAGCTCGACGGCAAGGCCGAGATCACCGAGGACGCCCTGGTCGCATCGGGCCTGGTGCGCCGCAAGCTGGACGGTGTGCGCGTCCTGGCCAAGGGTGACGTGAACGCCAAGCTGACCATCTCGGTTACCGGCGCATCGAAGTCCGCCATCGAGGCCGTCGAGAAGGCAGGCGGCAGCCTGACCGTGACGGCTGCGGCTGCGGCGGAATAACTCGGCCCCCGGGCGAAAGCCCGATCAACGCTTGTGAGCGGTAACCTTACCGCTTACATCTTTGGCAAGTTCTTCCCGCGCCGCGAGATCGAACGCGATTTCGCGGCGCTGTGCATGAGAGAGACCCTATGGCATCTGCTGCAGAGCAAATGGCCGCGAACCTGAGCTGGAGCACGTTCGGTAAAGCTACCGAGCTGCGCCAGCGCATCCTGTTCACCATCGGCCTTCTGATCATCTATCGTCTTGGCACCTATATCCCCGTTCCCGGGATCGACGGCGGCGCGCTGCGCGAGTTCATGGAACAGGCGGCGGCGGGCCTTGGCGGCGTGGTCAACCTGTTCACCGGCGGGGCCATCGGGCGCATGGGCGTCTTTGCCCTGGGCATCATGCCCTATATCTCGGCCTCGATCATCGTTCAGCTCATGACGGCCATGGTGCCGGCACTGGAGCAGCTGAAGAAAGAGGGCGAGCAGGGGCGCAAGAAGATCAACCAGTCCACGCGTTACGGCACCGTGTTCCTGGCGACCTTCCAGGCCTATGGCCTGGCCGTCAGCCTGGAAGCGGGCAACCTCGTGACCGATCCGGGCTGGTTCTTCCGCGTGGCCTGCGTGGTGACCCTGGTGGGCGGCACGATGTTCCTGATGTGGCGGGGTGAGCAGATCCCCGCGCGCGGCATCGGCAACGGTATCTCGCTGATCATCTTCGTGGGCATCATTGCCGAGATCCCGGGTGCCCTGGCGCAGTTCTTTGAAAGCGGCCGCACCGGCGCGATTTCCACCCCGGTGATCCTGGGCATCATCGCGATGTTGCTGGCGACGCTCACGTTCGTGGTGTTCATGGAACGCAGCCTGCGCAAGATCCATATCCAGTATCCGCGCCGCCAGGTGGGGATGAAGGTCTATGACGGCGGGTCGAGCCACCTGCCGATCAAGGTGAACCCCGCGGGCGTGATCCCGGCCATCTTCGCCTCGTCGCTGCTGCTGCTGCCGACCACGATCAGCACATTCTCGGGTCAGAATGCCGGTCCGGTGATGCAGTGGATCCTGGCGCTGTTCGGCCCGGGCCAGCCGCTCTACCTGCTGTTCTTCGCAGGTATGATCGTGTTCTTCACCTATTTCTACACGCTCAACGTGTCGTTCAAGGTCGATGACGTGGCCGACAACCTCAAGAGCCAGAACGGCTTCGTGCCCGGCATCCGCCCCGGTCCGAAAACCGCCGAATACCTGGAATACGTGGTCAACCGCGTGCTGGTCCTGGGCTCGGCCTACCTGGCGCTGGTTGTGCTGCTGCCCGAGATCGTGCGGACGCAACTGTCGATCACGGCCTATTTCGGCGGCACCTCGATCCTGATCATCGTGTCGGTCGGGATGGATACGGTGCAGCAGGTCCAGTCGCATCTGTTGGCGCACCAGTATGAAGGGCTGATCGAGAAATCGCAGCTGCGCGGACGCAAGTCCGGTGGCACCAGCCGCACCAAGCGCAAGGGGCCCGCACGTCGATGAACCTCATTCTTCTCGGACCCCCGGGCGCGGGCAAGGGCACGCAGGCGCGTCTCCTGGTCGAAGAGCGCAACATGGTGCAGCTGTCGACCGGCGACATGCTGCGGGCGGCGCAGAGCTCGGGCACCGAGATGGGCACGCGCGTGGCCGAGGTGATGGCGCGCGGCGAGCTGGTCACCGATGAGATCGTGATCGGGCTGATCGAAGAGCAGCTGACCACGGTGCAGGCCGACGGCTTCATCTTCGACGGCTTCCCGCGCACGCTGGCGCAGGCGGACGCCCTGGGCGATCTGCTGGCCAAGACGGGGCAGGGGCTCGATGCCGTGATCGAGATGCGGGTGGATGACGAGGCGCTGGTCGCCCGGATCACCGCGCGCTCGACCTGTGGCGATTGCGGCGAGGTCTATAACGACATCACCAAGCCGATCCCCGAGAGCGGCACATGCTCCAACTGCGGCGGCACCGAGTTCAACCGCCGGGCCGACGACAACGAGGAGAGCCTCAAGCAGCGGCTGATGGAGTATTACAAGAAGACCTCGCCGCTGATCGGCTACTACTATGCCAAGGGCAACCTGGAAGTGGTGGACGGGCTGGGCGAAATCGCCGAGGTCGCGGGGGCGATCAAGAAAGTTCTTGACAAGTCTTGAACGCCCTTGACCCCCCGGGGAAATCGGCCTAACAGCAGGCTTCCCTTATGGGAATCGCGAGAAAAGCGGGACTCGTGCCCGTATCCGCTCGCTCGTTTAGCAAGGGCCCGGCGGCGGACAGCCTCGGGCCTTCGGTTGTGAAAAAAGGTTCTGGAAGGACGGAACCGCAACGAAAAGGACATGATACGTGGCACGTATTGCTGGCGTGAATATCCCCACCGCCAAGCGCGTTCCGATCGCGCTGACCTACATCACCGGCATTGGCCCGGCCTCTGCCCAGTCGATCTGTGAAGCCGTGAACATCGACGCGACCCGTCGTGTGAACGAGCTGTCGGATGCCGAAGTTCTGGCCATCCGCGAGCACATCGACGCCAACTACACCGTCGAAGGCGACCTTCGCCGCGAAGTTCAGATGAACATCAAGCGCCTGATGGACCTGGGCTGCTACCGCGGTCTGCGTCATCGCCGCAACCTGCCCGTGCGCGGCCAGCGCACCCATACCAATGCCCGCACCCGCAAGGGCCCGGCCAAGCCGATTGCTGGCAAGAAGAAGTAAGGAGGCAGGACGATGGCACGCGACAAGACTCGTATGAAGCGCAAAGAGCGCAAGAACATCGCCGCAGGCGTGGCGCATGTGAACAGCTCGTTCAACAACACCAAGCTCCTGATCTCGGACGTGCAGGGCAACGCCATTTCGTGGTCGTCTGCTGGCACCATGGGCTTCAAGGGCTCGCGCAAGTCGACCCCTTACGCCGCCCAGATGGCCGCCGAGGATGCTGGCCGCAAGGCTCAGGAACACGGTGTGAAGACGCTGGAAGTGGAAGTGCAGGGCCCCGGTTCGGGCCGTGAAAGTGCACTGCGCGCCCTGGCTGCAATCGGGTTCCAGATCACCTCGATCCGTGACGTGACCCCGATCGCGCACAATGGCTGCCGCCCGCCGAAGCGCCGCCGCGTCTGATTCTACCTTTACGCCTGCGGGCCGTGTGACACCCACGCGGCCCGCAGGTTTGTCATTTTGATCCTCGAGCGTTCCGGGCACGGATCCGCCCGCGAACAGGAATGGAGGCGACAGCATGATCCACAAGAACTGGCAAGAACTCATCAAGCCGACCCAGCTGGCCGTGACGCCGGGCAATGACCCGTCGCGCCAGGCGACCGTGATCGCCGAACCGCTGGAGCGTGGCTTTGGCCTGACACTGGGTAACGCGCTGCGCCGCGTGCTGATGTCGTCGCTGCAAGGCGCCGCAATCACCAGCGTCCAGATCGACAACGTCCTGCACGAGTTCAGCTCGATCGCCGGTGTGCGCGAAGACGTCACCGACGTGGTGCTGAACCTCAAGGGCGTGTCGCTGCGGATGGATGTCGAAGGCCCCAAGCGGGTGTCGATTTCCGCCAAGGGCCCCAAGGTCGTCACCGCCGGTGACATCTCGGAATCGGCCGGTATCGAGGTTCTGAACCGCGATCACGTGATCTGCCACCTCGACGAGGGTGCCGATCTGTTCATGGAACTGACCGTGAATACCGGCAAGGGCTACGTGGCCGCCGAAAAGAACCGTCCGGAAGACGCCCCGATTGGCCTGATCTCGATCGACGCGATCTATTCGCCGGTCAAGAAAGTGTCTTACGACGTGCAGCCAACCCGCGAGGGCCAGGTGCTGGACTATGACAAGCTGACGCTGAAGCTGGAAACCGACGGGTCCGTGACCCCCGAGGACGCCGTGGCCTTCGCTGCGCGCATCCTGCAGGACCAGCTGTCGATCTTCGTCAACTTCGACGAGCCGGAGGCCGCAGGCCGCCAGGACGACGAAGACGATCTGGAGTTCAACCCGCTGCTGCTGAAGAAGGTCGATGAGCTGGAGCTCAGCGTCCGTTCGGCAAACTGCCTGAAGAACGACAACATCGTCTATATCGGCGACCTGATCCAGAAGACCGAAGCCGAGATGCTGCGCACCCCGAACTTCGGCCGCAAGTCGCTGAACGAAATCAAGGAAGTGCTGTCCGGCATGGGTCTGCACCTTGGCATGGACATCATCGACTGGCCGCCCGACAATATCGAGGACCTGGCCAAGAAATTCGAAGACAACTTCTGATGTCTTCCTCGGGGGCGCGGTTTCGGGCCCCCGCAAATGCCCGCAGATGCGGGGAAAACATGGGCAATCCCGCCCCACCAAGGAGGGACCGGCAACGTGAACCGGCCCCGGACAAAGCACAAAGACTGGAGATAAATCATGCGTCACGCACGTGGCTATCGCCGCCTGAACCGCACCCACGAACACCGCAAGGCGATGTTCGCCAACATGGCTGGCTCGCTTATCGAGCACGAGCAGATCAAGACCACCCTGCCGAAGGCCAAGGAACTGCGCCCGATCATCGAAAAGCTGATCACGCTGGGCAAGCGCGGTGACCTGCACGCCCGTCGTCAGGCCGCATCGCAGCTCAAGCAGGACGCCTATGTCGCCAAGCTGTTCGAAGTTCTGGGCCCCCGCTACGCCGAGCGTCAGGGCGGCTATGTTCGCGTTCTGAAAGCGGGCTTCCGTTACGGTGACATGGCCCCGATGGCCATCATCGAATTCGTTGACCGCGACGTTGACGCCAAGGGTGCCGGAGACCGCGCCCGCGTCGAGGCCGAAGAGGCCGCAGCCGACGAATAAGACGGACCGTCAATTCGAAATCAACGGAAAACCCCGCTTAATTGGCGGGGTTTTTTGTTTGCAACTGCAATTGTGAAAGGGCTCGCTACTCAGCCCGCCTTGGAGCGAGGCGGTTTTTCGCCGTTTTCAAAGAGAGAGACGATTCGGTCCAATTCCGAATCGCAGGGTGGGCAATCGCCAATTATCTCGAGCAATTCCCGCCGAACCTGTGGTGAAAGCCGCATCACACGCGAAAAAATGAATTTGTTAACCTTTTCTGGCATTTCACACACGCGATAACTTGGAATAAAGTGACTTTACGGAGACCCCGAATTCCGACAACCTGTCCAAAAAGACATGTCCAACAGTAGAGTCCTCATATCCTTGCTGGATCAGCTCAAAGCCCTCGCCCCAATGGGGTATACCGTGGGGCTGCACATCCGTTTCGCATCGCCGCTCGTTCTGAAAAGCACCTACCCGCAAGATTGGCAGGAAGAATATCAGAACAACGCCTATGCATTACGGGACCCGCTGGTCTTTTGGGGGATCGGGATCAGTGGGCAAACCAGGTGGAGCGAGATTCGTCTGCCCGACCCGTTCAGCATCATGGATAAAGCCCGGCGTCACGGCCTGCTTTACGGTGCGGTCGTGTCCTGCGGGCCGATTACCTCGCGTTCGATTATCGGGTGCGCGCGTTCGGACCGTGAATTCACGGATGCCGAGATTGACGCGATCGCCGTGGTCTCTCGTGCTCTGCATGAAGCCGCCGCGCCCCCTACGGAATTGACCAAGGCGCAGGTGGAGGCTCTTCGCCTGATCGCCGATGGAGACAGACATACCGCAGCCGCTGCCAAGCTGGGTATTTCCGAGAGCGCGTTGAAGGCGCGCCTGTCCTCCGCCCGCGTTCGCTTGGGTGCGCGAACCACGGCAGAAGCACTAAAGAAAGCGCGGGAATTCCGATTACTATGACAGCACACGCAGTTGCCTTGCGGTTCCGGTTAGTTCAACCGCCATCCAGGAGGCACCTCAATGCAAGTCACGACCCTTTCCTTCGAGAACATGCACAACCACGGTGAGCTGTTCGCGAACATGCTTCGCGCACGCCACCAGACCTTCATCGTGCAGAACCGTTGGGACTTGCCCGAGGCGAACGGGATGGAGTTCGACCAGTATGACACGCCCGCCAGCCGCTGGGTGACGGTGCATGACAACGGCCATGTCATGGCCGGGGTGCGCCTGACCCCCACGACGCATCGCTGTGGCATCTACACCTACATGATCCGCGATGCGCAGCGCGGCTTGCTCGATACGATCCCGGCAGACCTGTTGGACCGCCCCGCGCCGGTGGCCAGCCATGTCTGGGAATCGAGCCGTGTCTTCGTCAGCCGCGAGGTGCCGGCAAAGCTGCGCTTTCGCGTGCAGATGCAGTTGATTTCGGAAATGGTGCGCTCGGCCCGCGACATGGGCGCGACCGAACTGATCGGAATCATCCCCGAAAACTCGCCGCGCCTGGCGCGCCGGGTGGGGCTCGACTGCATTCCGGCGGGCCGGGTGCTGGAGTTCGACGGCGAAAACAGTGTCTGCGTGTCGATCAGCATGGCAACGAAGATGCATTGATCGGCCCTGCCGTGCCGCAATGGCTTTTCCCCGACCGCGACCAGACATAGGGTGCGGGCATGGCCGACCTGTTCGACTCTGCCCCATCCGCCGACACCAAGGCAGCCGGTCCCCGGCCGCTGGCCGATCGGCTGCGCCCGCAAAACCTGTCCGAGGTGATCGGGCAACGACATATCCTGGGGCCTGATGGCAGCCTGCGGGTGATGCTGGACGCGGGCTCGCTCGGGTCGCTCATCTTCTGGGGGCCGCCGGGCGTGGGCAAGACCACCATCGCGCGGCTTCTGGCCCAGGAAACCGACCTGACGTTCGTTCAGATCAGCGCAATCTTCACGGGTGTGCCCGACCTGCGCAAGGTGTTCGAGGCCGCGCGGCTGCGCCGGGCAAATGGCGGCGGAACGTTGCTGTTCGTCGACGAGATACATCGTTTCAACAAGGCGCAGCAGGACGGGTTCCTGCCCCATATGGAGGATGGCACCATCCTGCTGGTGGGGGCCACGACGGAAAACCCCTCGTTCGAACTGAATGCTGCCGTGCTCAGCCGGTCGCAGGTGCTGGTGCTGGAACGGCTGTCGGATGATGACCTGGAACTGCTGACCGCACGGGCCGAGGCGGAATTGGGCGGCACGCTGCCGCTCACGGAGGAGGCGCGCGCGGCCTTGCGGGAAATGGCCGACGGGGATGGGCGCGCGATGCTGAACCTGGTGGAGCAGGTGGCCGCCTGGAAGACGGAGGCCCCGCTTGATCCCAAGCAGCTTGGCCAGCGGTTGAGCCGACGCGCGGCACAATACGACAAGTCGGGCGATGCCCATTACAACCTGATCTCGGCCCTGCACAAATCGGTGCGCGGGTCCGACCCGGATGCCGCGCTTTACTGGTTCGCGCGGATGCTGGAAGGCGGCGAAGACCCCCGCTTCCTCGCTCGCCGGATCACGCGGATGGCGGTCGAGGATATCGGGCTGGCCGATCCGCAGGCGCAGGCCTTGTGCATTGATGCCTGGGAAACCTACGAGCGTCTTGGCAGCCCGGAAGGCGAACTGGCGCTGGCGCAGGCGGTGGTCTACCTGGCGCTCGCGCCGAAGTCGAACGCGGTTTACGTGGCCTACAAGGCCGCGCGAAAGGCCGCCGCCAAGACAGGCTCTGCGCCGCCGCCCAAGCATATCCTGAACGCGCCGACCGGCATGATGAAGGACCAGGGCTATGGTGCGGGATATGCCTATGACCACGACGCCGAGGACGGGTTTTCCGGCCAGGACTATTTTCCCGACGGCATGGCGAGGGCCCAGTATTACGCGCCCGTCGAGCGCGGCTTCGAGCGGGACCTCGCCAAGAGGGTGGCCTATTTCGCCAAGCTGAGGTCCAAGCGGCGGGGCGATGCGTCGGGCGACTGACGCGCGACGCTTGACATCCCGGGGCCAAGGCAACAAACCCCGCCCATGATCACAACGCTTCTTCAGGTCGCCCTCGGCGGCGCCATCGGCGCTTCGCTTCGCTATTCGGTGGGGGTGGGGATCGTGCGCCTGGTCGGCCACGGGTCCTTTCCGCTGGGTGTCCTCACGGTCAATATCCTGGGGTCTTTCCTGATGGGGGTCTTCGTGACCGCCGCCGCGAACCGGGGGCTCACGCATTTGTCTCCGCTGATCATGACGGGGATTCTGGGGGGCTTTACCACCTTCTCCTCGTTCTCGCTGGAAGCCGTCACCCTGTGGGAGCGCGGCGACATGAGCGCGGCGGTCTTCTATGTCGTGGCCTCGGTCACATGTTCGATCTTCGGCCTTCTTCTGGGGCTGTGGCTGGCACGGGGACTCTTCGTATGAGCGGCGTTCAGACCCTGACTGTTGAACCGGGCGATGGAGATCAACGGCTCGATCGCTGGTTCCGCCGGCACTTCCCGCATATCGGGCAGGGCCGGATCGAGAAGATGTGCCGCAAGGGGGAAATTCGGGTCGATGGGGGCCGTGTGAAACCGGCGACCCGGCTGGAAGTGGGCCAGCAGGTGCGCATTCCACCGCTGCCCGACGAGGACGCCCCCCGCCCCGAGGCGCCCAAGCCCACGGTGTCTGACAAGGATGCCGAGATGATCCGCGCCTGCGTGATCTATCGCGACGACCATATCATCGCGCTGAACAAGCCGCGGGGCCTGCCGACCCAGGGCGGCAGCAAGCAGACCCGCCACGTGGACGGCTTGGCCGAGGCGCTGAAATTCGGCTACGAGGAAAAGCCCCGGCTGGTGCACCGGCTGGACAAGGACACTTCGGGTGTTCTGCTGCTGGCCCGCACACGAGAGGTTGCCAAGGCGCTGACCACCGCGATCCGGCATCGCGAAACGCGCAAGATCTATTGGGCGCTGGTGGCCGGTGTGCCGACGCCTTACCTGGGCGAGATCCGCTTTGGCCTGATGAAAGCACCCGGCCATGGCCACAAGGGCGAGGGCGAGAAGATGATCGCCGTTCATCCGCGCGACATGAACAGCATGCCCGACGCCAAGCGCGCCCATACGCTCTATGCCACGCTCTACCGCGTTGCCTCGCGTGCGGCATGGGTCGCGATGGAGCCGATCACGGGCCGCACCCACCAGCTGCGTGCGCATATGGCCGAGATCGGGCATCCGATCATCGGGGACGGCAAATACGGCGGATCTGGGCAGGAAAACCTGGGCGATGGCTGGGGCGCGCAACTGGGCGGGATCATATCGAAGAAGCTGCACTTGCATGCGCGGATGATGCGCTTCGAGCACCCGGTGACTCGCAAGGACGTCACCATCACCGCGCCGCTGCCCGAGCACATGGCGCAGAGCTGGGACACGCTGGGCTGGGATGAAACCCTTGCCGCCGAGGACCCGTTCGAAGGGGTGAAATGAGCCTGAAGCTGGTCATTTTCGATGTCGACGGCACGCTCATCGACAGCCAGGCACATATCGTTGCCTCGATGAACGGCGCGTTCGAGGGCCTTGGCCTGACCCCGCCAGCGCGCGAGGCGACGCTGTCCATCGTGGGGCTGTCGCTGCCCGTGGCGATCGACCGGTTGGTGCCGGGGATGGATGCGGCCACGCAATCTGCGCTGGTCGAGGGCTACAAGAACAGCTTCATGCGCCTGCGAGTGGAAAACGGGGCGGCGCTGTCGCCCTTCTATCCCGGCGCTCGGGAGATGCTGGACCGGCTGGCCGGCGAAGACGAGCTGCTGCTTGGCATCGCCACCGGGAAGTCGCGGCGCGGGATGGAGCATCTTTTCGACATGCACGGCATCCGGCCGCTCTTCCAGACCGTGCAGGTCGCCGATGACCACCCGTCCAAGCCGCACCCCGCGATGATCGAGGCCTGTTTGGCCGAGACGGGGGTAGATACTTCACATGCGGTGATTCTCGGGGACACGGTTTTCGACATCGAAATGGGCCGCAATGCCGGAATTCAGGCAATCGGTGTCAGTTGGGGGTATCACCCGGTCGAAGACCTGCAAGCGGCGGGTGCCGAGCGGGTGCTTGGCGAATTCGGCCAGTTGGCAGAAGCATTGAACGAGATCTGGGGCACGGCATGAGCGAGTGGAAGGCAAAGCGTTTCTGGAAGGATGTGAGCGTGGAGGCTGAGGGCGACGGCTGGCAGGTTCTGCTCGATGGACGCCCGGTGCGCACGCCGCTCAAAACCCCGATGATCCTGCCCACCCGCGAAATGGCCGAAGCCGTTGCCGCGGAATGGACGGCGCAGGAGGGCGAGATCGACCCGCTGTCGATGCCGGTCACCCGCTCGGCCAATGCCGCGCTGGACAAGGTGACGGCACAGCACGCTGAGGTTGCGGCCATGCTGGCGGCTTATGCCGAAACCGATCTGCTGTGTCATCGCGCGGCCTTCCCCGAAGAGCTTGTGGAGCAACAAAAAAAGGGGTGGGACCCGGTTCTGGACTGGGCTGCGCAGACCTATGGCGCCCCCCTCGTCGCGGTTGAGGGCATCCTTCCGGCTGAACAGCCGGCTGACAGCCTGGCGCGATACCGGGTCGAAATCGCCAGCTACGCACCCTTTTCCCTGACCGCGTTGCATGACCTCATCACGCTGTCGGGGTCACTTGTCCTTGGGCTTTACGCCGCCCGCGAAGGGGCCCCCGCCGAGACGATCTGGGCGCTCAGCCGAATCGACGAAGACTGGCAGGTGACGCAATGGGGCGAGGATGAGGAGGCCGCCGAGGCAGCCGCCATCAAGCGCGCGGCGTTCCTTCACGCAGCAAGCTTCCTCGCGCTCGCGCAAGGATCGTGATGTTTCATCCGGCTAAGCGATAATGCTGTTGCGCAAGCAATGGGCAGCTAGAAAAAATTACCCTAGGTAAGGCTTGGAACAGGGTGTTTCAGTCTTCGCCGCCCTTGACCTACCCAAAGAGATTTGCCCAATTAACAGGCGGGGGCCGGGTCAGCTTTGACCTTGTCCCTCCCAATTCAAGGTCTCAATGACCAAATAAGCCCGCCTCACGGCGGACCATCAGGAAGAGGTAAAAATGAAAAAATCCGTTCTTCTCGGCACGCTTGCCGTAGCTGGCCTCGCAGCCGGCTTCGCTTCCGCACAGACGCTGGACGAAGTCCGTGCGCGCGGCAGCCTGAACTGCGGCGTGTCCACCGGCCTCGTCGGCTTCGCAGCACCCGACGCCAACGGCGAATGGGATGGCTTTGACGTCGGCGTTTGCCGTGCCGTTGCAGCCGCTGTTCTCGGCGATCCGTCTGCCGTGAACTTCGTGCCCACCACTGGCCAGACCCGCTTTACCGCGCTGGCATCGGGCGAAGTCGACATGCTGGCCCGGAACACCACCTGGACCTTCAGCCGTGACGTTGACCTGCGTTTCGAATTCGTGGGCATCAACTACTACGACGGTCAGGGCTTCATGGTCCCGCGTGACCTGGGCGTGTCCTCGGCCATGGAACTCGATGGCGCCACCGTCTGCATCCAGACCGGCACCACCACCGAGCTCAACCTGGCGGACTTCTTTGCCTCCAACAACATGAGCTACGAGCCGGTTCCGATCGAAACCAACGCAGAAGCACAGCAGCAGTACCTTGCTGGCGCCTGTGACGTGTACACCACCGACGCTTCCGGTCTGGCCGCAACCCGCGCCACCTTCGAAGATCCGTCGGCACACGTGGTTCTGCCGGAAATCATCTCCAAGGAGCCGCTCGGCCCGCTCGTCCGTCATGGCGACAACGAATGGGGCGACATCGTTCGCTGGACCCTGAACGCCCTGATCTCGGCAGAAGAGCTCGGCGTGACCTCGGCCAACGTTGCTGAACTGGCAGCAGGCACCGAGAACCCGGAAATCAACCGTCTGCTCGGCTCCGAGGGTGACCTCGGCGGCATGCTCGGCCTGTCCTCTGACTGGGCCGTCCAGGCGATTTCCGCAGTGGGCAACTATGGCGAACTGTTCGAAGGCAACATCGGTGAGAACACCCCGATCGGTCTCGCACGTGGCCTCAACGCCCAGTGGACCGATGGTGGCCTGATCTACTCGCCGCCGTTCCGCTAAGCACATCCGGATGGAAGGGCGCGGCAATGCCGCGCCCTTTCTCCAATTGCGCCTCACCAAGTTTCAGACCGTGCGACCAGAGCATCCCTTTGCGGGGTGAATGGGGGGTCGTGGGTCGCTCCTCAAGCGACAGTCGGGGTTGCCATCAATGTCTTCGATAGCCCAACCACCCACCGAGTCCTTCCGGCTCAGTCAGTTAATTTACGACACCCGATACCGGTCCATGACCATTCAGGTTGTCGCCCTCATTCTCATCATGCTCGCGCTGTTCTGGCTCGGCCGCAATATCGTGGCCAACCTTGAACAACTGGGTAAGGACTTCGATTTCGGATTCCTGAGCTCGCGCGCCGGTTACGACATCAACCAGCGCCTGATCGAGTATTCAAACGACTCCACGCATGGCCGCGCCGCCATCGTGGGGATTCTCAACACGCTTCTCGTGGCCTTCCTGGGCTGTATCCTTGCGACCATCCTTGGGGTGTTCGCGGGTGTGCTGCGCCTGTCCAACAACTGGATCGTGGCGCGGCTGATGACCGTCTACGTGGAAGGCTTCCGCAATATCCCGCTGCTGCTGTGGATTCTGCTGATCTTCGCCGTGATGACCGAAGCCACGCCGCAACCGCGGGATTTCCGGGGCGACGATCCTGCTGCTTCGATGATCTTGGGCGATAGCGTGGCCGTCACCAATCGCGGCATCTATGTGCCAAACGTCATGTTCACCCGCTCGCTGGGCGGCAATGAGATGACCGAGGCCGCAGACGGTGCAGCGGCTGCCGTGATCCCCAGTTCGTCGGTGATCGACTGGCTGCTGATCCTGGGCCTGATCGTCGGCGGTATCGTTGTCGCGAAGATGATGGGCCGCCGGGCCACCGCGATCCAGGAAGCGACGGGCGTTCGCCCGGCGGGCACCTTGTGGATGCAGCTGGCCGCGATCTTCGGCCCGGCCATCGTGGTTCTGATCGCGCTTGGGGCAACGCTGGACATCCCGGCACTGCGGGGCTTCAACTTCGATGGCGGCATCCACCTGCGCAACTCGCTGATCGCGCTGTGGTTTGCCCTGTCGCTCTATACCGGGGCCTTCATCGCGGAAATCGTGCGGGCAGGGATCATGGCCATCAACAAGGGCCAGACCGAAGCCGCCTATGCCCTGGGTCTGCGCCCGGGACGCACGATGAACCTGGTGATCCTGCCGCAAGCCATGCGCGTGATCATTCCGCCGCTCATCTCGCAATATCTGAACCTGACCAAGAACAGCTCTCTCGCCATCGCGGTGGGCTACATGGACGTCCGTTCCACCCTTGGCGGGATCACGATCAACCAGACCGGCCGAGAGCTGGAGGGCATGCTTCTGCTGGGGCTTTTCTACCTCATCACCTCTCTGGCGATCTCCAGCGTGATGAACGTTTACAACAACTCCGTTAAGCTGAAGGAGCGGTGAGATGAACCACAATGCGTCTTACGTCCGCACCGAAATGCTGGAGGCCAAGGATCCCCCGATCGGCGAAAAAGGTGCCGTGAAGTGGATCCGGGAGAACCTGTTTTCTTCCTGGCTGAACTCCATCCTGACCATCGTCTCGCTCTACGTGATCTACTGGGTTCTGGCCCATATCACGCCCTGGACCGTGGGCGGCATCTGGAATGCCGAGTCGCTGTCCCAGTGTCGTGAAATCCGGGACTCGATCTATGCAGACGGGCACGAGGTCGCCTGTTGGGCGGTGATTTCCGACCGGTGGCACCAGCTGCTGTTCGGGTTCTACCCGTCCAGCCTCTACTGGCGTCCGATCCTGGCACTGGTGATCTTCGGGGCGGCCATCGCGCCGATCCTGTTCGACACCGTGTCGCGCAAGCTGCTGATCCTGACGGCGGTAGCGCCCTTCGCGGCCTACTGGCTGCTGTGGGGGGGCACCATCTGGGGGCCCATCGTCGCGGCGCTCGGCTTCGTGATCGGTTGGGCGATCCTGACCAAGGCCGGTCCGACGCTCGGCACCCTGCTGGCGACGATCCTCGCCATCGTGGTGCCGCTGCTCTACTGGCTGTTCCTGGCAGGGCCCATTTCGGGCGCGCTCGGCTCGGCCCTGCCGATTGGCATCGAGTCGATCCCGTCTGACCGGTTCGGCGGCTTCATGCTGGCCATCGTGATTGGGGTGACGGGTATCGTGCTGTCGCTGCCCCTGGGCATCCTTCTGGCGCTTGGCCGTCAGTCGGACCTCTTCATCATCAACAAGTGCTCGGTCGTCTTCATCGAGGTGATCCGGGGCGTTCCGCTGATCGTGTGGCTGTTCACGGCATCTCTGCTGCTGAACTACTTCCTGCCGCCCGAGGTGGAGTTCGACCTGATGTTGAGGGTGATCATCATGGTGACGCTCTTTTCCTCGGCCTATATCGCCGAGGTGGTGCGCGGGGGCCTTGCGGCCCTGCCTCGCGGCCAGTACGAGGGCGCGGACAGCCTGGGCCTGAACTACTGGCAGTCCATGCAGCTGATCATCCTGCCGCAGGCACTGAAGATTTCCATCCCGGGGATCGTGTCCTCGTTCATCGGCCTGTTCAAGGATACCACGCTGGTGGTGTTCATCGGCCTGCTGGACCCGATCGGCCTGTCCAACGCCATCCGCGCGGATGCCGCCTGGAACGGGGTCTACTGGGAACTGTTCATCTTCATCGGCCTGTGCTTCTTCATCTTCTGTTTTTCCATGTCCCGCTACTCCATGTGGCTGGAGCGCAAGCTCCACACCGGGCATCGCTAAGGAGGCGTCTCAATGTCTGACGTTCAAACTTCCATCCAGGACCGCGAAATCGACCGGTCTCACATGAAGGTCTCGGACGAGGTCGCCATCGAGATCTCGGGCATGAACAAGTGGTATGGCACGTTCCACGTGCTGCGCGACATCGACCTGACGGTCTATCGTGGCGAACGGATCGTGATCTGCGGCCCCTCGGGGTCGGGCAAGTCCACGCTGATCCGGTGCATCAACGCGCTGGAAGAACACCAGCAGGGCAAGATCGTGGTGGACGGCACCGAATTGTCGAATGACCTCAAGAACATCGACAAGATCCGGTCCGAGGTTGGCATGTGCTTCCAGCACTTCAACCTGTTCCCGCACCTGACGATCCTGGAAAACTGCACGCTGGCCCCGATCTGGGTGCGCAAGACGCCCAAGAAAGAGGCCGAGGAAACGGCGATGCATTTCCTTGAGAAGGTGAAGATCCCCGAACAGGCCGACAAGTATCCCGGCCAGTTGTCCGGCGGTCAGCAGCAGCGCGTGGCCATCGCCCGTTCGCTGTGCATGCGGCCGCGGATCATGCTCTTCGACGAACCCACCTCGGCGCTAGACCCCGAGATGATCAAGGAAGTGCTCGACACCATGATCGAGCTTGCCGAGGAAGGCATGACCATGCTGTGCGTGACCCACGAGATGGGCTTTGCGCGGCAGGTCGCCAACCGGGTGATCTTCATGGATGCGGGGCAGATCGTGGAGCAGAACGAGCCCGAGCCGTTCTTCACCAACCCGCAGTCGCCGCGCACGCAGCTGTTCCTGAGCCAGATCCTCGGCCACTGAGCCGCGCGGGATCGCATGATCGGAGGGGCCCCCGTTCGGGGGCCTTTTCCTTTTGGGTCAGAGGTCGTGCGGGGTGACGAAGCCGAGCACCTCGCCCATGCCCCAATCGAGATCGCGCCAGTCACGTTCGCCGAAATCAATCACCAGCGTCGCGCAGGTCGGGAAATCCAAGAACCGGCGATGGTCGGGCGCGGCGCGCAACAGCCGGTGGGCAAAGTCGCCCATGCCGGGATTATGGCCGATCATCATGTGGGTGAAGCTGAAGGACCCACGCGCGCGGGCCATCAGCACATCCGCCGACGCATGGTAGAGCGCCTCGGCGGTCGAGACCTTGGGCGCGCCACCGAGCGTCGAGGCGATGCCGGCCCAGGTTTCCTGTGCCCGGAGGGCCGACGAGACCGTGACCTTGTCGGGCATGTAGCCCGCCTCTCGCAGCCAGGCACCGATGCGGGGGGCATCGCGCCGGCCCCGCTTGTTCAGCGGCCGATCATGGTCTGACAGGCGCGGATCGCCCCAGTCGGATTTCGCGTGGCGGGTGAGGATCAGGGTCAGGGTCACCGGTGAAAATACCTCATGTGATGGGCAGATTGGGCGGGGTCTCGCCCGAACCTGCGGCTGACCGGGCAGGCGCGGCGCACAAGGCAGCCGCCCGACAGGCAGTCTGCGCCTGCATCCGTGTCCAGGAAGGCGTGACAGGCGGGCACGTCATAGGGCCGGGGCCCAAGCGCGCCCACGGGGCAGGTCGAAAGGCAGGGGCGGTCGCAACTTGCGCAGGGGCTGGTCCCCGCAGGTGCTGGCAGTTCGAGCCGCCCTTCCAGCCAGATGGCCCCCCGGATGGAAATCATCAGCCCGGCCGTGTCATGGACCAGCATCCCGACCGGCGAGGGCCAGGCCCGCCCGGTGCGTTCTGCCCATTTGATGAAGGGCGCGTAGGGCGGCCCGCCAAAGGGAAAATGCGCCGTGCCGTCAAGCGCCCTGGCCATGCCGCCGATCACGCGGGTGGACCAGCGGTCGATTGGGTCGGGCAAACCGTCCAACGCTTCGGGCCCGGCCCGGACATGTGCCCAGAACCCTGGTTCGAGTGGAGAGAAGAGCAGCATGGTCCCCGGGGGACAGCCGTCCCCCTCTTCGGCGTGAAACGCGCCGAAGAGGTCCAGAAAATGCGGGGCGGCAAGCGCCTGAATAGCGGCGAGATCCATGGGCGCGACTGTGCGGCGGCGCAGATGGCTTGGCAAGCGTCAGGCGCGGATCATGCTGCCCGCGCCGTGGGCGGTGAAGAGTTCCAGCAGCACGGCATTGGGCACGCGCCCATCAACGCTCGTGCAGGCGCGCACCCCGTTTCGGACCGCGTTCACGGCGGTTTCGGTCTTGGGGATCATGCCGCCCGCGATGACGCCCTCGGCGGTCATCTGTTCCACTTCTGCTGCGGACAGTTGGGTCAGCACCTCGCCTGCCGCGTTTTTGACCCCGGCCACATCCGTCAGCAGCAGCAGTCGGTCGGCCTTCAGGGCTGCGGCGATGGCACCCGCCGCGGTGTCGCCGTTGATGTTGTAGGTCTCGCCCGCGCGGCCTGCACCAAGGGGGGCGATCACCGGGATCATGTCATCCTCGAAGAGGTTCAGCAAAACCGCCGGGTCAACCTCGGCCGGGTCGCCCACGAAGCCGAGTTCGGGATCGGAGGGGTCGCAGATCATCAGGTTGGCGTCCTTGCCGGACAGGCCCACGGCCTTGCCGCCCTGCGCGTTGATCGCCTGGACGATGCGCTTGTTGACCATGCCCGACAGCACCATTTCGACCACGTCGACGGTGGCGGCATCAGTCACGCGCTTGCCCTTCACGAAGTCGGATTTCACGCCGAGCTTGGCCAGCATCTCGTTGATCATCGGGCCGCCACCATGGACGATCACCGGGTTCATGCCCACCTGGCGCAGCAGCACCATGTCGCGGGCGAAAGTGGCCATGGCCTCTTCATCGCCCATGGCATGGCCGCCGAACTTGATGACCACGATGGCATCGTTGTAGCGCTGCATGTAGGGCAGGGCTTCGGACAGGGTGCGAGCGGTGGCGGCGTAGTCGCGGGTCGTCATGGTCACTTGCTTCTTCATCGGGCTGCCCTCTGGGTTCAGACCTTGTTAGCCCCGCAGCAGGCCGCACTCAAGCGTTCTGCGTTCAGCCCGCGATACCGGCGATGATGCTGCGCAGGGTCTCGATTCCGACACCCTTGTCGGACGAGGTGACCACCAGCTCGGGATAGGCGGCCGGATGCTTGGCCAGTGCCTCACGCACCTGGGCGAGAATCTTGACCATCTCGTCTTTCTTGATCTTGTCGGCCTTGGTCATCACCACCTGGAAGGGGACCGCGGACCGGTCGAGCAGGTCCATGATCTCTTCGTCGACGGGCTTCACCCCATGCCGGCTGTCGATCAGCACGAAGGCGCGGCGCAGGTTGGCGCGGCCCGAGAGATAGGCCTTGAGCAGCTTTTGCCACTTCTCGACCACCTTTACCGGCGCATTGGCGAAGCCGTAGCCGGGCAGGTCGACCAGGTAGTGACTGTCGGCGATGGTGAAGAAGTTGATTTCCTGGGTGCGGCCCGGCGTGTTGGACGCCCGCGCCAGGGCCTTGCGCCCGGTCACCGCGTTGATCAGCGTGGACTTGCCCACGTTCGACCGGCCGGCAAAACACACCTCGACCCGGTCGCCCGGCGGCATTCCGTCCATCGCGACGACGCCCTTGAGAAAGTCGGACCCGGCAGCGAACAGAAGGCGGCCCTTCTCGGCCTCTTCCGGTTCTGGTTTCGGGGCCAGGGAAAAATGGATTTCCATGTCAGATCACCTCTGCCGTATCGCCAAGCCGGACCTCGCCAGAGCCCACGACCTCGCCATAGACGCAAAATTCGCGGTCTTCGTTCAGAACACTCAGCGTGTCCGCGTCCCGCTTGCCGGTTTCAGGGTTGGTGGTCGTCGCCAGGCAGCGCACCACCGGTTCCCGGATCGCGATTTCGGCGCTGCCGATGCGCAGCGTCTTGCCCACCAGGTCGAATTCTTCCCACGGGGCCAACCCTTCGAGCCAGATATTCGCGCGCCAGCGCTTGGTCGACAGGGGCGTGCCAAGTTTCTGTTCCACGACCCTGTGCGACGACAGGTTGCCGATGCTGACCGATGGGTAATCGGTGTCGGTCATACCCCGGCCCGGCACGCGAAGGACGCGTTGCGACTGCGCGCGCGCCGGGTCCATCAGGGGTTTGGTCCAGGCGATGAGCGCGTCGGGGTCTTCATCGGGGCGAAGCCTCAGGGTGCCAAGATCGGGATGGGTCAGGGTGACGGTTTCCGTGTCCTCGTCCAGCACCGCGTCGATGGCCATCAGACCCGGCAGCTTGGCCCCGATCGAGAAGTTCACGCAGGGGGCCCATTCCGTCCCGTCCGCCTTGGCGGCATCGTGGGCCACGGCCCAGACCCTGTCCCATGGAAAACTCATGCCCGCCGTTAGGCGGGCATGGGTCAGGGCTTCGCGCCCGTGGCTCTTGATCGGGTGGCGCCAGAGCGCCTCAACCGTGACGCTCATCAACTGCTCTTCTTGCGCTTGAAGCTCTTGCGGATATTGCCGAACACGTCCGGCCGATGCCCGTGGCTACGCATGATGATGTACTGCTGCGTGAAGGTGATGGTGTTGTTGGTGATCCAGTAGACGATCAGGCCGCTGGCGAAGCCGCCGAGCATGAACATGAACACCCAGGGCATCCAGGCAAAGATCATCTGCTGCGTCGGATCGGTGGGCGCCGGGTTCAGCTTCTGCTGGAGCCACATCGAGATGCCGAGCAGGATCGGCAGGATGCCGATGAACACCAGCGCCAGGATGCTGCCGGCTTCGGGTGCGGCCCAGGGCAGCAGGCCGAAGAGGTTGTAGATCGACGAGGTGTCAGGCGCAGACAGATCGTTCAGCCAGCCGAAGAACGGTGCGTGGCGTAGTTCCAGCGTGACGAAGATCACCTTGTAGAGCGAGAAGAAGATCGGGATCTGCAGAAGGATCGGCAGACAGCCCGAGGCGGGGTTCACCTTGTTCTTCTGGTAAAGCTCCATCATGCCCTTCTGCAACGCCTCGCGGTCGTCGCCGGCCCGTTCCTTGAGCTTCTCCATCTCGGGCTGAAGCTCTTTCATCTTGGCCATCGACACGTAGGACCGATAGGCCAGCGGGAAGAGGATGGCCTTGATCAGCAGCGTCAGCGCGATGATCGAGATGCCCATGTTGCCAATCAGCACGTTGAGATTGTGCAGCAGCCAGAAGATCGGCTTGGTGAGGAAGAAGAACCAGCCCCAGTCGATCGAGTCGATGAAGCCGTCGATGCCTTCTTCGGCCTCGTAACGGCGGATGGTTTCCCATTCCTTGGCGCCCGCGAAGAGACGGGTGGTCGATTCCGCGGTTTCGCCGGGCGCGACCGTGACTGCGGGAAGGCGGGTTTCGGTCTGGTAGATCTCGGCGCCGGGCACATAGCGGGTCACGGCGGTGAAGGGCTGGCCCGCGCCGGGCACAAGCGACGTCATCCAGTACTTGTCGGTGAAGCCGATCCAGCCCGACCCGGTGACCTCGGTCACTTCGGCGGGCGAGCCTTCGCGCTGAACGAATTCGAGATCGGCGATGCCGTCATAGTCCAGTTCGTTCAACGTGCCGTCAGAGTTCTGCACGACCCCTTCATGCAGGATGAAGAAATTCTGCAGGTCCTCGGGCAGACCATGGCGCGCGACGATGCCGTAGGGGGCAAGGCGCGCCTCGGTGTCACCGGTGTTCTCGACCGACTGGGTGATGGTGAACAGGTAGTCCTCGTCGACCGAGATGGTGCGGCGGAAGACAAGGCCCGAGCCGTTGTCCCAGACCAGAGTGATCGGGGTTTCGGGGGTCAGGCGGTCACCTGCCTCCAGTTCCCAGGCGGTGTTCGCACCGGGAACCTGGTCGAAATCGAGCGCGCCGCCGGGCGTCCAGCCATAAAGCGCGTAATAGGCCCCGGCTTCGCCCACGGGCGACAGCAGGCGCACGTTCGGGGACCCCTCTTCGATGGTCTCGGTGTAGTCGGTCAGCAGTAGGTCATCGAGCCGGCCGCCGGTCAGGGCAATGGAGCCCGACAGCGACGGGGTTTCGATCTCGACGCGCGGGGTCTCGACCAGTTCCTCGGGCGCGGCATCGGTGCCTGCACCTTCGGCTCCGGCCGCAGGCGGCGGGGCGAGGGCGACCTCGTTTCCGTTTTCATCGACGGTCGAGACCGCCTGCGGATCGGACGCCGCCGGGTCGGCAGGGGGCTGTTCCGGCGGGAACAGGAATGTCCAGATAAGAATGACACCCATCGAGAGCGCCATTGCCAGAATGAGGTTCTTGTTCTGGTTCTGATCTTCCATACCTGCGTATCCAGCCTTGGTTGAAGTCACGGAGGTTCAACAGACTGAGGCTGGAAAGGTCAAGCGGTTTTCCCCGTCAAAGGGGTCTGCGCGCGGATTGGCCCCGGATTCGGCGGGGTATCAGCCGATGCGGCGACGAAAGGGGGTGGGCGGAGAGGCTTTCGCGGCCCTGTCGCGCATCCAGGCAATCGTTTCGTCAAAGGGCATCGGCCGGGAAAAGAGGAAGCCCTGCAGGTGATCGCACCCCAGTTGCTGCAGAACGCTGTGCTCTCCGGGGGTTTCCACGCCCTCGGCAACGGTGGTCACGTTCAGCCGCTCGGCGAG
>NZ_CAXREX010000240.1:0-11431 GCF_964229645.1 Nioella sp. | reverse complement strand
CGGCGCGGTCAATTTTCATGATGGCCCGCTGCCCGCCTATGCCGGGCTCAACGCCCCGGTCTGGGCGCTGCTGAACGGGGAGCCGCGCCACGGCATCACCTGGCACCGCATCGCGGGCGGCGTGGACGAGGGCAATATCCTTGCGCAGCGCATGGTCGAGATCGTCGAAGGCGAAACCGCGCTGACGCTCAATACCAAGTGCTATGCCGCCGCGCTCGACAGTTTCGGCGAGGTGATGGACGCCCTCGCTCAGAACCGCGCCGAGGGTAGACCGCAGGATCTTTCCCGGCGCAGCTACTTTGCCCGTGATGCGCGCCCCGAGGCTGCGGCGCGGATCGACGTCACCCGGTCGGCGGCCGAGATCACGCGCCTTGTGCGCGCGCTCGACCATGGCGAATACTGGAACCCGCTGGCCTCTCCGAAGCTCGAGACCGGCCGCGACATCCTGCTGGTGGGCAGCGCCGAACCCGTCGATGGCGCGGGCGCGCCCGGCGAGGTTCTGGAAGTGACCGGAGGCACCACGACCATTGCCGTTGCGGGCGGCGCCGTGAGGCTGGGCGCGATGCGCTGTGTCGATGGATCGCCCGTGATGCTCGCCGATCACCTCGCGGCGGGCGACCACCTGCCGATCCCTGGCGGCACCGCGGCGCTTTCCGCCGCGATGGCCGCCGCGGCCCCATCTGAAAGCTTTTGGCGCAAGCGGCTTGCCGACATGCATCCGGCGGCGTTCTCGTTCCACCCGGTTTCGGACGGGACGGGGGCGACCCTGAGGCGGGTCGCCGTCCCCCCGTCCTTGACCGCGTCCCAGGTCCAGGCCCGGTTTGCCATGCTCGCCCTGCGCAAGGGCGAGGGTGGCGCGGTGGATCTTGCGCTTGCCATGCCCGTGGCCCATCCTGGCTACCTTTCCCCCTGGGTGCCCGTTTCCATCGACCCTGACGGCAGCGTTGCCGAGGCCGAGGCCCGGTTCGCGGCCCGGATCGAGAAGGCCCGCGCCAAGGGGCCTTTCGCGGGCGACCTGCCTGCGCGCCTTCCGGGCCTCTCCGGCCTTGTCACGCCGGATTTCGCCATCGGTGCCGCGCCCGTGCCCGGGGCGGCCCTGACGCTGAGCGAGGATGGAACTGAGCTCACGGCCGACCCCTCGCGCGTGACACCCGAAGAACTGGACCTGATCGCCCTGCGGCTCGAACATGTCCTGTCCGCCGATCCGGAAACGCCGGTGGCGAGCCTCTCCATTGTGCCCGAGGCCGAGCGGCGCAAGCTTGTCCATGACTGGAACGCGACCGAGACCGATTTTGACCGCGCATCCTGCATCCACCAGATGTTCGAGGCACAGGCGGCACGAACGCCCGAGGCCACCGCGCTTGTCTTCGAGGGTGACCGTCTGAGCTATGCGGAATTGAACGCGCGGGCCAATCGCGTGGCCCACACGCTGGCCGGACTGGGCGTGCGGCGCGGCGATCTCGTGGGGCTCCATGTCCGCCGGTCGGCTGACCTGCTGATCGGGGCCATCGCCATTCACAAGGCGGGTGGGGCCTATGTGCCGCTCGACCCCGATTACCCGGCCGACCGCATCGCGCTTTACGTCGAGGATAGCGGTGCCGCCGTGATCCTGACCGAGGCCGCGCTGACCCCGCACCTGCCGCCGCATGCGGCGCAAGTGCTGGAAATCGACCGCGATCCGCGCATTGCATCGGCCCCGGGCACCAATCCCGACAGCGGTGTCACCTCCGCTGACCTCGCTTACCTGATCTATACTTCGGGCTCCACCGGGCGGCCCAAGGGCGTGATGATCGAGCACCGCAACGTCTCGAACTTCTTCACCGGCATGGACGCGCGCATCGACCACGAGGCGGGCGGCGTCTGGCTGGCGGTGACCAGCCTTTCCTTCGACATCTCGGTGCTGGAGCTCTTCTGGACCCTCGCGCGCGGGTTCACCGTCGTCATCTCGGGCGATGAGAACCGCACGCTCGTCAGCAATGGCCGCATCGGCCAGACCGGCCGGGGGATGGAGTTCAGCCTCTTTTACTGGGGCAATGACGATGGCGTCGGGCGCGACAAGTACACGATGCTGCTGGAAGGGGCAAAATTTGCCGATCAGAATGGGTTCTGCGCGGTCTGGACGCCGGAACGCCATTTTCACGCTTTCGGCGGCCCCTATCCCAACCCCTCGGTGACCGGGGCCGCGGTGGCAGCGGTGACGAAGAATATCGGGGTGCGCTCCGGCTCTGTCGTGGCGCCGCTGCATCACCCCGCACGGATCGCCGAGGAATGGGCGGTGATCGACAACCTCACCAACGGGCGCGCCGCGCTTGGCATCGCCAGCGGATGGCAGCCGCATGATTTCGTCCTGCGCCCCGAGAACACGCCGCCCAACAACAAACCGGCGATGTATGAGGCCATCGACACCCTGCGCGCGCTGTGGCGTGGCGAAGAGGTGGAATTCCCGCTGGCCGATGGCACGCCGCACAAGGTGCTGACCCAGCCCCGCCCGGTGTCGAAGGAACTGCCCATCTGGGTGACCACGGCGGGCAACCCCGACACCTGGCGCGAAGCGGGAGAGATCGGGGCCAATGTGCTGACCCATCTTCTGGGCCAGTCCATCGACGAGGTGGGCGACAAGATCCGCATCTACCACGATGCGCTGCGCGCCTCGGGCCGCAACCCGGATGACTTCACCGTTACCCTGATGCTGCATTCCTACCTTGCGAAGGACCGCGAGGAAGCGCGCGAGGTCGCCCGCGGCCCGATGAAGGATTACCTGCGTTCGGCGGCGGGCCTCATCAAGCAGTTTGCCTGGGCATTCCCCGCCTTCAAGAAGCCCAAGGGCGTCAATAACCCGATGCAACTCGATCTCGGCATCCTGTCGGAAGAAGAGCTGGAAGCGATCCTCGATTTCGCCTTCGAGCGCTATTTCAACGACAGCGGCCTCTTTGGCACGGTCGAGGATGCGCTCGACCGGGTGGAGCAGCTCAAGCGCATCGGCGTCGATGAAATCGCCTGCCTGATCGACTACGGGATCGAGCGGCAGAAGGTGCTCGACGGGCTCAGGCCCATTGCCGAGGTGCTGAAACGCGCCAACCAGGGCGATGCGCTGGCCGAGGATGATTTCTCGATCGCCGCGCAGATCATCCGCCATGGCGTGACCCATCTGCAATGCACCCCCTCGATGGCGCGGATGCTGGTGGGCAATGACGAGGCAAGGATGGCACTGGCGCGCGTCAGGCACCTGATGGTGGGCGGCGAGGCGCTGCCCGGGTCGCTGGTGGCCGAGCTTCAGGCCGCAACAGGCGCCCATATCGAGAACATGTATGGCCCCACCGAAACGACGATCTGGTCCACGACCCAGACCGCGACGGGCGGGGACGGTATCACCGGGGTCGGCCGGCCGATCGCGAATACGCAAGTCTACGTGCTGGACGAAGCAATGAGCCCCGTGCCCGTCGGCGTGCCCGGCGAGCTTTTCATCGGCGGCGAGGGCGTGGCGCGCGGCTACTGGCAACGGCCAGACCTGACCGCAGAGCGCTTCCTCGACGATCCGTTCAAACCCGGCAATCGCATCTATCGCACCGGCGACCTCGTGCGCTGGCGCGCCGATGGCGGGCTCGATTTCCTGGGCCGGGCCGATCACCAGGTCAAGCTGCGCGGCTACCGCATCGAGATGGGCGAGATCGAAAGCCAGATCGACGCGGTGCCCGGCGTGCGCCAGTCCGTGGTGATCCCGCGCGAAGACGTGCCGGGCAATGTTCAGCTCGTGGCCTATGTCCTCGAAACGACCCCGGTCGATCAGGCAACGATCCGCGCGCATCTGGCGGCGGAACTGCCCGCCCATATGCGGCCCGCGCATATCGTCCGGCTCGACGCCTTCCCGCTGACACCCAACAAGAAGATCGATCGCAAGGCGCTGCCTGCGCCGCGCCAGCGCAGCGCGACGGTAGCGCAATCGAACGTGACCCCAATCAGCGCCCAGGCCGATACGGCGGGACGCATTGCCGCGATCTGGACCCGGATCCTGGGGGTCGAAGGGATCGGCCCGCAGGACCACTTCTTCGACCTCGGCGGGCATTCGCTGCTGGCGGTGCAGGCGCATCGCGACATCCGGGCCGAGCTTGGGGCCGAGCGTCTCTCGATCACCGACATCTTCCGCTTCCCCGTCCTGTCGGCCCTCGCGGCAGAGGTCGACCGGTTGACCCGGGGCGAACAGCAGGAACCGGACCCGCAGGGTCCGCCCCCGACCTCCGAGCGGGCGATAACCCGCACAGAGGCCATGTCGCGTCGGCGCCAGATGCGCGCGGCCCGGGCAGGGAGGGGCTGAGATGTTCCGTGACCTGATCGAAACCAGCTGGCGCGGGGGCCTTCTGGGCTATGGCGAGGCGCGGGTGGAAGACGCCCACGGTTTCTGGCCTGGCGAGGCCCCGGCGATGGCGCGCGCGACACCTGCGCGCCAGGCCGAGTTTGCCGCCGGTCGGGCGGCGGCCCGCGCGGCCATGCGCGCCGTGGGGATGGTGCCTTACGCGATCCCGATGGGCAGCGACCGTGCGCCGGTCTGGCCAGCGGGCGTGGTGGGATCGATTTCCCACAGCAACGGGCTCTGCATCGCCGTGGCAGCGCGCGCACGCGCGCTCTCCGGTCTGGGTATCGACATCGAGCCGCTCGATCCGCTGCCCGAAGAGCTGTGGCCCGACGTGCTGACCCCGACCGACCGGGATTGGCTGATGACACAGGACGCCGACCTGCGCGGCGGTTACGCACGGATGATCTTCTCGGCCAAGGAAGCGACCTACAAGGCGCTTTATCCAAGGACGCGCCGCATCGTGGGCTTCGACGCGATGGACATCCTGCCCGATCTCGGGGCAGGGCGCTTCCTTGCGCGGCTCAACACCGGGTTCGGGCCGATCGGGGCCGGAATTAGCCTGACAGGGCAGCTCTTTTGTGCCTCCGGCCTGGTCTGCACGCTGCTCGCCCTGCCGCGCGGGGCGGAATGTGGCGCAAATGTGGCGGGAAATTCGATTCCGGAAACGGAATGTTTTTCAGAGATTTCGGCCTGAGGCTTGGAAATTCGTCAAAAAATCTCCTAAATTGGGGCAAGGTTATGGCGGCTTGGGGGCGGCCGTTGCCACAGTTCGTCCCAGTGTATCGGGGCCACAGTAAAGATTGCGAAAAGTGCCATGATCGCGTCAGCCCTCGAAGGATTCCCCGCAATGGGTCCGATTTCATCGCTCAGGGATATTCCCCGCATCCTGATCCGTCGGATCTGGGTGATCTTGCTCATTCTCGTCATCGGGCTTCCCCTGGTGCTGCTCTACACGCTCAGCCAGCCGCGCGTGTACGAGGCCACCGCCGTCGTCCAGATCGAGGCGGCGCAGGTGGTCGAACGCCTGACCAGCCAGTCGGGCGGCGGGGCCACGGGCACGATCAATCCCAACAGTGAGCTTGAGCTGATCGAGCAACAGCTGATGTCGCGCGACAATATCGCGACGATCGTCGAAGAATTCGGGCTCTTCACGCAGATCCCCTCGCTGACCGAGCGGGTTGGGCTGATGCGCGGCGCAGTGGAAATCAACCAGCTGATCGACGAGGCGCAGGCCTGGCGGCCCGACGTCCAGCCCTCAGGGCTCGTGATCATCGTGCGCCTTGCCGACCCGGAGATCGCCGCCGCGGTCGCCAACACCTTCCTGGCCCGCGTGTTGGACGAGGCGCAGGAACGCACTTCGGGGCGCACCGCGCGCACGCTCGAATTCCTCGTGTCCGAGGAAGAGCGCCTGACCGCCGAGATCGAGGCGCTCGAATTCGAATATGCCGATTTCCGGCAGGAACATGCCGGTGCCCTGCCTGCGGCCATCACCTCGCAGCGCACGCAGCTCAGCCGCCTGGAAGAAAGCCGGATCAGCATCGAGGAACAGATCATCCAGCTGGAAAGCGAAAGCGGACGGCTTCTGGCCGAGGCGCGCGAACGCCAGCAGGCGCTGCTTGCGCAGCGGCTGGAGCTTGTGACAGGCGCCATCGCCGATCTGGAAGCCGTGATTGCCACCGCGCCCGAGATCGAGCGCCAGATGAACGTCTATGACCGGCGGCTGGAACAGTTGCAGGGCGAGCTTGGCGTCATCACCGAACGGCGCGCGCAGGCGGCGATGAACCAGCTTCTGGAAAGCCGCAACCAGGCTGAACGCTTCGAGGTTCTGGAAGAGGCGATTGCGCCGGAATACCCGGTCTCGGCCAGCCGCCGCAAACTGGCCATGGCCGGGGGCGTCCTGGTTGGCTTCCTCGCGCTTGGCGCCGCCCTGGCGCTGGAGGTCATGGATGGCCGCCTGCGCAGCCCGCGTCAGTTCGAGAGGGAGCTGGGCGTGCAGCCCGTGGTCTCGATCCCCAACCTGCGCAGCCAGGGACAGGTCCGGCGGGGCCGGTTGCTGTTCATCGGCGCGCTCACGGCGGCGGCCGTGGCAGGCGTGGGTTATGTCAGGGGATGGTTCCGGACGCTGTCAGAGAGGCTGCCCTTCATGCCCGCGCGCGAACCCGCGATCGTTCTGCGGCGGACCAACCGACCCGGCTAAGCCCGGTCAGGTGCCGTAGCCGTAGCCCGGATCGTCGTCCAGTTCGGCCTTGTTCATGACCACCCCGAGGATCGGCAGGTCGTCGCCAAGGCGGCGCTGCACCTCGCGCACGTCTCGCGCCCGGGTTTCGCCGCCGCCCACCACCAGAAGCACGCAGTCGAGATGCGGGCGGAAGGCCAGCACGTCGTCCATCGCAAGCGCGGGGGGCAGGTCGTAGAGCACGAGATCAAGGCCAAGGTCGCGCTGCATCGCGGCCAGCCGCTCGGCGCTGGCAGGATCCTGCAACAGTTCCGACGCATAGGCCTCGGGTCGGCCATTGATGCCAATGGCCATGCGGTCGCCGATATTGAGCATGTTCGGCCCGAAGACCGAGAGATATTCTTCGACGGTGATCTCTCCGCGCAGGAAGTCGGCGGTCGCGGGCATGTCGCGCAGGCCGAGCACGCGGGCCAGGCCCGGGCGGCGCAGGTCGAGGTCGATCAGCGCGGACCGGACATCGGGCAGGCGCGACAGGCTCACGGCAAGGTTGATCGCGGTGAAGCTCTTGCCGTTGCCCTCGTTGGGCGAGGTGATGCCGACGCGGCTCCAGCCGTGTTCGATCATGGCCTGCTTGACGCGGGTGCGCAGCACGTCGAAGGCGGCATGGACCGGGTCATGACGGCTGGCGGTGATCACCAGGTTGCGTTCCAGCCGCGCGGGTTCCACCGGGATCTTGGGCAGGCGCGACCAGATGTCGGACGCAGGCTGGCGCGGGGCCGTTGCGGGGGCCGGGCGCGTGGTCGGCTCGGACTCGCCCGCAGGGGCAGGGGCCTCGGCCTCGGTCGCGGCCTCTTCTTCGTCCAGCGTTGCCCCCTGCGTCAGCGCCTCGCGCAGGCGACGTTCCAACGCGCGGCGACGCCGCTCGCTGTCGGTCAACCCGTCGGGGCCGGTCTGGGGTGCGTTGCTGCTCATCTCTCGTCAGGTCCTGATCTTGGCCCCATCTCCGGGGCAAGCCCTATTAAAACCGTTAAACTTGGCAGAATTAAGCCCTTTTTCGCCGTCATATCCCGAAGAGCGCCCGGCTGTCCAAGGCGCGATCGAGAAACGCCTCGCGGTCGGCTTCGGGGCTCCAGCCGAGCACCTGCTTGGGCAGGCTGTTGTCGAAGCGCGCGAAATGCCCGCGAGAGCGCCAGTCCGCCAGCGACGCGCGCAGCGCCGATTTCCGCCCGAGCGCATGGCGTTTCAGCCCGTATTTCACCGCGTCGGCCATCCACATCGCGGTCAGGTTGCCAGAACGCACCCGCAGCCGCGCGCCAAGGCGCGCGTGAATGGCGTCGAAGTAATCGCGCCCGGTTAGCATCGGCTCCCCGGTCAGGTTGAAGCTCTGGCCAAGCGCGGCCTCGGTCTCCATCATCGCGATCAGCCCTTGTGACAGGTCATCTGCCAGCACGAAGGGCAGGATATTGCGGCCCTTCCCCCAAAGCTTCACCGCGCCCGCCCCGTGCCAGCGCCCGATGCCCCAATGCTGCAAAGGCCCGTCGCCGCCCACAACGATACCGGGGCGCGCGATGACCAGCGGCAGGCCCTTCTCGCGGTGCAGCGCCGAAAGCTGCCGTTCGCATTCCGCCTTGGACCGCGCATAGAGGTTGCGGTTCTCGATATCGCCAAAGCCCGTCGCCTCGGTGATGACGCCCTTGGGGTCCGACATGTCATAGGAGGCGATCGTGCCGGTATAGACCAGCCGCCTGACGCCCGCTTCCAGTGCGGCCTCTCCGATGCGCAGGGCGGTACCCACGTCGTTCTGCAACGCTGCGTCCCAGGTCGTGTCCATCGACTTGGCCAGGTTGTAGACCGTGTCGATCCCATCCATCGCCGCCGCGATGCCCGCCCTGTCCGACAGGCTGACGGGCACGGTTTCCACGTGGTTCGCGATGTCGGGGAAGGGGCCATGCGCGCCACGCGACAGCACCCGCACGTCATGGCCCTTCGCGACCAGAGCCCGCGTCAGGTTGCGCCCGATATAGCCGGTGCCACCGATGACCATGACACTCGGCCTCGGGATGCCGGTCACGACCGCAGGGGCGGGGGGAAGGCTGACCTTGGCCAGACTGTCGTCGATGGCCTGCATGACCCGGACAGCCGCATCGCCCCCGAAAGGCCCCGCGTCGCCGCCGTAGATCGCATGGGCCATGCCCCGGAAACTTTGCCCATAGGGCGACTTGCGGTTGAGCGAGGCGGCCTGGGTCACCGCGTTGCGCAGCCCCTCGCGCAGATGCGCGCCTGCCCCGGCCAGCGCCTTGCCAAGCGGATTGAGCACCAGCTCGGCGGTATTATCGCCCTGCGTCACGAGCGTATCGGCCGCATAGTCGAGCCGCGCGATCCCCGAGGACCCGCGCAAGGTGACGCTGCGCTCGTCCATGGTTTCGACCATCGACAGCGTGATCGTCACATCCACATCGCCCGCGCGCGCCAGGATGCGCCAGCTCTGGTCGCGGCTGTCGCCGCCGGGCAGGGTCACGGACTGGCCGGTCACGACCGACAGGATGTCGAGCGGCCCGAAGAGGTCCACCGCGAAGGAAAACGGGTGCGGTCCCAGTTCCAGCAGCAGGTTTTGCGGCGCCCGCATCAGCCACAGCCCGTATGGGCCGGAGCGCAGCGGCGCCAGCGGCAGGCACCAGGTGATCCGCGCCTCGGCGATGCGGCCAAGCTGGCCGTCTGTCACCGCGCGCTTCAGCCGCCCATAGCTGGGAAGCCCCAGGAAATTATGCCCGGCAGAGAAGCGTTTGCCGGTCTTCTCGGCCGTCTCGGCAATGGCGCGCGTGTCGCTGGCCGACAGGGCCACGGGCTTTTCGACCAGCACGTCGAGCCCTGCTTCAAGGCACTGGATCGCTAGCGCCTTGTGCAGGTCGGGGGGCGTGAGGATATGCACCGCGTCGCAGGCCCGCGCGGCGATCATTTCCTCGACCGAGGTAAAGACCTGCGCGCCATGGGCCGCGGCCAGGGCCTCGGCTGCGCTGTGGCTGCGGTCGCAGATCGCGCGCAGCTCAACGCCCGGCGTGGCTTTCAACGCCTCTGCGTGCCAGCTTGCGATATATCCTGCGCCGATCAGGCCGATACGGAGGGTGGGGGTCTTCAAGGGCTCTCTCACTTGTATTCGATGATCCGCATCGACCGCCCGCGCAGCCGCCGCGCCCAGAAGGTCGCCATGCCCAAGAGGTTGGGGATCTTGGCCAGGGTCAGGAAGCCCGCGAAGCGCAGGGCGGTTGCAGGGGCGATTCCGTCGCGCAGTAGGCCGCGCAGGGCACTGGCATAGGACCCGGCATAAAGCGCCAGAACGCCAATCGTCACCCAGGGTGTCGTGACAAGTCCCGCCAGAGCGACGGCGGGCAACATCAGGCCGAAGACATAGACCCGCGCCCGTTCCCGGGCGAGATGGGCACCGTGCAGCACCCCCAGTTGCGCGAAACCGTGGCCATTGCGCACCGAGCGCCGCCACCATTGGCCAAAACGGTGCATGTCGGCATCGTGCCGGGTCATGTTGCGGGGAATTCGCATCAGCTTGTAGCCCGCCATGCGCACGCGAAGGCAGAACTCGTCATCCTCGGCGGCAATGACCTCGTCCTTGAAGCAGCCGGCCGCCTCGTAGGCGGCGCTACGCACCAGCATGTCGCCGCCGCAGGCCACGATCGGCCCCGCCGGGCGATACCATTCGTGGTCGCACATGGCGTTGTAGATGCTGGCCTCGGGATGGATTTCACGCCGCCAGCCGGTGACAATGCCCAGGTCGGGGGCCGCGCGCATGACGGAAAGCGCAATGGACAGCCAGTCGCGTTCCAGCACGCAATCCCCGTCGATGAACTGGATGAACTCGGGCAGGTCGCCGATCTCGACGGTGAAGGTCTCCTCGGTCGCGCGCAGGGCATCGACGCCCGCGTTGCGCGCCCGCGCGGCGGTGAAGGGGATCGCCATGTCAAGCTCGACCACCTCGACACCCTCGGCGCGGGCATGGGCCACGCTGTCATCGGTCGAGCCGCTGTCGACATAGACCACGCGCTCCACCAGCCCCTTCACCGAAGCGAGCGCATTTTTCAGCCGCGCGCCTTCGTTGCGGCCAATCAGGACAATGGCAATGGCATCGTTCATGACGAGGTCTCCGGTCGTTTTTCCCCGGGCAGCTCGGCCCCGGCGCGGAAGAGCCGCGCCAGCCGCGCGGCCTCCGTCGTTGCGGTGAACTGGGTCTCGACCACCGCGCGGCCCGCCTTGCCCATCCGGGTGCGCAGGGCGCCATCGCCCAGGACCTGGAGGATCGCGGCCCGCAGGGCCGCCCCGTCCCCCGGCGGCACCATCAGTCCGCTCACCCCGTGCTCGACCAGTTCCCCCACGCCGCCCACGGCGGTTGCGATGACGGGCAGGCGCGCGGCCATCGCCTCCATCAGCACAACGGGCACACCCTCGGCGAAACTGGGCAGGACCAGAGCGTCGTGCTCGGCCAGGAGCGCGGCGACCTCCGCCTGAGAGCGGTATCCGGCGAAGATCACGGCACCGGCCAGCCCGCGCGCGGTCACTTCGGCCTCCAGCGCCGCGCGGTCAGGGCCATCGCCCACCAGCGTCAGGCTGAGCCCCGGCAGCGCGCCCCGTGCCTCGGCAAAGGCGTCGAGCAGCACGGGCACACCCTTTACCGCATCGAGCCGTCCGACGAAGATCAGCCGCGTGCCGTCCCGTGCCCCGGTCGTGTAGCGCTCCGGCTCCACGCCGCAATGGATGATCTTCAGCTTCGGCCAGTGCCCCCGGTCGGACCAGAACATCGCCTGGCTGCGGCTGAATTCGCTGATGCAGGCAACAAAGCGGGCGCGGGCGATCTTTTCATCCAGCCGCCAATGCTCCGGGGCAAAGAAGATATCGGG